>NZ_JBFJVE010000051.1:0-15153 GCF_041624275.1 Shimia sp.
GCGCGCAGCTTGTCCGGGTCATCACGGAAATGCCAGCCCTCGTCGGCCCAGGCCATGCGCTCCTGCACCATGACCAGGTTGACCCTGTCGCCGCCCCGCAGCGGATAGCTGACCATATGGCGCTTGGGCGCCATGTGGACGCGGGCCACCGGCGGGTGCCCGACCTTGTTGGCAATGGTCGCGCGCCAGGCCACCTGGCGGGTGAAGAAGGGGGCCGAAGCACCGTTCAGCGCCTGCCGGGCCCTGGAATGCAGCCCGTCGGCGCCGATCACCAGCCCGCCCTGCTGCACCACGTTATTGGCAAGATGCAGCTCGGGACAGGCGCCCGGCACCACCTTTTCCACCTTTTGCAGCAACCGCACCTTGACCCCGGCCTCGCGCACCGCCTCGCCCAGAAGGTCGATCAGGTCCGATCGGTGGATGAAGAAATAGGGCTGATCCTCGGGCAAGAGGCCGAGATCGAGCCGCGCCACCAGATCACCCCGCCGGTAGTCGCGCAGCTCCACCGCCTGCCCGCGCACCGCGGCGGCGCGGAAGCGATCGCCAAGGCCCAGCGCCCGCAGAACGCAGAAACCGTTGGGGCTGATCTGCAATCCGGCGCCGACCTCGGATATGCTGCCCGACTGTTCCAGCACCGTCACATCCGCGCCCCGCGCCCGCAGGGCCAGCGCCGCGGTCAGCCCGCCGATTCCGGCGCCGACGATGGTGACTTTCTGGTTCTCGAGACTCATGCTTCCTTTTGATACGAAAAACGCCGGGAAAAAAACCCCGGCGTCCTGCATCTCTTACATTTGTCGGCGCGTCACTCGTCGCGATGGACCTTTTCGCGGCGCTCGTGACGTTCCTGAGCCTCGAGGCTCATGGTGGCGATCGGACGCGCGTTGAGCCGCTTCAGCGAGATCGGCTCGCCGGTGACGTCGCAATAGCCGTATTCACCTTCGTCGATCCGGCGCAGCGCGGCGTCGATCTTGGCCACCAGCTTGCGCTGACGATCGCGCGTGCGCAGTTCCAGCGCACGATCGGTTTCCTCGCTGGCGCGGTCGGCGACGTCGGGAATATTGCGGGTGCTTTCCTGCAATCCCTCGATCGTGTCACGGCTGTCGTCGAGAATCTCGTTTTTCCAATTGACCAGTTTGCGACGAAAATATTCCAGCTGGCGTTCGTTCATGAACGGTTCGTCTTCTGCGGGACGATAGTCGTCGGGCAGGAAGTTCTCAGCTTTCATGTCTGCTCCCTCAATGCGGCTAACGTCCGTAACGGTATTTGCTTCAGACATCAGACCCCCCTTCTCTATGGCTGTGGCATTACCCCTTTGCTCGGGGATTGTCACTACCCATAGCACTGCATTGCGGTGAAAATTTGTTCGCGATAGGGTGCCGGCGAAATCAAGGCTACGCGCAGGGAAACACGCATGAAATTCGAAGGCACCAAAACTTACGTGGCAACCGAGGACCTGAACGTCGCGGTCAATGCCTCGGTGGCGCTGGAGCGCCCGCTTCTGGTCAAGGGCGAACCCGGCACCGGCAAGACCGAGCTGGCGCGCCAAGTGGCAGAGGCGCTGGGCCTGCGGATGATCGAATGGAACATCAAGTCGACCACCAAGGCCCAGCAGGGTCTTTACGAATACGACGCGGTCAGCCGCCTGCGCGACAGCCAGCTCGGCGATGAACGCGTCCATGACGTCAGGAACTACATCAAGAAGGGCAAGCTCTGGGAGGCCTTCGAGGCCGACGAAAAGCTGGTGCTGCTGATCGACGAGATCGACAAGGCCGACATCGAGTTTCCCAACGACCTGTTGCAGGAACTCGACAAGATGGAGTTCCACGTCTACGAGACCGGCGAGACGATCCGGGCCCGGCACCGCCCGATCATGATCATCACCTCGAACAATGAAAAGGAACTGCCCGACGCCTTCCTGCGCCGCTGTTTCTTCCACTACATCCGCTTCCCCGATCACGAGACGATGAAAGAGATCGTCGAAGTGCATCATCCCGGCATCAAGGAGCGGCTGCTGACCACCGCGCTGACCCAGTTCTTCGAGATCCGCGAAACCCCGGGGCTGAAGAAGAAACCCTCGACCTCGGAAGTGCTCGACTGGTTGAAACTGATCCTCGCCGAGGATCTCGACGCCGAGGATCTGGCCCGCGACGGCACCGACGCCCTGCCCAAACTGCATGGTGCGCTGCTGAAGAACGAACAGGACGTGCACCTGTTCGAGCGGCTGGCCTTCATGGCCCGCTCAAGGCGCTGACACCGGCTTCTGCCGCCCCAAAGGTTCGGACGCGGCGGCGCCCGGCCTCGTGATCCTTGGCCGCAACGGGTTTTGCGGCCATACTGGCGCGAAAAAGCCCCTTCACGAACCGCCCGCCGCATCGCGGCCGGGCCGCATGACCGGAGCAGAGCAGATGTCGCAAACCGATGACGGCCTGAAGATCCGCCCCTTGAGGGCCTCGGACCAAGCCCGCTGGCGTGTCCTGTGGACCGGCTATCTCGACTATTACGAAACCGTCCTGCCCGGCGAGGTCTATGAAAGCACCTTCGCCCGGCTGCTGGGCGACGATCCGCAGGATTTCTCCTGCCTGGTCGCCGAGCGCGACGGCATGCTGCTGGGGCTGACCCATTACCTGTTCCACCGTCACGCCTGGAAACTCGAAAACGTCTGCTATCTTCAGGATCTCTACACCGCCCCCGAGGCGCGGGGCGGCGGCGTGGCGCGGCGGCTGATCGAGGCGGTCTATGCGGCGGCCGATCAAGCCGGGGCCCCCGGTGTCTACTGGCTGACCCAGGATTTCAACCACAGCGCGCGGCGGCTTTATGACCGGGTCGGCAAGCTGACCCCCTTCATCCGCTATCAGCGCCCGTGATGCGGCGGCTGTTTCTCCCGCTGTGCCTGCTGCTGCTTGGCGCCTGCGTGTCTCCTCGGTCGGACGACACCGCCAGCCGCGCCGCCGTGGCCAGCAGCACCCTGCCGCCGATGAAGGTCTTTGCCGCGCCGCGACCGACACCGCCGGCGCGTTCCAATCGCGACATCGCGCGCGACTTCCTCGACCTCAGCTTCCGTATGGAAAGCGGGCGCGCCCTGCCGGTAATGACCCGGTTCGAAGGGCCGATCACGGTGCGGGTGACCGGCAAGCCCCCGGCCAGCCTTGCCGCCGACCTGACCCGGCTGCTGCACCGGCTGCGCAACGAGGCCGGGATCGAGATTTCCCTGACCCGCGCCGGCAGCGCCAATATCACCATCGAGGCCGTCAGCCGCGCCGAGATTCAGCGCGCCCTGCCGCAGGCCGCCTGTTTCGTGGCCCCCAACATCACCTCTCTGGCGCAGTTCCGCAGTGCCAAGCGGCAGTCCAAGACCAATTGGGCGGCATTGCAGCGGCGCGACAGGATCGCCGTCTTCCTGCCCAATGACACCAGCCCGCAAGAGGTCCGCGACTGCCTGCACGAAGAGCTGGCCCAGGCGCTGGGGCCGCTGAACGATCTCTACCGGCTGAGCGACAGCGTCTTCAACGACGACAATGTACACGCGGTGCTGACCGGCTTCGACATGCTGGTGCTGCGCGCCTATTACCATCCCGATCTGGCCAACGGCATGACCCGTGACAGGGTCGCCGCCCGCCTGCCCTCCCTGCTGGCGCGGATCAACCCGGCCGGCGAAGGGCGCAGCGCCGCCCCCCTGACGGCGACGCCCCGCGACTGGATCGAGGCGGTGCAGACCGCCCTCGGCCCCGGCGCCGGCCAGGGCACGCGCCGCCGATCGGCGCTGACCGCGCTGGCCATCGCCCAGCGTGAAGGCTGGCAGGATCATCGGCTGGGCTTCAGCTATTTCGCCCTCGGCCGGCTGATGCAGGCCCGCGACGCCGAAAAGGCCCATGGCTATTTCAAGCTGGCCGACGCCGCCTATCGCCGCAGCCCCGACAGCGCCCCGCATCAGGCCTTTGTCGCCACCCATCTCGCCGCCCACGCGCTGTCGGCCGCAGAGGGCGACACGGCGCTGCGGCTGATCGCCCCCCATCTCGAGGTCGCGGCCCGGCACGAGAACGCGGTGCTGCTGACGACCCTGATGCTGCTGCGGGCCGAGGCACTGGAACTGGGCGGGCGGGCGGACGAGGCCACCAATGTGCGGCTGGACAGTCTCGGCTGGGCGCGCTACGCATTCGGCCCGGATTGGGCGGTGCGCGCCAAACTGCGCGAATTCGCAGCCCTGAACCCGGCCAAAAGGAGGTACTGAAGGTCATGTTCGTTCTCGCCGGAGCAATTCTCGGCGCCCTGACCGGCGCTTTGATGGCACGCAGGCGCCGGGGCGCCGCGCTGGACATCCTGCAATATGCGGTGGTCTATGCGATGGTCTTCGCCCTTGTCGGCCTCTTCGCCACCCTCGCCCTGCACCGGCTGATGGTCTAGGCCATGTTCCTGCCGTTCTTCGAAAACCTGCGATCCGGCGGCGTGCCCGTGTCGCTGCGCGAATACCTCAGCTTTCTCGAGGGCGTGAAGGCGGGGCTGGTGACCTATGACGTCGACGCGTTCTACTATCTGGCGCGCGCCGTCATGGTCAAGGACGAGCGCAACCTCGACAAGTTCGACCGCGCCTTCGCCGCCACATTCTCGGGTCTCGAGACCCTCGCGCTTCAGGACATGCTCGAGGCGGTGGACATCCCCGAGGAATGGCTGCGCAAGATGGCCGAGAAACACCTCTCGGCCGAGGAAATGGCCGAGATCGAAAGCCTCGGCGGCTTCGACAAGCTGATGGAAACCCTCAAGGAGCGGCTGAAGGAACAGGAAGGCCGTCACCAGGGCGGCAGCAAGTGGATCGGCACCGCCGGCACCTCGCCCTTCGGCGCCTATGGCTACAATCCCGAAGGGGTGCGCATCGGCCAGAAGGAAAGCCGCCACCGGCGCGCGGTCAAGGTCTGGGACAAGCGCGAGTTCCGCAATCTCGACGATTCGGTGGAACTGGGCACCCGCAACATCAAGGTGGCGCTGAAACGGCTGCGCCGCTGGGCCCGCGACGGCGCCGCCGAAGAGCTTGACCTCGACGGCACGATCCGCGCCACCGCCGAACACGGCTATCTTGACGTGCAGACCCGGCCCGAAAGGCGCAACGCGGTCAAGGTGCTGCTGTTCCTCGATATCGGCGGCTCGATGGATCCGCATATCCGGGTGGTGGAGGAGCTGTTCTCGGCGGCCCGCTCGGAATTCAAGCACATGGAGCATTTCTATTTCCACAACTGCCTTTACGAAGGCGTGTGGAAGGACAACCGCAGGCGCTGGAACGCCCAGACCCCGACCCACGAGGTGCTGCGCACCTACGGGCCCGACTACAAGTGCATCTTCGTCGGCGACGCCTCGATGTCGCCCTATGAGATCGCCTATCCCGGCGGCGCCAACGAACACTGGAACGCCGAGGCCGGCCAGGTCTGGCTCGAGCGCGCCCGCGCGCAATGGTCCGCCAACCTGTGGATCAACCCGGTGCCCGAGAAACACTGGGGCCACACCCATTCGATCGGCATGATCCGCGAGATCTTCGAGGATCGGATGGTGCCGATGACCCTGAACGGGATCGAGACCGGAATGCGCGAGCTGACCCGCTGACCACCAAGGCGCCGGCCCCGGCGCGCTTCGACGCCCCGCCGCTTGCCCTTTGGCCCGGCGCGGCCCATATCTGGACCATGCTGCGTTTCACCCCGATCCTTCTGGCCATCGCCTATGGCCTCCTGATGTACCGCTTCTCGGCCTGGCGCATGGCGCGCGAGCTTGACGCCAGGTCCAGCGAGCTGGCCGACCCGCTGCTGGTGCCGCTGATCCGCAGGATGGCAGCGGCGCTCGACCTGCCGCGGATCCGGGTCCATATCTACGAGATCGCGCCGGTCAACGGGCTGGCGGCGCCCGACGGGCGCATCTTCATCACCCGCGGCTTCTACCAGCGCTACCGCGACGGCGCGGTCAGCGCCGAGGAACTGGCCAGCGTCATCGCCCATGAGCTGGGCCATGTGGCCCTGGGCCATTCACGCCGCCGGATGATCGATTTTTCCGGCCAGAACGCGCTGCGCACGGCGCTGGCGATGGTGCTCGGCCGGTTGTTGCCCGGGGTCGGCATCTGGCTGGCCAATCTGGTCATCACCACCCTTGCCGCGCGCCTGTCGCGCGACGACGAATACGAGGCGGATTCCTACGCCGCCGCCCTGCTCAGCAAATCCGGCATCGGCACCGGGCCGCAGAAATCGCTGTTCCGCAAGCTCGAAGCTCTCTCCGGCCCGCGCGGCACCCTGACCCCGGCCTGGCTCCTGAGCCACCCCAAGACCGCCGACCGCATCGCCGCCATCGAGGCGCTGGAGCAGAAATGGGGCCTCGCCGACCCCCGTTAGAGCGGTCTTTCTCTTGCCGGAAATATCCCGGGGTGAGCGTTGAAAATGCCCGCATTTTCAACGTGAGGGGCAGCGCCCCTGCCCGCCGCCTACCCCAGCGCCTTGGCCAGGCGCGGCAGCCGCGCCTTCTTCAGCAGGCGGCGCATCTCCCAGGGCGCGCCCGACAGCCGCTCGGCCTCGGCGCGCACGGTTTCGGCGACGGTTTCCACCAGCGCCGGATCCCGGGCCCAGATCTCGCGCAGCAGCCCGTCGGGATCGCGCCGGTCAAGCCCCTCCTCGGCCAGGATCCCGCGCGGAAAATCCTTCGCGTTGACGGTGATGATGGCATCTGCCGAACCGGCGATCGCCGCCGCCAGCACATGCACGTCCTGCGCGTCGGGCAGGTAGAGCCGGTTTTCCAGCGAGGGTTTCCAGCGCACCTCGGCCCCGGGCCAGGCGGCGCGCAGCAGCGCGATCTCGCCGCGCGCCTGGGCTTCGCCGCCGGGGCCCAGCTTGCGCGCCGCGCGGGCCCATTCCTCGAGGATGCGCGCCGACCACAGGGGCTCGAAGGCACCGCCCCGGGCGACCCCGAGCAGCATCTCGCGCATCACCGTCGGGTAGATCACGCAGGTATCCAGCAGGTAGCGGGTCACAGGCGGAAGAACAGCGCCTTGAGATAGCCGCTCTCGGCCAGCTGCGGCAGCAGCGGGTGGTCGGGCCCGGCAAAGCCGGTATGAATAAGCTGCGCCTGCCGCCCGGCACGGCCGATGCCGCGCACCGAGGCGCCGCGAAACTTCGTCAGATCGGCGGCATGGCTGCAGGAACACAGGCCCAGATAGCCGCCCTCGGCCACCAGCGGTGCCGCCAGCCGCGCCACCCGCTCATAGGCCCGCAGCCCCTTTTCCAGCGCCGGCTTCGAGGGCGCGAAGGCCGGCGGATCGCAGATCACCACGTCAAAGCGCCGCCCCTCCTCGGCCAGCGCCGCCATGACCTCGAAGGCATCGCCGCGCCGGGTGGCGAAACGCGGCGCGACCCCGGCCGCCGCCGCACCGCCCTCGGCCAGCGCCAGCGCCGCCGCCGATCCGTCAACCGAAAGCGCCGAGGCCGCGCCGCCGGCAAGGGCTGCAAGGGCAAAGCCGCCGACATGGGAAAACACGTCCAGCACCTCGGCCTCGCGGCAAAGCGCGGCGGCAAAGCCGTGATTGGGGCGCTGGTCGAAGAACAGGCCGGTCTTCTGGCCGCCGGTAAGATCGGCCATGTAGGTGGCGCCGTTCATCCGCACCGGCACCGGGGCGGCGGGCGCGGCGCCCAGAAGCACCGCGTTGTCACCGTCCAGCCCCTCGAGGCCGCGCGCCCGGCCCGAGCCGTTCTTCAGCACCGTCGTCACCCCGGTGACCTCGGCCAGGGCCGCCGCCAGCTCGGGCAGCAGGCGCTCGGCCCAGGCGGCATTGGGCTGGAGCACGGCGATATCGCCGAACCGGTCGATCACCACCCCGGGCAGCCCGTCGGCCTCGGCGTGGACCAGCCGGTAGAAGGGCTCGGGGTACAGCCGCGCCCGCATCTCCTGGGCACGGGCCAGCCGCGCCACCAGCCAGTCACGGTCGATCCGCGCCGCGGGGTCGCGGTCCAGCATCCGCGCCGTGATGCGCGAGTTGGGGTTGACCGCCACCAGCCCCAGCGGGCGGCGCTCGCCGTCCTCGAGCAGGGCGATCGCGCCCGGCGCGATCTTTCGGGTGCGGCGGTCGACCACCAGTTCGTTGTCGTAGACCCAGGGAAAACCATGCCGGATGGCACGGGCATTGGCCTTGGGCTTGAGGCGGATCACGGGAGTTGTAGGCGCAGTCATGCGCCCCTCCTAAAGTCTATTTCGGGCTCTGAAAAGGGGCTTCGGGTCGCGGCGCTCAGCCCCCCGCGCCGCCATTCGCTCCGCGCTCGCGCGATCGCCATCCGCCGCGACGCCCCGGGGTGGTGATCCGGGTCAGCCCCTGTTGCAGGATTTCGGTCATCGGATGGTCCGGCCAGGGGTCGCGATACAGCGCCAGCAGCGCCGTGATCGCGGCGGCGGTGTCGCGCCCCTCGGGCAGGGACAGCGCCCAATCAAGAAAGATGCTGCGGCACTGGGCATCCGTGATGCCCTCGATGCGATAGCTTTCGCGGATCAGCCCCTTGGGGTCGTTATCCTGTTCAGACATGGGTTCCGTCCTGTTTCACATCCCGCGCCAGTGACGCCTCGATCAGCCCCTCGGCCCGCGCCGCAGCGCGTTCCAGCGAGGCTGCCAACGCATCGAGCGTCGCCTCGCCGGTTTCGCGCAGCAGGAAGGCCGCCCCCCCGGCGCCGATCGCCTCGGGGCTCATTTCCTGTTCGCTCAGCAGCTTCGAGGCCACCTGCACCTTCCAGAAAAGACCGTAATCCTGTTGCAGGGCTGCGCAATCCGCGGCATCCAGCCAGCCGATTGCGACGCCTGCGGCAAGCCCGGCCGCCACCGAGCGCCCGGGGCTGCCGGCCATCAGCGCCGCCGCCTGGGCGGTAAGCTCGATGTCCTGAAGGCGCCCGGCGCCGATCTTGGCGTCCCAGATGCTGTGCGGCGCCTTGGCCGCCGCGATCCGCGCCCGCATCTCGGTCACGTCCCTGCGCATCGCGGCAGCGTCCGAGGGCCGCGCCAGCAGCGCCTGCCGGAAGGCCTCGATCTCTGCCATCAGCGCCCCTTCGCCGGCCACCGGCCGCGCCCGGGTCAGCGCCAGGTGCTCCCAGGTCCAGGCCTGGGTGCGCTGGTAATCGCGAAACGAAGCCACCGAGGTCGCGACCGGCCCCTGCGTTCCCGAGGGGCGCAGACGCATGTCGACCTCGTAAAGCCGCCCCTGCGCCATCGGCGCGCTGAGCGCGGTGACCAGCGCCTGGGTCAGGCGGGCGTAATAGGCGCGGCTGGCCAGCGGCCGGCGCCCTTCCGAAAAATCGACCCCGTCGGCGTCGTAGATCACGATCAGGTCAAGATCCGAGGTCGCGTTGAGCCGCCCGGCCCCCAGCGACCCCATACCCAGAACCATCGCCCCGCGCCCCGGGCAGGGCCCGTGTTTCTCGGCGAATTTGCCGGCCACCACCGGCCACAGCGCCGCCAGGCAGGCCGAGGCGAGATCGGCATATTGCTGCCCCGCCTCCTCGGCCGAAATCAGCCCCCGCAGGTGATGCACGCCGATGCGGAAATGCCATTCCTTGGCCCAGCGCCGCGCCGCGTCCAGCCTGCCCTCGTAATCATCGCCCTCCTGGTCCAGCTTCGCGGCCAGCTCGGGGCCCAGCGCCTCGGCCCCCGGCCAGGCGTCGAAGAAGGCGCCGCCGATCACCGCGTCGAACACGCCGGAATTGCGCGACAGGTGGCGGGCCAGCGCCGGCGCGGTGCCGACGATGTCGACCAGAAGATCGACCAGCTGCGGATTGGCATCGAACAGCGAGAACAGCTGCACCCCCGCCGGCAGCCCGGCCAGGAACCCGTCCAGCGCCATCAAGGCCTGATGCGGATGGGCGGTGCCCGAAAGCCGTTCCAGCAGCTCGGGTTTCAGCCGGTCGAAGATCTTGACCGCGCGCTCCGAGCGGAAGGCGGGATAGGTCCGCCAGCGCCCGATGATCTCGCTGTCGAGCCCGTGCGCCGGGGCCGCGCGCCCGGCATCGGGGGCAAAGAACCCCTCGGTCAGCTCGTGCACCTCGGTCAGGCGGCGGCGGATGTCGCCGGTCATCTCGTCGAGATCACGCCCCATCAGGCAGGCGATGCGCTGCAGGCCCTCGGGGCTCTTGGGCAGGTCGTGGGTCTGGGCATCGTTGACCATCTGGATGCGGTGTTCGACCTCGCGGTGGGCGCGGTAGTGGCACGCAAGGCGTTCGGCCACATCCGCCGGCACCCAGCCCTTTTCCGCGAGCCGGCCCAGCGCCGGCACGGTGCGGTTGTCGCGCAGATCGGGGTCGCGCCCGCCGGCGATCAGCTGCCGGGTCTGGGTGAAGAATTCGATCTCGCGGATGCCGCCGCGCCCGAGCTTCATATTGTGCCCGGCAAGCTGGATCCCGCCGCCCAGCCCCTTGTGCTCGCGGATGCGCAGCCGCATGTCATGGGCATCCTGGATGGCGACGAAATCCAGATGCTTGCGCCACACGAAGGGGGTCAGGGATCTGAGAAACCGCGCCCCGGCCTCGAGATCCCCGGCCGAGGGCCGCGCCTTGATATAGGCAGCGCGCTCCCAGGTCCGCCCGAGGCTTTCGTAATAGCGCTCCGCCGCCTCCATCGCCAGGCAGACCGGAGTCACCGCCGGGTCGGGCCGCAGGCGCAGGTCGGTGCGGAACACATAGCCTTCGCCGGTGAGATCGTTGAGCATCGCCGCCATGCGCCGCGTGGCGCGCACGAAACTGGCGCGGGCATCGTGGAAATCGGCGGGATCGAACCGGGTCTCGTCGAACAGGCAGATAAGGTCGATGTCCGAACTGTAGTTCAGCTCGCGCGCGCCCATCTTGCCCATGGCCAAAGACACCATGCCGCCGGCGGTGGCAATGTCCGCCTCGGTCTGTCCCGGCAGTTTCTTGCGGCGGATCTCGTTGCCGATGGCGGCCTTCAGCGCCAGGTCGCTGGCCAGGTCGGCGTAATCGGTCAGCGCCCCGGTCACCTGTTCCAGCGACCACACCCCGGCAAGATCGGCCAGCGCCGTCAGCAGGGCCACCCGGCGCTTGCCCATGCGCAGCGCGCTGGCCAGCTGATCCGGCGCGGTGTCGCGCAGCGCGTCGAACAGGGTCTCCAGGGCCGCCTCGGGGTCGTCGACCCCCTGCGGCAGCCAGGCGCCTTCCTTCTCGATCAGCGATTTCAGATAGGGGCTGCACCCGGCGGCGCCGTGGATCAGCCGCGCCAGGTCGCCGGAAAACTGCGGCACCAGCGCCAATGTGTCATCGCCGCGATCCTTGTCGAAGGCGGTCGGCAGGCGGGTTATGCGGGATGAAAAGCTCATGGGGCAAAATGGCCATGGCGCGGCGGCAAGGTCAATGCGGCAATTGCCGGCCCCGAGGGGAAAACCGCGTGCCGCGAAGGCTTTGCCAGACGGGTTTGCCAGACGGGTTTGCCAGTGGTGCGGGTGAAGGGACTCGAACCCCCACGCCTCGCGGCGCCAGAACCTAAATCTGGTGCGTCTACCAATTCCGCCACACCCGCACGGTCCGCGCCTCTTAGCAAAGCCGCTACGGGGATGCGAGCATAATTTTCCCTCACGCCCCCAATTCGCGCAGCACCTGCGGCAGCATCTCGGGCAGGTCCTCGGCGATCAGCCCGGGGCCGAAGGCACGCGCGCATGCGACATGCAGCCAGGCGCCGCTTTCGGTGGCCTGCATCGGGGCCAGGCCGCGGGCCAGAAGGCCGGTGATGAACCCGGCCAGCACGTCTCCCGAGCCGGCGGTGGCCAGCCAGGGCGCCGCCCGCTCGTAATGCGCCGAATTGAGGCTGCACCGTCCCGAGGCATCGGCAATCACCGTATCCGGCCCCTTGAACAGCACCGTGCAGCCCGCCCGTTCGGCGGCCGCGCGCGTGGCGTCCACTTTGGAAAAGGCCGGACCCCTGGTGGCCGGCGCCACCAGCTTGGCATGGATGTCCGGGAACAGCCGCCTGAACTCCCCCTCATGCGGCGTCAGCACGCAGCCCGGGTGCAGCCTCGCAAACAACTCGTCCGGCGCCCCGGCAAAAGCCGTCAACGCATCCGCGTCCAGAACAACGTAGGGTGCGTGCTCTGCACGCACCGCCACCGGCACCAGCGCCCGCGCCCGCTCGATCCCCAGCCCCGGCCCCAAACAAAGCGCATTGAACCGCGCATCCTGCAAGGTCACGCGCAAAGCCTCGGCATCGCCCACTTCGCGCATCATCACTGCGGTGATCTGCGCCGCCACCTCGGCCTCGGCCTCATGCGGCACGCCCAGCGTCACCAGCCCCGCACCGATCCTGAGCGCCCCGCGCGCCGCCAGCCGCGCCGCGCCGGTCTTGCCCGCACCGCCGGACAGGATGAGCGCATGACCGTGGGAGTATTTGTGCGCCCCACGCTTGCAAACCAGAGCCGACGGGGCTTCGACCAGCCTGACGATCTCTGCCATCGGCACCACCGGGCCGCCCCCGTGCCCCTCATCGGACCGAGCGCCACTCTCAAGGCCGATATCCGCGACAACGACAGTGCCACAGCTTTGCGGTCCGTCATGCAACCGATGCCCGCGTTTTTCGCTATGGAAAGACACCGTCAGATTTGCGCGACCGGCGAAATCCACAGGCTGATCCTCGCCCAGCCATTTGCCACTGTCGGAACACATGCCCGACGGAAGATCGACGGCAACCACCTTGGGATCGCCACGGCCCTTGGCGGCGCGGGCCTGGGCGCCATTCAGAGCCACCGCCAGATGGCGACAGTCGAGAAAAGGCCGCACCAATCCGGTACCGAACAGCGCATCGATGACCAGGGTTTCCTTGGCACCCTCTTCGAATGCGCCGTCAAAGCGCTCATCAACCAGCGGCGCCACCTCCCCCATCTCGCACCACCGCTGACAATTCACCTTCGCATCCGGCGGCAACTTTCCGGCGTCCCCGTACAGAAACACCTCCACCTCCCAGCCTTGCTGATGCAACAGCCGCGCCACCACGAACCCGTCACCGCCATTGTTGCCCGGCCCACAAAGCACGACTGCCCTTTTTCTCTTGCCGGAAATATCCCGGGGGGAGCGTTGAAGCCCGGCTTCAACGTGGGGGGCAGCGCCCCCTTCTGATCCATCGCCCGCCTTTTCCGCCAACTCCGGCCATTCCTCGAAGATCGCCTCGAGCACCCCGCGCCCGGCGCGTTCCATCAGCTCCAGCCCGGTCACCTCGCCCGACTCGATGGCCGCCATCTCGATGGCGCGCATTTGGGCAGCGGTCAGCAATTCGGTCACGGTGTCATCCCCTGCGATTCAATTCAGCGCCTTTTTCGGGCAAATTGCACAAATTTTAGGCACACCTCCCGGTTTCCCCGGCCCCGGCGCCACCGCGTCACCTTAGCCAATTGTGAGCCCGCGGCGAAAGTGGTCTGTGCAATGCGAGAACTCAGGTGAGGAGATTCCCGAGATGAAAAAGATTGAGGCGATCATCAAGCCCTTCAAGCTGGATGAAGTGAAAGAAGCGCTGCAGGATTCCGGCATTCAGGGTCTGAGCGTGATCGAAGTCAAGGGCTTCGGCCGTCAGAAAGGCCACACGGAGCTTTACCGTGGCGCCGAATATGTCGGGGACTTCCTGCCCAAGGTGAAAATCGAGGTCGTTCTGGATGACGACCAGGTGGACGGCGCCATCGAGGCCATCGTGGATGCCGCCAAGACCGACAAGATCGGCGACGGCAAGATCTTCGTCAGCCCCGTCGAACAAGCCATTCGCATCCGTACCGGCGAATCCGGTTCGGACGCCCTGTAACACAACCAGTTTCTAAAAGAAGGACCAAGAGAATGAGCGCAGACGCAGTTCTCCAGCTGATCAAAGACCAGGAAGCGGCCTATGTCGACATCCGCTTCACCGACACCCGCGGCAAGCTGCAACACGTGACCGTGGACGTGGATCTGGTCGACGAAGACTTCCTCGAAGAAGGCTTCATGTTCGACGGTTCCTCGATCGCCGGCTGGAAGTCGATCGAAAACTCCGACATGAAACTGATCCCCGACACCACCTCGGCCTATGTGGATCCCTTCTATGCCGAGAAGACCATCTGCATCCACTGCTCGATCGTCGAGCCCGACACCGGCGAGAAATACGATCGCGACCCGCGCGGCACCGCCGAGAAGGCCGAAGCCTATCTGAAATCCTCGGGCATCGGTGACGTCGCCTACATGGGTCCGGAAGCCGAGTTCTTCCTCTTCGACGACGTGCGTTTCTCGAACACCATCAACAAGGTCTCCTACGAAGTCGACGCCATCGACGCCTCGTGGAACACCGACACCGAATACGAGATGGGCAACACCGGCCATCGTCCGGGCCTCAAGGGCGGCTATTTCCCCGTCAACCCCACCGATGACGCCCAGGACATCCGTTCGGAAATGCTCTCGACCATGAAGCGTCTGGGCATGAAGGTCGACAAGCACCACCACGAAGTGGCCTCGTGCCAGCACGAGCTGGGCCTGATCTTCGACAGCCTGACCAAACAGGCCGACGAGCTGCAGAAATACAAATACGTGATCCACAACGTGGCCCAGTCCTACGGCAAATCGGCCACCTTCATGCCGAAGCCGATCTATGGTGACAACGGCACCGGCATGCACGTGAACATGTCGATCTGGAAAGACGGCAAGCCGCTGTTCGCCGGCGACAAATACGCCGACCTCAGCCAGGAAGCGCTGTATTTCATCGGTGGTATCCTGAAGCACGCCAAGACGCTGAACGCCTTCACCAACCCCTCGACCAACAGCTACAAGCGTCTGATCCCGGGCTTCGAAGCCCCGGTTCTGCGCGCCTACTCGGCTCGTAACCGTTCGGGTTGTGTGCGTATTCCGTGGACTGAATCGCCCAAAGCCAAGCGCGTCGAAGCCCGCTTCCCCGATCCCTCGGCGAACCCCTACCTGGCCTTTGCTGCCCTGCTGATGGCTGGCCTTGACGGCATCCAGAACAAGATCCACCCCGGCGATGCCGCCGACAAGGATCTGTACGACCTGCCCGCAGAAGAAGCAGCAGACATCCCGACTGTTGCCTCTAGCCTCGAGCAAGCTCTGCAGGCCCTGGACGCAGACCGCGCCTTCTTGACCGCTGGCGGCGTATTCGACGACGACATGATCGACGCTTACATCGAGCTGAAATCA
>NZ_JBFJVE010000052.1:0-15127 GCF_041624275.1 Shimia sp.
CGGGCTCAAGTAGCGCTCCGCGCGGTAGCCCAAATAAAGTGTCGCGGGATGGAGCAGCCCGGTAGCTCGTCAGGCTCATAACCTGAAGGTCGCAGGTTCAAATCCTGCTCCCGCAACCAAATACCAAAAATCAAAACTCCGAAAAATCGGCCGAAACATGGGTCGATTGCCGGTTGCCGTTGCGCTCCGGCCTAGCTGGTGAGACTGGCGAAGAGCGCGGGCAGTTTCTCGGGCAGCCGGTTCACATGGTCGACGATGGTGTAATTGTTGGCGCCGAAGATGCGCTTGACGTAGCTGTCGGCGTTCTGATCCAGAGTCAGGCAGTAGGTGAACACGCCGTTCGATGCCAGTTCATCGACCGCGTTCCGGGTGTCGTGGCGCAGGTATTGCGGGTCTCTTTCGTCGACATCGGCCGGCGCACCATCGGTCACCAGAAGGATCAGCTTGCGTCGTTCGGGCTGTTTCAAAAGGCCGGCGCCGGCATGGCGCAGGGCGGCCCCCATGCGGGTCGAGAACCCGCCCTCGAGCCCGTCCAGGCGCGCCTTGGCCTGGTCGTCGAACCCCTGGTTGAAATCCTTGAAACGGTAGTAGTGGACGTCGTGGCGGCCATCCGAAGCGAAGCCGTGAACGGCGAAGGGATCGCCGATCCCGGAAATCGCGGTGGCGACCAGCGCCGCCGCTTCGCGGGTGAGATCCAGCACCGTCCGCACGCCGTCATCGATCGCGTCATTGGTGCTTTCCGAGAGGTCGAGCAGGACGGTCACGGCCAGATCGCGCGAGGCGACGACGTTTCGCATGGTGATGCGGGGGTTGGGCTGGGCGCCCATCCGGATCGCGATCATGGCGTCGATGGCGGCATTGAGGTCGATCTCGTCGCCGTCCTCCATGTTGCGCTGGCGCTGCACGCCGGCGGGGCTGAGAATGTCGATGATCTGGCGAATGCGATGGGCGACGGGCTTGTGTTCGGACAGGATGGCATCGATTCCAGCCGGGACGCCGCTGCGCGCCCGCCGCTCGTAGAGCGTGGCCCAGTCGGGGCGGTGCAGCTGCAGCTGGTAATCCCATTCGTGGTAGTGGAACGGCGCCGAAATCGGCTCCTTGCCCCACATGTCGTTGAAGCTGGTCTTGGCCTCCCCGGCATCCTCATAGGGCATGAAATTGTCCTTGCAAACCCAGATTTCCTGGGCGTCGTCCCCGGCGAGCTCGGCATCGACCTCATGCGCCATCTCCATCACCGACACGTATTTTCGCCGTTGGCGGCGGCCAGCGGGGACATATTCGGCCGCCTGTGCCTCCCAGTCGATGTCCTCGAACTGCCAGACCCGCCTGTTGTCGTCGCGATAGGGAATGCGCAGCGTGTTGAGCACCCGCAGCGAAGGCACGTCGCGGGTGGTGGCGAACAGGTGGTAGAGTTCGATCCCGAGGTGCCACGAGAACCGTGGGTCCGAAGACCCTGTGGCGATTTCGGCGTGAAAGCGGCTGCCCAGCGCGTCCAGCTTTTCGTGACCCGTCACCTGGTTGGGGTCATTCAGCAGGGCGGCAAATCTCTCGAGCCAAGCGACGGTTTCGTGCTCGACCGCGGCTTCGTGCTTCAGGGTCAAGAGCCGGCCCCAAAGCCGGGCCAGCCCGGGAAAGGCACGCGCGGCCAACCATTCGACCCGGGCGTCTTCGATCAGGCCGATGAAGAACATCTGCGCGGGGCTGAGCTGTTCGGCGGAAATCGGCGCCGTGGTATATTGCAAATGCGCCGCCTGATGGGCCGTCATCGCCCGGTAAAGCTCGAGCCCGGAGACACCGGCGACATCATCCAGAGCATCGGGCAGGTGCATGACCTGTTTGTCGATATAGGGGCGGAAGCCCTGGTAGTCTGCGGCGGTCGGGCGCAGGAAAAAGTCCCGTCCCCATAGGGCGCGCAGGTAGTAGTTGAGCTTGCGCTGGCTGTCGATGAACAGGGTGCCGCGCCGTTCCTGTTGCAGCACCCGGCGGGAATCGGGGCTTTCGAGGGCAAAATACCGGGTCAGGTTCGCCAGGTCGCGGCGATAGGCTTCGGCACCGAAATTGGCCCAGCGGCGCAGACCGGACAGCGTCAGCTTCGACAGCAGCTCGTCGATATGGGACAGCATCGGGCGCAGGCCGCGCGCCGCCTTGGCCGACACCTGATGGACGAGGGTCAGATAGCCGCGCAGCAGGTCGGGATCACCGAGCCGCCGCGCCGCGGTCGGCAGCGAGGCGAAGAGCAGGGCGATGACTTCGCCCGAGGTCATGGAGCTCAGCTTCATCGCCGCTGCGGCGCAGTCGCGGATCACGTCTTCGCCGAGTTCCGTGACCACTGCCGGCATGTTTTCCAGCCAGGCGAGCACCAGATCATCACCGCGGCCGAGGTTGCTCAAGCCCCTGGCGGCCTCCATGTAATCCGACAGGCCGGCGGCGGACATGACCCGCGCGGCCTCGTTGAAACTGACGTCGATCCGGTCGTGGAATTCGGACGGGGCGGATGCGAAACAATCGCTGTAATCGTCGAGGGTGATGGTCATTGGCCGGCCCCTTCAGACGAAGAAGGTTTCCACCGCGGCCTGCAGGGTCTCGCGCATGTCCGGGTCGTCGGTCAGCGGTGTGACCAGTGCCATCTGGCAGGCGGCAAGCGGCGCGACGCCCTCGGCGATCATTTGGCCGGCATAGACCAGCAGGCGGGTCGAAATCCCTTCGTCCAACCCGTGCCCCTTGAGGTTGCGGGTGCGTTGAGCCACCTGCACCAGCTTGTCGGCCGTGTCGCGGGCGACGCCGGCTTCGCGGGCGACGATCTCGGCTTCCATCGTTGCTTCGGGATAATCGAAGTCAAGCGCGGCAAACCGCTGCTTGGTCGATTGCTTGAGGTCTTTCATCAGCGACTGGTAGCCGGGGTTGTAGGAGATCACGAGCTGGAAATCGGGATGCGCCTCGATCAGTTCGTTCTTCTTGTCCAGAGGCAGCTGGCGACGGTGATCGGTCAGCGGGTGGATCACCACGGTCGTGTCCTGGCGGGCCTCGACGATCTCATCCAGATAGCAGATCGCCCCGATGCGCGCCGCGGTGGTCAGCGGGCCGTCCTGCCACTTGGTCCCGTCCTTGTCCAAAAGGAACCGTCCCACCAGATCCGACGCGGTCATGTCTTCGTTGCAGGCCACCGTGATCAGGGGGCGGCCGAGCTTCCAGGCCATGTACTCCACGAAACGCGACTTGCCGCAGCCCGTCGGCCCCTTGAGCATCACCGGCATCCGGCGCGCGTAGGCGGCCCGGTACAGCGCGTCCTCGCCGGCGGTGACCTGGTAGTAGGGTTCGGATTTCACGGTGAACTGTTCAACGTCATGCTTTGTCATTTGATCGGCCTCGGTAACTGTGCCCCGGAGCGTTTCCGTTCCGGGGCGGTATCGTCTCAGATGGGGGTGCCGCGATAGACGACCATTTCGGCGCCCTTGGACTGGGCGTAGTTGTCAAATCCGACCAGGCGCACGTGGTTCTGGGGGTGCGCCTTGTGGCAGGCCTCGGCCTCGGCCAGAACCGTGTCGACATCGGTTTCGCCGAACATCGGCAGCTTCCACATGTACCAGTAGTGTGAAAAGGCGGTTTCCGGTTCGGTGTGTTCGATGGCCGGGTTCCAGCCCTTCGACACGATGTATTCCACCTGCGCGCGGATCCGGTCCGGGTCCATCTCGGGCAGGTAAGAGAAAGTTTCGAACTTGCGGCTGGCGACATCGCTCAGCGACGACTTGTAGTCCTGCATTGCAGTCATGGGTCATTCTCCATGTTGAATGGGTTGGGGATCGGGGCCCCGGGGGATAACCCCGGGGGCGCGCGCATCAGCGGTGCTGGACGTCAAGCTTGTCGACGGTGTCGAATTCGAACTTGATCTCTTTCCAGGTTTCCATGGCGGTTGCCAGTTCCGGGCTGTGCTTGGCGGCGGCGGTGAGGATGTCCTTGCCTTCCTTTTCCAGTTCGCGGCCGCAATTGCGGGCCTCGACACAGGCCTCGACGGCGACGCGGTTGGCCGCGGCGCCTGCCGCGTTGCCCCAGGGGTGGCCCAGGGTGCCGCCACCGAACTGCAACACCGCATCGTCGCCAAAGATGTTCACCAGCGCCGGCATGTGCCAGACGTGGATGCCGCCCGAGGCAACGGCAAAGGCGCCGGGCATCGCGCCCCAGTCCTGGTCGAAGAAGATCCCGCGCGAGCGGTCTTCCTTGACGTGGCGTTCGCGCAGGAGGTCGATCCAGCCGAGGGTCGAGGCGCGGTCGCCTTCCAGCTTGCCGACCACGGTGCCGGTATGCAGGTGGTCGCCGCCCGACAGGCGCAGCATCTTGGTCAGAACCCGGAAGTGGATGCCGTGGTTCGGGTTGCGGTCCAGCACGGCGTGCATGGCGCGGTGAATATGCAGCAGCATCCCGTTTTCGCGGCACCAGTTGGCAAGGCCGGTATTGGCCGTGAAACCACCGGTCAGGTAGTCGTGCATGATGATCGGCGCACCGAGTTCCTTGGCGTATTCGGCCCGCTTGTACATCTCTTCCGGGGTCGGCGCGGTCACGTTCAGGTAGTGCCCCTTGCGTTCACCGGTTTCGGCCTCGGCCTTCTGGATCGCCTCCATCACGAAATCGAACCGCTGGCGCCAGCGCATGAAGGGCTGCGAATTGACGTTTTCGTCATCCTTGGTGAAATCGAGGCCGCCGCGCAGACCCTCGTAGCAGGCGCGGCCGTAGTTTTTGGCGCTGAGACCCAGTTTCGGCTTGATGGTGCAGCCCAGCAGCGGGCGGCCGTACTTGTTCATCACGTCGCGTTCGACCTGAATGCCATGCGGCGGGCCACCGCAGGTCATGACATAGGCAAGCGGGATGCGCACGTCTTCAAGCCGCAGCGCCCGCACTGCCTTGAAGCCAAAGACATTGCCGACCAGCGAGGTCAGGATGTTGACGACCGACCCTTCTTCGAACAGGTCGATCGGATAGGCGATGAAGGCATAGAAGGCGTCGTCGCTGCCGGGAACGTCCTCGATCGCGTAGGCCCGGCCCTTGTAATAGTCGAGATCCGTCAGAAGGTCGGTCCAGACCGTGGTCCAGGTGCCGGTCGAGCTCTCTGCGGCCACAGCGGCGGCGGCTTCTTCGCGCGGGACCCCTTCCTGGGGGATGATTTTGAAACAGGCGAGGAAGTCTGTATCCGCGGGCACGTATTCCGGCATCCAGTAGGTTTCGCGGTACTCCTTCACCCCGGCGGTGTAGGCCTTGGATTGATCCTTCGGCATCTTGGTTTTCCTTTCCTTGGGTCGAGCTTGGTCACAAGCCTAGTTGACGGCTGAAATGCAGAAAACTAGATTGTTTTTATCGTCAGGATAGAGAAAGATTTATGCAAAAGATCATTCCCCCCACCCTGCAGCAGATGCGGCTGTTCGAGGCGGTCGCGCGGCACAGGTCGATCACCCGCGCCGCCCAGGAGGTGAACCTGACCCAGCCCTCGGTTTCGATGCAGGTGAAGACGCTCGAGGACAAGATCGGCCTGCCGCTGACCGAACAGATCGGCAAGAGGCTGTATCTCACCCCGGTCGGCGAGGAAGTCGCGGCGGCGTCGCGCGACATTCTCGGGCGCCTCGGCGAGATGGTGGCCACGCTAGAAGACATGCATCGCGAGGTCGCCGGCCCGCTGTCGGTCGCGGTGGTGTCGACCGCCAAGTATTTCCTTCCCCAGCTTCTCGGGGATTTCAAGCGGCGTTACCCCAAGGTCGAGCCGCGCCTGCAGATCGCCAACCGCGAAACCATGCTGGCACGTATCGCCGAGAATGCGGACGACCTCTATATCATGGGGCAGCCGCCGGAAGAGAAACCCGTCGTCGCGACCCCCTTTCTGGAGAACGTGATCGCATTCGTGGCGCGCAGCGATCATCCGCTGGCCGACAGGAAAGGCATCTCTCTGGCGCGGGTGGCGCGCGAGAGCATCATTGGCCGCGAGTCCGGATCGGGCACCCGAAAGGCGGTTGAACAAAGGTGTCGCGAGGCCGGGGTGGCGCTGTCGACCCAGATGGAATTCGACGACAGCGAGGCGATCAAACAGGGGGTGGTCTCCGGGTTGGGCGTGGCCTACCTGTCGCTGCACTCGCTGCGGCTCGAGCTTGCGGCCGGCGAGATCGCGGTGCTCGACGTGGAGGGCTTCCCGCTCAGGCGCCGCTGGTACGCGGTGCACCGCAAGGGCAAGCGGCTGACGAATGCGGCAAGAAGCTTTCTCGACTTCCTTCAGCAGGAGAACGCGGGCGCCAATGCCGGCAGCGCGATCAAGTCATCGGGCGATGGCGGCGCTTCGGCGGGGGCGTGAGGCCCGGCGGCGGGGGCCGAACCCGTGTTCTGCGCCCGACCTGTTCCGGTTTCGCTGAAGCCGGTCGCCACTCATTTCCGCCGCGCGGCGGCGATGGTGGCCTGGCCCAGGGAAAGCCCGCCGTCGTTGGCCGGGTAGCGCTGGGGCACGAGCACCGCCAGCCCCCCGGACTCGAGTTGGTCGCGGGCCAGCGACAGCAGCAGCCGGTTCTGAAACACGCCGCCGGTCAGCACCACCGATTTCAGATCATGTTCGCGCGCCAGCCGCAGGGCGGCCCCGCTGACCGAGGCCGCGACCGTGGCATGAAAGCGGGCGGCGATCGCGGATCTGGATTGCCCCGAAGCCATGTCCCCCAGAATACCTCGCCAAAGGCCTGCCCAGCCGATCACCGTGCCGTCTTCGAACGGGTAGGGGGCGGCCGGGCCCGGCTCGGACTCGGCCAGAGCCTGCAGTTCCATCGCCGCCTGACCTTCATAGGTGATGGCGTCGAAGCACAGGCCCAGGGCTGCGGCCACCGCGTCGAACAAGCGCCCCGCCGATGAGGACAGGGGCGTGTTGAGGCCGCTTTCGATGACCCGCGACAAGGCCGCCACCGGTCTGGCGCGCAGGGCCTCGAGCACTGGCAAGGCACCATGGGTTCCTTCGAGCTGCGACAGCGCGTCCGTCCCGAAGGCCGCCAGCAGATGCGCCAGCGTATTGCGCCAGGGTTGCCTGTTGGCCTTGTCCCCGCCGGGCAGGGCGACCGGAAGGAAATGGGCCAGTCTGCGGGCCTCGTGGAAATCGGCAAGCAGGATCTCACCGCCCCAGATCGTGCCGTCGGTGCCATGGCCGAGCCCGTCCAGAACCACGCCCAGCACCGGCCCGGCCTCGGGGCCGGCCCCCTGTTCGGCCAGCGCGGCGGCGACATGGGCATGGTGATGCTGGACGGAAACGAGTCTGGCACCGCAGTCGGCGGCGATCTCCTGTCCCATCCGGGTCGAGAAATAGCCCGGATGCGCATCGACCGCGATCCGCTCGGGCGCCAGATCATAGATGTCTTGATAAAGCGCCAGATTGGCCCGGAAATCGCGGTGACAGCGGGCGTTCTCCATGTCGCCCACATGCTGGGAGACGATGGCCTGCCCGCCCTTCAGCAGACAGAAGGTGTTTTTCAGGTCCGCGCCGACGGCCAGGGTCTGCGGCGCACCGGCGAACCCCGCGTGCAATTGCAGCGGAGCGGGCGCCAGGCCGCGTGCGCGGCGCAGGCTGACCGGGGCGCCGTCGACGAGCTGAATCACCGAATCGTCCAGCCGGTTGACGATGTCCCGGTCGTGCATGAGAAAGGCGTCGGCAATGCCGGACAGGCGCGACAGGGCGGCATCGTTGGCGATGACCTGGGGTTCGCCGCTGAGGTTGCCCGAGGTCATCACCAGCGGCATGTCGCGCCCCTGCATGAGCAGGTGATGCAGGGGGGTATGCGCCAGCATGAAGCCAAGCCGGTTCTGGCCGGGCGCGACAGCGGGCGCCAGCGCGGCATCGTCGCGCGCCGGGGCCAGCACGATCGGTGCGGCCGGGCCTTCGAGTTCGGCACGCGCCGCCGGCTCAAGGTGCACGTAGCGCGCAACCTGCTCGGCGTCGCGCCCCATCAGCGCAAAGGGTTTGGCCGGCCGTCTCTTGCGCTGCCGCAAGATCTGCACCGCCTGTTCGCTGCGCGCGTCACAGGCCAGCTGGAACCCGCCCAGCCCCTTGATGGCAACGATCTTGCCGTCACCGAGCAATGCCGCAGCGGCCTGCAGCGGATCGCCCTCGAGGGCATTCCCCCGGGCGTCCAGCAACGCCAGTCGCGGGCCGCAGACCGGGCAGGCATTGGGCTGGGCGTGGAAACGGCGGTCGGCCGGGTCGCGGTATTCGCCCAGGCAGTCGGGGCACATGGCGAATGGTGCCATGGAGGTATTGGCGCGGTCATAGGGAATGGCGCCGGTGATCGACAGGCGCGGGCCGCAATTGGTGCAATTGGTGAACGCATAGCCGGCGCGGCGGTTGGCCGGGTCGGCAATATCGTCCCGGCAGGGGCCACAGGTGGCCGCATCGGGGACAATGCCGGTGCGCACGGCGCCATCGCGACTGGCCACGATCGCGAAACCGTCGCCTTCGGGCCGAAAGCGCAGCGGCCGGGTTTCCATGGCGTCGATCCGCGACAGCGGCGGGGCGTTTCGCTGCAGCGCGTCGAGAAAGCGCCGCAGTTCCCGCTCGGGGCAGGTCAGGCGGATCAGCACCCCTTCGCCATCGTTCAGCACCTCGCCCTGCAGGCCGGCCTCCTTGGCCAGCCGCCAGACCGTCGGACGAAACCCCACCCCCTGCACCAGCCCGCGCACCCGGACCTGCCAGCCCTGTGAGTCCGGCCCGGTCATCAATGCACCGTGCAGACCATGCAGGGATCGAAGGACCGCACGATATGCTGCACGGCGACCGGTTCGGTTTCGCCGGGGCGCCGTGATGCGCCGACCAGCGCGGTCTCCAGCGGTCCGGGCCGGCCCGCCGCATCGCGTGGCGAGAAGTTCCAGGTGGTCGGGGCGATGATCTGGTAATTGGCGATCTTGCCGCCTTCGACCCGCAGCCAGTGCCCGAGCGCGCCGCGCGCCGCCTCGACCAGCCCGGCGCCTTCGGTCTCGGGCGGCGTGTCGCCATGGGCGATGAAGGCGTCGGGGGGCCGGATCTCGCGCAGCCAGCGTTCCATGGCCGGCACCAGCAGCGCCATTTCGAGGAACCGCGCCACGATCCGCGCCTCGACGTTGCCGCCCTGGGCCACGAGGTCCAGGGCCAGCGGATGCTCGGCCACCACCTGCCGGGCCAGCGCCCCGACCTCGGCCGGGTCGCCGGCCAGCCTGGGCGCCTTGCACCAGGTATAGCCCTGCGCCATCTCGGTGTCCGGCTCGGTGACCCCCTCAAACGGGTGCAGGGCGCGCTCGGGGCCCTGCATCCAGGCGTGGGAGACGTCTTCGGCGATCAGCCCGGTATTGAGTTTCTGGGGGCCCGAACGGTCGCGCAGCCCGCGTGCGAACAGATGCCCGCTGCCCTGGCGGTAGGCGCCGAAACTGAGGAACCTGTCTTCGGCGCGGCCCAGCTGGTGAAGGCCGAGCGCCTCCGAGATTTGCAGGAAACGGAACAGGTCGCTGTGCGACGGTCCGTGGGTCTCGACCAGTTCAAACAACGCCTGGCGCGTGCCAAGAGCGGTGAAGGCCTCGAGTTCGACGCCAATCGCCACCCGCTGCAGGAACCGCCGGAAGGTGGCCAGCAGCCCCAACAGCCGCTGCACTTCGTTCGCGGCCACCCAGCGGGTCACGCCGCCCGGCTGCACGGCCATTGTATGCGGCCATTTCCCGGCCAACAGCCCGACGATATGCATGAATTCGGCGCGCTGGGGCAGCATGTCCTGTGCCGCCGTGCCCTTGAGCGCGGCAAAGCGCGTGGCGGTGGCGGCGAACCAGGGCGCATCGCCATAGGTCTCGCGGGTGAAATCCGGCATGAAGAACATGTAGAAATGCGTCAGGTGGTCGGCGATGTTCTCGACCGCGTGCACGATATTGGTCACCAGCTGGCCGTTCGGGGCAGGAGACAGGCCCTGCGCGGCGGCCAGCGCCTCGGCGGCGGCGACCGACGGGCTGACCGAGCAGATGCCGCAGATTCGCGGGGCGATGACCAGCCCGTCGCGCGGGTCCTTTCCGCGCAGCATCTGCTCGAAGCCGCGGTAGAGCGGCGACACGACCTCGGCCCGGGTGACCTGATCCGAGGCGACCTCGAGCCGCACCTCGAGATCGCCTTCGACCCGGTTGAACGGCCCCACGACAAGACGGCTCATTGCTTGCCCCCTTTCTTGCTGCGGCGCACCGGCGAGACCCGCAGCCGGTCCGAGGTGGCGTTTTCCCTGAGCCGGCTCGGGGTGGCCGCCTTGGACAGAGACGCCAGGGCGACGAACCAGGCCTTGGGCATGTCGGTGGGCAGGCCGACCGGGATGCCGGCGATCTTGGGGGTTTCCACGAAGGGGTGGCCGGGGTCTTCGAAGCCCGGTTCGGTGCAGGCGATACAGGGGTAGCCGCCCGAAATGCACGACCCCGATCCGTTCCAGGCCCGAGTGTTGCAGTCGCCCGCCGCCTGGGTGCCCTTGCAGCCGAGGTTCTCCATCATGCAGCCGGCTTGGCAGAGCTTCTCGGCGCTGGCCTTGTATTCGTAGAATTCGTTGCGCGAACAGCCGTGATGAACCAGCCGCCCCGATATCGCGTCGGGTCGGCCCAATGCATCGAGGTGATCCCGCGACAGGGCGCCCGAACTCAGCTGCGACAGGGTTTCCGTCACCCAATCGGGATGCACCGGACACCCCGGGATATTGACCACCGGCAGGCCGGCCTTGCCGGTGAAATGCCCGCCGAGCAGGCCGCCCTGTTGCTCGCCGTCGAAGGCCAGGCCAAAGGCGTCGCCGGGGTTTCCGCCCGACGCGGTGATGCCCCCGAAGGCGGCGCAGCTGCCGACCGCGACAACATGCGCGGCGCGCTGGGCAAGGGCGGCGATCACGTCCTTCATCGGCTCGTCGCGGCCGGACATGACGTGAAACCGCCCGGTTCCGTTCGGCCCCATCATCACCGATCCTTCGAGGCACAGGATGTCGAGCCGGGTTTCCCCCGACAGGATGGCGTCGATGATCGCGGTGACCTCGCGCCCGGTTTCGAGGCTCAGCGCGGGGTGCCACAGCAGGTTTATCTCGGCGGTTTCGAAAGCGGTGACGACATCCGGGGCCTCGGCGCAGAGCAGCGACAGGGTGCAGCCGCCGCAGCCGCCCGACTGCAGCCAGAGGAGGTTATGCGTATTGCCGGTCACGCCCCGTCCTCCGCGTCCTGGCGCGGCAGGTACAGCGTGAACCTTGCGCTGCCGCTGCCGGTGTTTTCGGCCTCGAGGTGACCGCCGATCTCGTCGGCCATGCGATAGCTGACATAAAGCCCCAGCCCGGTGCCCTTGCCGATCGGCTTGGTGGTGAAGAAGGGTTCGAAGATGTTGTCGAGACTCTCCGCGCCGATGCCCGGCCCGTTGTCCTCGACCTGCAAGGCGATCCGGTCGCCTTCGGGCGCGGCCGATATGTCGACCCGCGGCCTGGGCGTGTCGGCCAGCGCATCCACCGCGTTCTGCACCAGATTGACCAGAATCTGGTGAATGTGCCCCTTCTTTGAAACCACCTCGAGGCCGGGGTCACAGGTGATCGTGACCTCGGGTTTGTCGCGGGTGCCGCGCAGCACCCAGTTGACCGCCGTGCGGATGATCGGTTCCAGCGCCACGATCTCAGAGGGTTCGGTCTGGTTGCCGGAAAACCGGCGCAGGTCCTGCACGATGTCGCTGACCCGTTCGGCGCCCTCAAGCGTGCCTTCGACCAGCGGCAGGATGTCCCGCGCGATGCGGTCCATCTGCAATTCCCGGCGCAGGCTGGCCAGTTCGTCCGGGGTGATCTCGGCATCCATGGCCTGGATGAAGCGGGTGATCTTCTCGCCATAGGATTTCAGCGCATACATGTTGCCGAAGACGAAACTGATGGGGTTGTTCAACTCGTGCGCGACCCCGGCCACCAGCCGCCCCAGCGCCGCCATCTTTTCCGAACTGACAAGATGCTGCTGCGCCTTCTCGAAATTCTGCAGGGCTTCGTCGAGTTCGCGATAGGCCTGCTGCAGCTCGCCCACCGGGCGCCCGATCAGAACCAGGCCCGCCGGCTTGCCGAGAGCGTCGTGCCGGATCGAACAGTTGAGCGAGAGCGGGATCGGCGACTGCTGCTTGCGCAGCAGGACTTCGAAATCGTGGAAGGGCCGGTTGTGCTCCAGATGGTCGAGGAAACGCGCCTGGGCCTCGGGGTCGCGGCCCTTGAGAACTTCGGTCAAAGGGTGGCCGACCAGTTTGCTTTCGGTGAACCCGGACAGGCGCAGCAGGGCGTCGTTGACCTGCTGGATCCGGCCTTCGGTATCGCAGACGATCAGCAGGTCAGCCATGGCGCTGACGACGCTGCCGATGAATTCCTGCGCGCTTTCCAGCGCGGCGTTCTTTTCCTCGACGGCGATCTGGGATTCGATCAGCTCGCCGTAGACCCGGTCCATTTGCTGGATCACGTCGATCCAGGCGTCTTCGGAAGGGGCCGAGAGGGCGATCCGCTCGCCGGCCCGCAGCGGCATCAGCAGCGAGGGTTCCCTTTCGGCGAGTTGATCTTTGTTCTTGGTCATGGGCTCATGGGGGTTACTTGGCGGCTGTCATGGGGGTGACCTCTTCGCCCTCGTCTTCCTTTTCCAGGTGGTAGCGCTCGAGCTTGCCGCGCAAGCCGACCCGCGACAGCCCCAGTTCACGCGATGCCTTGCTCTTGTTCCAGCGGTGGCGGATCAGGCTTTCACGCAGGATCTTGACCTCGATCGCCTCGATGCGCTCTTTCAGCGTGCCGGTGGCGGCGCCGAGGATCGACAGGTCGTCATCGGTCTCGGGGGAGGTGGCCATCAGGACTTTCGGCGACAGCAGGTCGGCCCCCAGAATACCGTCTTCCTCGCCCATCACCAGCATGCGCTCGATCTCGTTCTGCATCTCGCGCACATTGCCCGGCCAGCAATAGCGTTTCATGCAGGACAGGGCCTCGGAACTGAAGCCTTCTACGGTCTTGTCGAAATCGCTCACCGCCTGTTTCAGCAGGTAATTGGCCAGAAGCGGAATGTCCTCGCGCCTTTCGCGCAGGGAAGGCAGATGCACGGTCACCCCGGCAAGGCGGAAATAGAGATCTTTCCTGAAGCGCCCCTCGCGGACCTCGGTTTCGAGATCCTTGTAGGAACTGACCAGCACCCGGACGTCCAGCTTGCGGGTCTGGTTGGAGCCTACGGGCCGGTATTCTGCGTCCTGCAGCACCCGCAGCAGCTTGACCTGAAAGGCCGGGGGAAGGTCGCAGACCTCGTCCAGCAACACGGTGCCGCCAAAGGCGCGTTCGAACAGGCCGGCCGCATCCTGCACGGCGCCGGCGACCGCGCCCTTGCGGTGGCCGAAGAGTTCGCTTTCCAGAACCTCTGCAGGTACCGAACCGCATTTCTGCACTGCAAAGGACTTGTTCCAGCGCAGCGAATTGTAGTGAATGGCCCGCGCCGCCAGTTCCTTGCCTGTGCCGGATTCTCCGGTGATCAGGACCGAGAGATCGTAGGGCGCGACCTGGCTCAGCGTGTTGCACACCGCGTTCATCGGGCTGGTTCTGCCGCGCACGATGCCATCGTCGAAACTGTACTGGCGGCGCAGCTTCTGCCGGCCGTCGGTGACCTTCTTCTGGGCCGCCCGCTCCGACAGCCGCAGCTCGATCGCCAGCAGTTCGTTCTGGCGTTGCAGGTCGAACATCGACACGGCGTTGCGCAGGGTCAGGATCAGCTTTTCCGGATGCCAGGGCTTGGTGACATAGTGATAGATCCCGGCTTCGTTCAGCCCGGTGATGATGTCGCTGGCATCCGTGTAGCCCGAGATGATGATGCGGATCACGTCGGGCCATTTCTCGCGCACCTCGGTCAGGAACTCGACTCCGGACTTGTCCGGCATGCGCTGGTCGCAAAGGATGATCTGAACCCAGTGATCGGCCAGGATCTGCTCGGCCTCGGCAGTGTTCTCGGCGATCTGGACGTCGAATTCATCGGCCAGGTTGCGTTCCAGCGCCTCCAGCGAACGGACCTCGTCGTCAACGATCAGGATGGTGGGCTTGCTTTGGGTCATGACGCTTCCCGCAATCGCGGCTCACAGGTTTTGTCCCGATGCCGGGCCAGGGTGACCGGGGTCCGGGACTTGTTGACTTTATACACAAAATTATAGCGCGCAACGTGATAGGAGGTGTCGAAGCCAAAGAAGTTCCGCCGCATCCTCTTCAGTTCGGCGTCGCGGTATTCCGAGAGCGGCTTGTCCGCTTCGTCGGCCCGGCGGCGGGCGGCCTTGGCGGCCAGGGTGGCGGCGAAATCCGGCGCCTGCGCCAGGGCGCGGGCCCCTGTCCGCACCTGGGTGTCGAACCCCTGCCGGTCGCGGCAGAGGATCTCGTCCGCAAGCCCCAGGGCCGTCGCTTCGGGCGCCCCCATCGGCAGGCGTGCCTGCGTGATGCGCTTGGCGTTCTCGGCCCCGGCATGGCGCGGCAGAAGATAGGTCCAGAACTCGGAACCGTAGAGGTTGCCCATGTCCTTGTAATGCGGATTGAGCACCACCGCACCGTGCAGCCAGACGTGGTCGCAGGCCCGCGCCAGGAACACCCCTCCGGCACCGGAATTGCCGCGCATGGCGGCCACGGTCAGGTGGCTTTCGGTGCGGATGATCGCCTCGGCGAGATCATTCATCGCGTTGATGTTGAGCCAGCTTTCCTCGGCGGGGTTGCCGGCGGCCTCGATCAGGTTGAGGTGGATGCCATTGGACCAGAAATCATCACCGCCTTGCAGGACGATGACCCTGGTCGGCCTGGCGCGTGCCTTGTCGTAGGCGTCCAGCAGCCGCCGGCATTGGTCGACCGACATGGCGCCGTTGTAGAAATCGAAACGCAGAAAACCGACGTCCCCGTCTTCGCGGTAGTCGATTTCGCGGTACCCCGTTTCACTGTCGACCGGCACTTCGGGCAGGTCGAAATGCCCATCGGCCAGCGCCCGCCTGGCGGGCAGCTTGAAGGGCTCGTCGGCATCGGGGCGGCGCATGTGGCCGATCCACACCGCGCCGTCGCTGGTGGCCATTGCAATGGCCGGGCCCGAGGTGGCCAGAAGGGTTCCGCCGGGGCCCGCATGTCCCGGCGCAGGGCGTATGTCGTGC
>NZ_JBFJVE010000053.1:0-14988 GCF_041624275.1 Shimia sp.
GCGTTCCCGCTGGGCAGTGTCGGCGCCGGCACCGGCGCCACGACGGCGCGCTTCAAGGGCGGGCTCGGCTCGGCCTCGGCGGTGCTGCCCTCGGGCCATGTGACCGGGGCGCTGGTGGCGGTCAACGCGCTCGGCGATGCCACGGTGGATGGGCGCCATTTCTGGGCCGCCCCCTTCGAAGAGGACGATGAGTTCGGCGGCTTCGGCCCGGCCGCCACCTATCCCGCCGGGGTGCCGCCGACGAAACTGGCCAGCCACGCGGCCAACACCACCATTGCCATCGTCGCCACCGACGCCGATCTGGACCAGGCGCAATGCACGCGGCTTGCCACCGCCGCCCATGACGGCATGGCACGCGCCCTCGTTCCGTCGCACAGCCCGATGGACGGCGACCTGGTCTACGGCGTCGCGACCGGTGCCCGGCCACTTCATGACCCGATCGCCGATACGCTGCTCATCGGCCATGCCGCTGCCACCTGCCTGGCCCGCGCCATTGCCAGGGCGGTCTGGCATGCCACCCCCGCGCCCGGCGACAACCATCCCTGCTATCGCCGGCAGCCCTGACTTTCTCTTGCCGGAAGTATCCCGGGGTGAGCGTCGCAAATGCCTGCATTTTCGACGCGAGGGGCAGCGCCCCCATGCCTCAGACCGGCAGGGCGGTGGTCTTGAACACGGTGCGCAGCGCGAAAGAGGACTGCATCTGCGCCACCCCCGGCAGGCGCGCCAGATACTGGCGGTGGATGCGGGCGAAATCCTCGGTGTTTTCGGCCACCACCTTCAACAGGTAGTCGGCGCTGCCCGCCATCAGATGGCATTCCAGCACATCCGGAATCCGCGACACCGCCTTTTCGAAGGCATCGAGAACCTCATCGGCCTGGCCCGACAGGGTGATCTCGACGAAGATCGTGCTCGGCACGTTCATCCTGCGCGCGTCCAGAAGCGCCACGTAATCGCGGATATAGCCCTCGGACTCGAGCCGCTGCACGCGCCTGTGACAGGCCGATTGCGACAGGTTCACCCGTTCGCTCAACTCGGCATTCGAGATTCGCCCCTGCTTCTGAAGCACCCCGAGTATGCGACGATCCACCTGATCCAACACCATATTGCAGCACCTTTCTTGCGTATATACCGAAGTTACTCGAAGATCCTTCGATTTGCATGTTTTTATTCTGCCCAAAATTGCAGCACATTTCACGCCAGCTCCCGCAATGTAGGAACAGTTGTTTTTACGGGAGGACCCCACATGAAAATCGGATGCCCCACCGAGATCAAGCCCCAGGAATTCCGCGTCGGCATGACCCCGAACGCCGCCCAGGAAGCGGTGGCCCACGGTCACGAGGTGCTGATCCAGTCCGGCGCCGGCCTGGGCTCGGGCTTTACCAACGAGGATTACATCGCCGCAGGTGCGGTGATCATCGACACCGCAGAAGAGATTTTTGCCAGCGCCGACATGATCGTCAAGGTCAAGGAGCCGCAGGCGATCGAGCGCAAGATGCTGCGCGAGGGGCAGCTGCTGTTCACCTATCTGCACCTGGCCCCCGATCCGGAACAGACCCATGATCTTCTGGCCTCGGGCTGTACTGCAATTGCCTATGAAACCGTGACCGATGCCAGCGGCGGACTGCCGCTTCTGGCGCCGATGTCGGAAGTGGCCGGACGTCTGGCGCCGCAGGTCGGCGCCTGGACCCTGCAAAAGGCCAATGGCGGGCGCGGCGTGCTGATGGGCGGCGTCCCCGGCGTCGGTCCGGCCAAGGTTCTGGTCATCGGCGGTGGCGTGGTCGGCACCCATGCGGCGCGTATTGCCGCCGGCATGGGCGCGGATGTGACGGTGCTCGACCGCTCGCTGCCGCGCATGCGCTATCTCGACGACGTCTTCGGCAAAGTCTTCAAGACCGGCTTTTCCTCGGCCGGCTATACCGCCGAACTGCTGCAACAGGCCGACATGGTGATCGGCGCGGTGCTGATCCCCGGTGCCGCGGCGCCGAAACTGGTCAGCCGGGCACAGCTGGCGACGATGAAACCGGGGGCGGCGCTGGTGGATGTGGCCATCGACCAGGGCGGCTGCTTCGAGACCTCGCGCGCCACCACCCATGCCGACCCGATCTATGACGTCGACGGCATCATGCACTACTGCGTCGCCAACATGCCCGGCGCCGTGGCCCGGACCTCGACCATCGCGCTTGGCAATGCCACCCTGCCGTTCCTGCTGGCCCTTGCCGACAAGGGCTGGCGCAAGGCCTGCGAAGACGACCCGCACCTGCTGAACGGCCTCAACGTGCACGCCGGCCAGCTGACCTATTACGCGGTCGGCAAGGCGCTGGAACTGGACGTTCTGGCACCGGCGCTGGCACTCAAGGCCTGACCTGCATCCTCTCCTCCCTTGGATGCGAAAGGGCCGCCCTTCGGGGCGGCCCTTTTTTGATCCGGTGCGGCGCCGCTGCGGGCCGGTCGTTATTTACGCAGCGCGTCGCGGATTTCCAGCAGCACCTCAAGCTCGCTTGGCGCCTTGGGCGCTTCGGGTTCCGGGGCGGGTTCCTCCTGTTTCATCGCCATCTCTTTCACCTTGTTGACATAGCGCACCAGCATGAAGACCACGAAGGCGATGATCAGGAAATTGATCACCGCCATGACGAAGGCGCCATAGGCAAAGACCGCCGCCCCGGCTTCGCGGGCGGCCTCGAGGCTGGCGCCGGTCGGCACGGCGCCCGAAAGCACGAAATAGAGATTGGTGAAATCCACCCCACCGAGAAACAGCCCGACAATGGGGTTGATGAGATCGCCGACCATGGATTTGACGATGGCGGTGAAGGCGGCGCCGATGATGATGCCGACGGCCATGTCCATGACATTGCCCCTGGCGATGAAATCCCTGAATTCCTGTAGCATGTTGCGTTTTCTCCCTGTTCGTTCCCGGGCGTGCCGCCGGCGCCGTGCAGCCTAGCACGGCGGATCTGTGCCGCAAACAAGGGGGATGGCCGGGAATTTGCCCCCGGTTTTCCCCCCGTGATCGCGGATGCGGGGACAGCGCCGGCAAGGGGGGCTGTCTGCCCCCTCTTGCCGCCTGCGGCGGCAATTCACCCCCGAGGATATTTGGCGCAAGAGAAAGGATCAGCGGCCCGTGCGGATCGCGTCGGCGAGCTTTTCGGCGATCATGATCGTGGGGGCATTGGTGTTGCCGCCGACCAGTGTCGGCATCAGCGAGGCGTCGATGACGCGCAGCGATCGCAGCCCGTGCACCCGCCCCTCGGCATCGGTCACGGCCATCTCGTCGGTGCCCATCCTGCAGGTGCCGACCGGGTGATAGATCGTGTCCGAGCGCGCGCGGATATCAGCCTCGAGCGCGGCGTCGCTGCCGTCGTGGGGATAAAGGCGCTGGCCGCGCCAGGGGGCCAGCGGGGCCGATTGCATGATGTCCTCGAGGATGCGGGCCCCCTTCTTGAGATCGGCAAGGTCGCGCGGATCGCTGAGAAAGGCCGGGTCGATGCGCGGCGCATCGCCGGGGCGCGGCGAGTTGAGGCCGACATGGCCGCGGCTGTGCGGGCGCAGCACGCAGACATGGCAGGAATAGCCATGCGAGAAATGCAGCTTGCGCAGGTGCTGGTCGAGAATGCCGATGACGAAATGCAGCTGCATGTCGGGGCGCGGCTGGCCGGGGTCGGACTTGAAGAAGGCGCCGCCCTCGGCAAAGGGCGAGGACAGGGCGCCGCCGTTCTTGCGCCGCCAGTCGAAAGCGGCGCGGCCGATGTCCCAGAAGCCGCGCGGGTTCAGAGCCAGCATGTCCTTTCGCGGCGAACGATACGCCAGCGTATAGTCAAGGTGATCCTGCAGGTTCTGCCCGACCCCCGGCAATTCGTGGCGCAGCTCGATCCCCTGTGCCGCCAGTTCGTCGCGCGGGCCGATACCCGAGAGCATCAGCAGCTGGGGCGAACCGAAGGCCCCGCCCGACAGGATCACGTCGCGCCGTGCCTCGGCAACCTCGCTGCGCCCGCGCCGCCGGTACTGCACCCCGGTGGCGCGGGTGCCGTCAAAGACCACCTTCTCGGCCATGGCGCGGGTCAGGATGGTCAGGTTGGGCCGCGCCCTGACGGCGCGCAGATAGGCTGCCGCCGCGCTGCAACGCTGGCCCAGCCGCTTGCCCTTGTGAAACTGGGTCACCTGGTAAAGCCCGGCGCCTTCCTGTTCGGGTCCGTTGAAATCATCGGTGCGGCGAATCTGCTGCGTGGTGCAGGCCTCGACGAAAGCATCGGTCAGGGCCCGGGGATCGGCCTGATCGCGCACCTGCAACGGGCCGTCGCCGCCATGCAGGCCATCCGCCCCGCGTATATTGTTTTCGGCCTTTCGGAAATAGGGCAGCACCGACTGCCAGTCCCACCCGTCGCAGCCCATATCGGCCCAATCGTCATAATCGCCGGGGTGGCCGCGCACATAGAGCATGGCGTTGATCGCCGAAGAGCCGCCAAGGACGCGACCGCGCGGCTGATAGCCCTTGCGGTGACCGAGCTGGGGCTGGGGTACGGTCTGAAAGGCCCAGTTGTTGATCCTGGGGCGCCCCGAGATCATCGCGGCGCCCAGAATGGGAACCCGGATCAACAGGCTGTCGCCGGCACCTCCGGCCTCGATCAGACAGACCGTGGTATCGGGGTCTTCGCTGAGCCGCGCGGCCAGCACGCAGCCCGCCGAACCGCCGCCGGCAATCACATAGTCAAACGCCATTTCGCCCTCCGCCTTGACCCGAGCTTAACGGCAGGGCAGCCGCCGGCAAGCTTGACGCCGCGCCATCCCGCGCGTCAGCCGGGCAGCGCGCCGGTCAGCACATAGCGCAGGATCCCCACCACCTGCGCGGGCGTTTCGGCAACCGCGAGGGCGGCGGCATGGACTTCTTTCAGCGCGTGCTGATGTTCCGGCGGGTTCAGCACGATGATCGACTTGCCGAGCGCCGCGGCATAGCCCGCGTCAAAGGCCGCATTCCACTGCTTGTATTTCTCGCCGAAGCGCACCACCACGATGTCGGCTTCGCCGATCGCCCTGCGGGTGCGGATCGCGTTCAGCTTGGCGCCCTTGTGATCGTGCCAGAACTTGTCGGCCTCGACCCCCAGAAGGGCCACACCGCAGTCGTCGCTGGCGTCATGGTCGGTGACGGGCGCCGAGAAACTGACGTCGAGGCCGGCGGCGCCCTTGATGATCTGCTCGCGCCAATCGCTGTGAATCTCGCCGGAGAGATAGATGTTCAGGCTCATTGCGTCCTCCCTAAAACTGTTTCCCCCTGCCTATCCTCGAAACCGGTGGAATTGAAGGGCGGCGGGGCGTTAAGCGGTTCAGGGACTGGCTGAAACCGGGGGCGGCGGGCCGAAGATCGCCCTGACGGGCGGGTCGAAAGGCGGGTCAGCAGCGGCGGGCCACCACATAGCGGCTGGGCGGTTTGGCCGGGAAATTGCCGGTTTCGATGATGTGGAAGCCGGCTTGCGACATCGCGCTCTCCAGCTCCTTGATGCTGAGCAGACGCACGAAAGGCGCTTTGCCGACCATCTGCATCACCGGGATCATCAGCTTCAGCAGGCCGAACCTGAGGCCCAAGTCACCGCCTCCCAGACAGGGGGTTTTCGAAATGAACAACCCCCCCGGTTTCAGTCGCGCATGGATGTCGGCAAAGACCTGGTCGATGTCCTTGACCAGATGAAACAGGTTGAACCCCAGAATGGCGTCATACTGCGAGTCATCCGGTGGATCGGCCACGTCAATGCAGGCAAAGTCGATATTGTCGACGCCCTGCGCGCGCGCCTTGTCGCGGCCGAATTGCAGCATCGCACCCGAGAAATCGCTGGCAGTGACATGCGCCACCGAAGGCGCAAGCTGCAACGCGGTCGAGCCGGTGCCACAACCGATTTCCAGCACCCGGTCGTCCGCGCCAAGGTAGGACCGCGTGCGCCCCAGCGTGTATTCATAGGACTGTATGTCGCTGATCGGATCAGCGGCATATTTGGCGGCGATCTTGTCCCAGAACTTGGCGTCGTTTTTCATGGCGTCACTCCTTCGACACCAAGGTAGATATGCGAAAACCACATGAGAATTGCCAAAATTTGCAGTCTCCTTATACATTCTCGCATGATTTCTTCTGCTGAACAGGCCGACTGGGCCAAAATCCGCGCGTTTCTGGCCACCGCAGAAACCGGCAGCCTGTCGGCCGCGGCGCGTCGACTTGGCATCACGCAGCCCACCGTGGGGCGACAGGTGGCGGCCCTGGAGCAAGAGCTGGGCGTCCTGCTGTTCGAACGATTGGGCAAGGCGCTGCATCTGACCCAGCCCGGGGCCGAGCTTCTGGAACACGCCCGCCGGATGGGCGAAGCGGCGGGGCGCATCTCGCTGCTGGCCAGCGGCCTGTCGCAGTCCATCGAGGGCAAGGTGCGGATCACTGCCAGCGATGTGATGTCGGCCTATGGCCTGGCGCCCTTTCTGCGCCGGGTGCGGGATCAGGCCCCCAAGCTTGAGATCGAGATCGTGGCCTCGGACGATGTGCAGGACATTCTGCGGCGTGAGGCGGATATCGCGATCCGCCATCTCCGCCCGGACCAGCCGGATCTGATCGCCCGCTTCCTTCGCGACTCGACCGGGCACTACTATGCCTCCCAAGACTATCTGGAGCGACGCGGCACGCCCCAGCATATCACCGACCTCGGTGCGCATGACTTCATCAGCTTCGGCGATACAGATCGCATGTTGGAATACCTGCTGCCCCTTGGCCTTCCGCTGACCCGGGACAATTTTCGCATCGGCTCGTCCAATGGGGTGGCGGCCTGGCAATATGCGCGCCAGGGGTTCGGCATCGGCATCATGGACGACCGCATCGCCGCCGGCTTTTCCGAGATGGTCAAGGTGCTGCCGAAGCAGGCGCCATTTTCCTATCCGGTCTGGCTGGCCACCCACCGCGAGCTGCACACCAGCCGGCGCATTCGGCTTGTTTGGGATTTGCTGGTGGCGTTTTTGACCGAAGAATAGGGTGAGCATGGTGCGTGCAGGCACGCACCCTACGGAAGGTCCGGCCGCAGCTCAGAGCGCGCGGGACATGAAGATGCTGGCGCCGCCCCCTCTTCGGGGACGGCCCTTCGGATGGTCGGTTCGACCAATCGCTTACCCGCGCAGCGTGCCGCCGGTGGCCTTGGTGACCTTTTCGACGATCTTGGCCGCGACCGCTTCGATATCGGCCTCTTTCAGGGTCTTTTCCGTCGGTTGCAGGCGCACGGTCACGGCGATCGACTTCTTGTCTTCGCCAAGGCTGCCGCCGATGAATTCGTCAAACACCCGCACGTTTTCGATCAGGGTCTTGTCCGCCCCCGAGGCGGCGTTGACCAGGTTCACCGCTTCGACCTCCTTGTCGACGACAAAGGCGAAATCGCGTTCGACCGCTTGCAGGTCATTCATCGTGACGGCGCCACGGCTGGCCGATTTCTTGCGCGGCATGGGGATCTCGGCGATGTGGATGGCAAAGGCGACCACCGGCCCCTTCACGTCCATCTCGGCCAGCACCTTGGGGTGCAGCTCGCCAAAGGCGCCGAGGATCTTTTTCGGGCCCAGCCCGACCTTGGCGCTGCGGCCCGGATGCCACCAGCCATTGGTGCCCCGATTGTAGGTCAGCTTGGTCGGCGCGCCCAGCGCGTCCAGCACCGCTTCCATGTCGGCCTTGGCGTCATAGACATCGACCGGGCGGCTTTCGCCGTGGATGTCCTTGCCCAGGGTACGCCCCACCAGGATGCCGGTCACAAGGGTCTCTTGTTCCCCCGGCTCGCCGCCGTGGAACACCGCGCCGCATTCAAACAGCGCCATGTCCATGAAGCCGCGCGCCTGATTGCGCGCTGCGGCCTGCAACAGGCCGGGCAGCATCGAGGGGCGCATATGCGACATTTCCGACGAGATCGGGTTTTCCAGCATGGTGGCATCGCTGCCGCCGCCAAACAGCTCGGCCGACTTGCGGTCGATAAAGCTGTAGGTGACGCATTCATTGTAGCCCAGCGCCGCCGTGGTGCGCCGCGCGATCTGCTCGCGTTTCTGCGTCGGCGACAGGATCACCTCGGGCAGGCCGTCCTGCGCGCGCGGCAGCGGCTTGCCTTCCAGCTTGGTCAGCGAGGCGACGCGGGCCACCTCTTCCACCAGATCGGCTTCGCCCTGCACATCGGGGCGCCAGCTGGGCACATGCGCCATGTCGCCCTGCACGTCAAAGCCCAGCGCGGTCAGGGTCTTGACCTGCTCTTCGGCGGGAATTTCCATGCCGACCAGCGATTGCACGCGGTCGGTGTCAAGCTTGTAGGCGCGGGCGACGTCGGGCACTTCGCCGGCCGTCACCACCTCCGAGGCTTCACCGCCGCAAAGCTCGATGATCATCTTGGTGGCCAATTCGATCGCCTGCATGTTGAAGGCCGGGTCGATGCCGCGTTCGTTGCGATAGCGCGCGTCCGAGTTGATCTTCAGCGCGCGGCCGGTATAGGCGATCTGCACCGTGTCCCAGACCGCCGCTTCGAGAAAGACATTGGTGGTCTCATTGGTGCAGCCGGTGGGCAGGCCACCCATGATGCCGCCGATCGACTCGATGCCTTCATCATCCGAGATCACCACCTGACCGGCCGAGAAGGTATACTCCTTTTCGTCCAGACCCATCAGCGTCTCGCCACCTGCCGCGCGGTGCACGCGCAGATTGCCCTTGACCTTGTCGGCGTCAAAGACATGCAGCGGACGGTTGCGGTCGAAGGTGAAGAAGTTGGTGACATCCACCAGCGCCGAGATCGGGCGCAGACCGATGGCGCGCAGGCGATCCTGCAGCCAGGCCGGGCTGGGGCCGTTCTTCACGCCCTTGATCAGGCGGCCAGCGAAGACCTCGCAGCCGTTTTCGCGGGTGTCTTCGTCGATGCTGATGCTGATCGGACTGGGAAAGCTGCCCTCGATCTTGGCTTCGGGCGCCGGCTTCATGGTGCCAAGACCGCGCGCCGCCAGATCCAGCGCGATGCCGCGCACGCCCAGCGCATCGGGGCGGTTCGGAGTGATGGCGATCTCGATCACCGGGTCGACCTTGGCCGGATCGTTTTCCGCCAGCCAATCGACGAACCGCTGGCCGACCTCGCCCGAGGGCAGCTCGATGATGCCGTCATGCTCGTCGCTGAGTTCCATCTCGCGTTCCGAGGCCATCATGCCGAAACTCTCGATGCCCCGGATTTTGCCGACACCGATGGTGATGTCGATGCCCGGCACATAGACGCCCGGCTTGGCGACCACGACGGTGATGCCGGTGCGCGCGTTCGGCGCGCCGCAGATGATCTGCAATTCGCCCTCGTCGGTGGCCACCTTGCAGACGCGCAGCTTGTCGGCGTCGGGGTGTTTCTCGGCGCGCAGCACCTTGCCGATGGTGAAATCCTTGAGCCGCTCGCCCGGGTTGGAGACTTCTTCGACCTCGAGACCCAGATCGGTCAGGGCATAGAGGATGTCGTCAAGGCTCGCCTCGGTGTCGAGGTGATCCTTCAGCCAGGAGAGAGTGAATTTCATCGCGTCATTCCGCCAGTCAAACTTGGGTCAGACAGGCATTTAGCGGATATGGGGCACAGGGGAAAGGGCGCATTGCCGCCGCACATGGGGATTGGCGGATTGCACGGGCGCATCTCATGTCAAAGCTTTACAGGCAGGACGCCAAATGCAACGTTAACCTTCATTAACGATTCGAATTTTCAATCAAGGGATGATCCATGAAATTCTTGACCCCACTCTGCCTCGCGCTGGTCCTGGCCCTGCCAATAAGCGCCGCAGCGGGTCGGGCCGCGCCGGCCCCTGCCTGGCAACCGATCACCGATGTCGCGCATGGTGGCGGGTGCAGGAAAAGCTCGCCGCCAGGGCAATGCTGCCACGCAGGGTCGAAACCCTTTCACTGCCACTAACCAGCTTCACCGCGGATCACGGGCAGCCCGCGCAAGGACCGTTTGCATAGCGGGCGGTTGGCGGCTAGCGTCGGGTGTTCAGAACCGGAGCCCCCGATGACCAGCATCGTCTTTCTTGCCGTGATCGGCGCCGCCCTGTTGCACGCGACCTGGAACGCGCTGCTGAAGGGCGGCACCGACAAATATGTCGGCATGGCGGCGGTGGTGCTGGGGCATGTGCCCTTTGCCGCGCTGGCGCTAAGCCAGGTGCCGGCGCCCGATCCGCAGAGCTTCGGCTATCTCGCGGCCGGGGTGCTGCTGCACGGCGGCTATCAGATCTTCCTTCTGCATTCCTACCGGGTCGGCGACCTGACCCAGGTCTACCCGATCGCGCGCGGTTCGGCGCCGCTGATCGTGGCGCTGGTCTCGGTGGCGCTTCTGGGGGTGGCGCTGGCCCCGGCCGAGATCCTGGCCATCGTGGTCATCGGCGCCGGCATTCTCAGCCTTGCCGTCACCCGCCGCGCCGACGGGCTGCGCAACGGCAAGGCGGCGCTGTTCGCGCTGGCCACCGGCGGGTTCATCGCCTCCTATTCGCTGGTCGACGGCATCGGCGCGCGGCTGGCGGGCACCTCGGTGGGCTATTATTCCTGGCTGGCGATCTGCAATGCCGCCCTGACGACGCTCTATCTTCTCGCGGTGCGGCCGGTGACGCTGACCGATCTCGGGCGGTACGGCAAGACGATGTTCGTGATCGGTGGCGGCGCTTCCTTCATCGCCTATTCGCTGGTCACCTGGGCCTTCACCCAGGCACCGATCGCGCTGGTCACGGCGCTGCGCGAAACCAGCATCGTCTTTGCGCTGCTGATCGGTGTCGGCTTTCTGCGCGAGCGGCTCAGCCTGAGCAAGCTGCTCTCGACCTTCGTCACCCTGCTGGGCGCCGCCCTGCTGCGCTTTGCCCGGCACCTGTGAAGCACCGCCGCCCGGTCAGGGCCGCGCGCCCAGATGCGCCAGCCAGTTGCGCAGCTCGAGACTGCGGCGCTCGGGCTGCATGTCCTCGACACGGGCCCCCAGCCGCCGGGCCGCCGCCGCATCGCCGGCGCAGGCCCTCAAGTCGGCGATCCTGTCGGCCCCCGCCACGCCCTCCATCCGCTCCAGCGCGGCGGCAATATCCCCGGGCGCCAGTTCGGGATGGTACTGCGTGCCCCAGAAGTCGATGCCGTCGCGCTCATGGGCCACCGCCTGCACCGGCGAATGTTCATTGCCCGCCAGAAGCAGCGTGCCCTCGGGCAGGGCGCTGATCTCGTCGCGATGGATGCAGGGCACGGCATAGCCGTCGGCGCGGCCGGCCATCATCGGGTGGCTTCGCCCGGCGTCGCTCAGGCGGATATCCACCGCCAGCCCGTCCTCGCGCCCCTTGGGCGAGGCCGCGACCGCACCGCCGAGAACCGTCGCCAGCAATTGCAGCCCATTGCACGAGCCCCAGACCGGCAGCCCGGCATCGAACACCCGGCGCATGGCATCGGCCTGGGCCTGCCCGCGCGGATCCGAGGTGTTCCACGCCACCGCCGAGCCGGTAAAGACCACCGCATCAATGCCCTGCAGATCGGCAGCAGCCACGGGGGCCGCATAGGGGTTCTGCACCACCAGCCGCAGGCCCGGATTTATCGCCATCAGCGTGGCAATGAAACCGGCGGCACTCGACTGGCCGCGCTGCACGATCTGTACCGAATTGCCTTCGAGAATGAGAATGCGGGTCATGGCGGGCCTCCTTCGGCCCAGCATAACCGGCCAGAGACCAGCACCTGCGCCATCCGCGACATCGCATGGAATGTTTTCGGCACTTTCAAGGAGGTCTGCGTAGGGCGGGCTTCAGCCCGCCTTTGCCGATCACTTGCTGTTTCGGCGGGCTGAAGCCCGCCCTACGGCTTATCTCACCGCGACAACCCACCGTGCAGCGTCGGCTGATCCAGGCTGGCAAACCCGTAATGGCGCAGCCAGCGCAGATCGCTGTCAAAGAAGGCGCGCAGATCCGGAATGCCGTATTTCAGCATCGCCAGACGGTCGATGCCGATGCCAAAGGCAAAGCCCTGATATTCTTGTGGGTCAATGCCACCGGCTTCCAGCACCTTGGGATGCACCATGCCCGAGCCCAGAACCTCGAGCCAATCGTCGCCCTCGCCCACTTTCACCGTGCCGCCTTCCCAGGAACACTGGATGTCGACCTCGGCCGAAGGCTCGGTGAAAGGGAAATGCGAGGCGCGGAAGCGGGTTTTGACTTCGGTGCCGAAAAACGCGGTAAAGAACTCTTCCAGCACCCATTTCAGGTTGGCCATGGAAATGTCCTTGCCCAGAGCCAGACCTTCGACCTGATGGAACATCGGCGTGTGGGTCTGGTCGTAATCGGCGCGATAGACACGGCCCGGACAGATGATGCGGATCGGCGCGCCGGTCTTCTCCATCGAGCGGATCTGCACCGGCGAGGTATGGGTGCGCAGCACATGCGGCGGACGATTGTCGCCTTCGGCGCGATGGGTGTAAAACGTGTCCATCTCGGCCCGCGCCGGGTGGTGGCCGGGAATGTTCAGCGCGTCGAAATTGTACCAGTCGGTCTCGATCTGCGGCCCCTCGGCGACGGCAAAGCCCATGTCGGCAAAGATCGCGGTGACCTCTTCGGTGACCTGGCTGATGGGGTGGATCGTGCCGGTGCGGCGGGCCCGTCCCGGCAGGGTCACGTCCAGCCATTCGTCGCGCAGCCGCGCGTCCAGCGCCGCATCGGCCAGCGCCGCCTTCTTGGCCGCCAGAGCCGAGTTGATCTCATCCTTGAGCGCGTTCAGCGCCGGGCCGGCCACCTGGCGCTCGTCCGGGGTCATCTTGCCCAGCTCGCGCATCTTCAGGCTGACTTCGCCCTTCTTGCCCACCGCCGCGACGCGGATGGTCTCAAGCACGCCTTCATCGCCCGCATCGGCGATCTGAGCCAGGTATTTCGTCTTTAGATCGTCCATCTCGGCCCCTCAAAATCTGCTTGCGCCCTGCTATCACATGTGACGCCGAAAGCAAGGGCGGGCGCCGCGCACCGGCTTTCACCCCTTGCCAAATACTCCCGCCGGAGGCCTCCCCGAGGGGCCCCGGGGCCCCGAGACAACCTGCGCGCCGCAAGGCGCACAATCATCGACCGGCGCCGGAAACGCAAAGCCCCGCGCGATCTCTCGCACGGGGCTTTCTATTCTGTCGGGTCAACCCCGGCCTTAGGCAGCCAGCGCGTCCTGTGCCTGTTTCACGATGGCACCGAAAGCTTCGGGCTCGTGCACGGCCAGGTCGGCCAGGACCTTGCGGTCCACTTCGATGCCGGCCAGGTTCAGGCCGTTGATGAAACGCGAATAGGTCAGCGCTTCGTCGTGGCTGCGCACGGCGGCGTTGATACGCTGGATCCACAGGGCGCGGAAATTGCGCTTGCGGTTCTTGCGGTCACGGGTGGCGTATTGGTTGGCCTTGTCGACGGCCTGCGACGCTACCTTGAAAGTGTTCTTGCGACGACCATAATAGCCCTTTGCGGCCTTGATGATCTTCTTGTGACGGGCGTGGGTGACGGTTCCACCTTTAACTCGGGACATATCTCAGGCTCCTTAGCGCGCGTAGGGCATGTATTTTTTGACGATCTTCGCATCCGCTTCACACAGAACCGTGTTGCCGCGTGCGTCACGGATGAATTTCTTCGTCCGTTTGATCATGCCATGGCGTTTGCCAGCCTGGCCGGCACGTACCTTGCCGGTCGCCGTCATCTTGAAGCGCTTCTTGGCGCTCGACTTCGTCTTCATCTTGGGCATTTCCGTCTCCTTCGATGGATGGGTCTTAACGCGACTCGGCATGCCTCTCGGGCCGGTCGCGCGCACAGAGGCGCCGTATAGGGCCGAAACGGCGCGGGGGCAAGGGTCTATTTGAGGATGTCGGCGATCACCGCGACCAGCAGGTCGGGCACTTCCGAGAACCGGTAGCCGCCGGGATGTTCGACATAGGCGAACAGCATCGCCGACAGCGCCAGCACAAAGGCCGCCGCCGACAGGCGCGGCGCGCGTTGATCGGCATAGGCGGCGATCATCGACGGCACCGAGACCAGCGCCACCGCCAGTCCGAGTATGAAAAGATAGTCCGTCAGCATGGCAAGACCCTCCGTTTTTCCCGGGGTGGCGGGGGCGGCCCGCCTGCCCGGGGTCCGGCATCCGGGTCGATCCTATTCCTTTTCCATGTTGAAGATCAAACGCTCGTCACAGGGGGCAACGCGCAGGATATTGGTGGTTCCCGGCACGTTGAAGGGCAGACCGGCGGTGACCACGATCTGGTCTTCCGGGCCGGCAAAGCCGCCCCCGGTTGCCGCCCGGGCCGCCGAGACCACCGCCATCTTGAAGCGGTTGACGTTCTCGGTCATCACGCAGTTGGTGCCCCAGCTCAGCGCCAGCCGCCGCGCGGTGCCGCGCAGCGAGGTCAGCGCGATGATCGGCACCCGGGGCCGTTCGCGCGCCGTCAGCAGCGCCGTGGTGCCGGATTCGGAAAAACAGCAGATCGCCTTGACGTCGGTGGTTTCCGCCACTTCGCGCGCGGCGGCAACGATCGCATCCGCCGTGCTCGAGCGCGGCGCGCTGCGCGAGGCCTCGATGATCTGGCGATAGGTCGGGTCGCTTTCGACCTCTCTGGCCACCGCATCCATGGTCGAGACCGCCTCGATCGGATAGCTGCCGGCGGCCGATTCAGCCGAGAGCATGATCGCGTCGGCGCCCTCGTAGATGGCGTTGGACACGTCCGAGACCTCGGCGCGGGTCGGCATCGGGCTGTCGATCATGCTTTCCAGCATCTGGGTCGCGACGATCACCGGCTTGGCCGCAGCCCGGCAGCGCCGCACCAGCCGCTTCTGGATCGGCGGCACGTTCTGTACTGGCAGTTCCACGCCAAGGTCCCCGCGTGCGACCATGATGCCGTCGCTGACCGCAAGGATTTCCTCGAATTTCTCGACCGCGCCGGGCTTCTCGATCTTGGACAAGATCGCCGCGCGACCCGCCGCGAGCGCCCTGGCCTCTTCGACATCGCCGGGTCGCTGGACAAAGGA
>NZ_JBFJVE010000054.1:0-14738 GCF_041624275.1 Shimia sp.
ATCTCTATAACGTCGAGGTATTCCTTGTAATCCTAAAAAATGTATAGGAAAGAAAGTTAAGTTTACTCCAAAAAATATTAACAAAAATATAGAAATACTAAAAGTATTATTTAAATTTGAACCTATAAAAATTGAAAACCAAAGGTTTATACCACATATAATTCCGAAAACGGCCTTGACTTATATCAATCACCCACAAGACTTGCAACATATGCCCGTTTCTTTATATGTTAAGGGGAAACGGGAGGAGATCAGATGAAACCGGATGTCACTGCATTCTTCGACGACGCCACCAACACGATTTCCTATGTCGTCCGCGACCCGCAGGGCACGGCCTGCGCGATCATCGACAGCGTGCTGGATTTCGACTTTGCCTCGGGGCGCACCGATACCCGGTCGGCCGATGCGATCATCGCCCATGTGCGCGACCGTGGCCTGACCCCGGAATGGCTGCTGGAAAGCCATGTCCACGCCGATCACCTGTCGGCCGCCCCCTATCTGCAACAGCAGCTGGGCGGCAAGATCGGCATCGGCCGCAACATCACGCTGGTGCAGGACACCTTCGGCAAGGTCTTCAACGAGGGCACCGAGTTCCAGCGCGACGGCTCGCAGTTCGACCGGCTGTTCGGCGACGGCGACGCGCTGATGATCGGCCAGATGCGCTGCGACGTGATGCATACGCCGGGCCACACCCCGGCCTGCCTGACCTATGTGATCGGCGATGCCGCCTTCGTCGGCGACACGCTGTTCATGCCCGATTTCGGCACCGCGCGCTGCGATTTTCCCGGCGGGTCGTCGGCCATGCTCTACCAGTCGATCCAGCGCATTCTGGCCCTGCCCGACGACACGCGGATCTTTGTCGGCCATGACTACAAGGCACCGGGGCGCGACGAATTCGCCTGGGAAACCACGGTGGCGGCGCAGAAGGCGCAGAACGTCCATGTCGGCAACAACCAGCCGCAGGAGGCTTTCGTGCAGATGCGCGATGCCCGCGACGCGACGCTGGCCATGCCCAAGTTGATCATCCCCTCGTTGCAGGTCAATATGAGGGCAGGAAACATGCCCGAGCCCGACGACAAGGGCGACGTGTTTCTGAAAGTGCCTGTCAACAAGCTGTAGCCCCGTCACCGGGGCGGCCCGCCGCGAACAGGGCGCTTGCAGCAGGAAAAGGACAAGAAAGGAAACGTCATGTGGAACGCGATTCCGCTCGACTGGATCTGGGGTCTGGTCGGCGGGCTTATCATCGGCACCGGCGGTGCGGTCTATCTTCTGGCCAACGGGCGCATCATGGGCGCCAGCGGCATCATCGGCGGCCTCGTCGACGGCAGCGGGCGCGGCTCGGCAGCCGAAAGGCTGGCCTTTCTGGCCGGGGTGGTGCTGCTGCCGATCCTGCTGAAACCGCTCTATCGCCCCTTCGAGACCCATGCCAGCACCAATGTCGCGGTGCTGGTCCTGGCCGGGCTTCTGGTCGGCATCGGCACCCGGCTGGCCAATGGCTGCACCTCGGGGCACGGGGTCTGCGGCATCTCGCGCCTGTCGCTGCGCGGCATCGTCGCCACCGTGTTCTACATTCTTGCCGGCGGCGTCACCGTCGCCCTGCTGCGCCACGCGCTGGAGGTGATCTGATGCAGCGCCTTGCCTTTGCCTTTCTCGCCGGCGGCCTGTTCGGCGCCGGGCTTTTCGTCTCGGGGATGACCGACACCGCCAAGGTCCAGGGCTGGCTCGACGTCTTCGGCGACTGGGATCCGACGCTGGCCTTCGTGATGGGCGGCGCGATCCTGCCCATGGCCCTGGCCTGGGCGCTGACACGGGGCCGCGCGCCGCTGGTCGGCGGCAGCTTCCCGACCCGCTCCGAGCCGCGCCTGGGGCGCAACCTGGTGCTCGGCTCGACCCTGTTCGGCGCCGGCTGGGGGCTGGCCGGCCTCTGCCCCGGCCCCTCGGTGGCCTCGCTCAGCTATGGCGGCTGGCCGCACTGGCTGTTCTTCGCCGCCATGCTGGCCGGCATGTTCGCGGCGCCGCGGGTGCGCGCGCGGCTGGACAAGGCCCTGCCCGCAGGGTAACGGGATAGACCATGGAACTTCGTCAGGTGACCCCCCGCTATTTCGTCTCTCCGCAGATCTCCGCGGCGGACGTGCCGACGCTGGCCGAGGCCGGTTTTACCCATGTGATCTGCAATCGCCCCGATGCCGAGGTGCCGCCGACGCATCAGGCCGAGGCGATCGGCGCCGCGGTGCGCGCGGCGGGGCTGGCGTTCGTGGTCAACCCGCTGACCCATGACACCATGACCGCCGAGCGCCAGGCCGAACAGCGCCGGGCGCTGGACCTGGAAGACAGCAAGGTTCTGGCCTATTGCGCCTCGGGCACCCGCTCGACCGTGATCTGGTGCCTTGGCCATGCCGCCGATCTCGGTGCCGAAACGGTGTTGCAGGCCGCCGCCGCGGCCGGATACGACCTTGCCGCCCTGCGCCCGCGTCTCGATGCCGTCAGCGCCGGCGGCTGACCGCCCTTGACACCGGCACCGCCGCTCAGGCGTCGGCCAGCGACACCGGCAGGCTGACCCGGAAGGCGGTGCCCCCCTGCCCCGGCAGATAGGTCACCGACCCGTCGAGGCGCGCCATGATCTCGCGGCAGATCGCCAGCCCGAGCCCGGCGCCACCGGCTTTCATCTCGCTGACGCGGGCGAATTTCTCGAAGATCACCGCCTGGTCCTGTTCGCTGATCCCCGATCCGTTGTCGGTGAAATCGACCACCACCCGATCCTGGTTGCGGATCACGGAAATCTCCAGCTCTGGCGCCTCGGCATCGCAGTATTTGCGGGCGTTGCTGATGAGGTTGATGAACACCTGGCTGAGCCGGTCGAGATCGGTGCAAAGCGTCACCGCCTCGCGCCCCTTCTGGCGCCGCACCACCAGCTTGCCGTCGCCGGCGCCGGTCAGGGCCGCAGCCACGGAATGCTCCAGCACCTCCGACAGCCGCCCGGTCTGGATATTGAGGTTGACCTGACCGCTTTCCAGCACGCTGAGGTCAAGAAGATCATCCAGCAGCCGGGTCAGCCGCACCGCCTCGTCATGGATGATCGAGGAATATTTCACCTTTTCGGCGGCGCTCAGCCGGTCGCTGTCGCGCAGGATCTCGGAAAAGGCCCGGATCGAGGTCATCGGGGTGCGCAGCTCGTGGCTGACCTGGCCGAGAAAGGCATCCTTCTGGACCGAGATCTGGGTCAGCTTCTCGTTCACCTGATGCAATTGCCGCGCCGTGCGCGCCTGTTCCTCGGATTTGGCCTCGAGCTTGCTGGAATATTCCATCATCTGCGCCGTCTCGTCGGCCACCGCCATCAGGTCCTCGACCGAGACCGAGGCGCCGCCGACGATCTGGCCGATCATCGCATGCGCCGTGGCACCGCCCACCGACCCCGACAGGGCGCGCTCCAGAACCTGCAGGAAATCGGGGCTCGGCACCGGCAGATAGCCGGTCATCCCCTGCCTCTGGGCCTCGGCCTCGAACAGGCTCTGCGCCTCCTGCCCGCCAAGGATGCGCTGCGCCATGATCATCAGGTCCTCGCTCTGGGCCATGTTGCCGCTCCAGCTCTGCGGCCGGCTGGAATGCTCGAACACGTTGACGAACTGCGCCCCCTGCAACCGCTCGAGCGGCGACGGGAAATCGACCAGCGAGGCAAGAAAGAACACCAGCGCATTCAGCGAGATCGACCACAGCACCGCATGCACCAGCGGATCCATGCCCTCGATGCCGAAAAACGCCTGCGGACGCAGCCAGCTCAGCCCCATGGGCCCGTTCAGCATGACGCTTTCGGAAATCAGGGTTCCGGTGCCGAAACTGGGCAGCAACAGCGCATAGGCCCAGACCAGGAAACCGACGCTGAGCCCGGCAAAGGCGCCGCTCCGGGTCGCGCCGCGCCAGAAGATGCCGCCCAGCAGCACCGGCAGGAACTGCGCCACCCCGGCAAATGAGATCAGCCCGATCGCGGCCAGCGCCGATCCGCCGCCCGAGAGCCTGAAATAGAGATAGCCCAGCAGCACGACGCCGCCGATCGACAGCCGCCGCGACAGGATCACCACATGGCGGACATCGCCCGACATCTTGGCGCCGCCGCCGGTCAGGGTCAGCCAGATCGGCATCACGATATGGTTCGAGACCATGGTCGACAGCGCCAGCGCGGCGACGATCACCATCGAGGTGGCCGAGGAAAACCCGCCCAGAAACGACAGCATCGCCAGCCCATCGTTGCCGGTGGCCAGCGGCAGGGTCAGCACGAAGAGGTCGGGGTTGGCCCCCTTGGGCAGCAGGTCCAGCCCCAGCACCGCGATCGGCACCACGAACAGGCTCATCACCATCAGATAGGCCGGAAAGGCCCACGAGGCGGTGCGCAGATGGCTTTCGTGGTCGTTTTCCACCACCATCACCTGGAACATCCGCGGCAGGCACAGGAAGGCCGCCGCCGAAAGAAAGATCAGCGCCGCCCAGCGATCGCCGCGCATCTGCCATCGCCCCATCTCCGAGGCGTCGATGCGCTGCAGGGTTTCGGCCAGGCCGCCGCCCACCCCCCAGACCACGAAGGCGCCGACGGCGGTCAGCGCGAACAGCTTGACGATGGCCTCGACCGAGATGGCGATCACCACCCCGTGGTGGCGTTCGTTCACATCCAGGTTGCGGGTGCCGAAAATGATCGTGAACAGGGCCAGCCCCATGGCCACCAGGAGCGCGGTGGAATCATTGTAGGGCAGCAGCCCCGAGGGGTCTTCGGGGGCGCTGAACACCGCGAAACTCAGCGTCACTGATTGCAGTTGCAACGCGATATAGGGCGTGGTGCCGATCACCGCGAGGATCGTCACCCCCACCGCCAGCAGGTTCGACTTGCCGTAGCGCGACGAGATCAGGTCGGCGATCGAGGTGACACGCTGGCTGCGGCCGATGCGCACCAGCTTGCGCAGGATCCACCACCAGCCGATCATCACCAGGCTGGGGCCGATATAGATGGTCAGATACTCCAGCCCCGAGCGCGCCGCGTAGCCGACGGCGCCGTAGAAGGTCCAGGCGGTGCAGTAGATCGACAGCGACAGCGTGTAGATCGCCGGCGAATGCAGCCATTTGACATGGCCGTGATTGGCCGCCCGTTCGGCGGCAAAGGCGATCGCGAACAGGAAGGCCACATAGATCAGGCAGACCGCGACCAGAATGTTCAGCGTCGCCATTCAGCCGTCCCTTCCGGGCCCCGGAGGATCGGCGCGTTTCAGCAGCCAGGCCATCAGCGCCCCCAGCAGCACCATGCCCAGCCAGACCCCGAACAGATAGACGATGGCGACCGAACTGCGCGGGCTGTTGTCACCGCCCGAGGGCCACAACAGCGGCACCGACCAAAGCAGGGCGCCGATCACGGGCAGCATGCGGGTCAGGTCGGTCAGCCGGCGGCGACGATAGCTCTGCCGCTCGAGGAACAGGGGCGAGCGGCGCTCTGTCACGAGGCGACAAGCTCGCGCACCACCTCGAGCACCTCGGCATTGGAAAACGGCTTGGTCATGAAACGGCTGGCGCCGGCGTGCTCGGCCATCTCGCGGTCGCGGGTCTGACCGCGCGCCGTCAGCATCAGCACCGGCAGGTTGGCGGTGCGGTCCTCGTCACGCAGTTCGCGCAGGATGTCATAGCCGCTTTTGCCCGGCAGCATTACGTCAAGAATCAGAAGATCCGGCGTCTTGTCCTGTACCACGCCGACGGCATCATGGCCGTTCGAATGAGTCGACACCTGCCAGCCGTCACGGGACAGGATGAAACTGATTGCCTCGATAATGTTTGGTTCATCCTCGATGAGAAGAACTCGTTTCCCCATTCAGTACCCCTCCCCGGCACGCGTTTCCCTCGCGCCTCGCCGATCTTATCCTTCTGCGCCGAAATGCCAAGTCAAATCCCGTCCACCAGGATCGACGGCTCGCGGCGTCCGGCGCAGTCGCTGCTGGGGCAGACGCGGCAGGTCGAACCGACGTGGCGCGGGTTGTCCAGCGGCACCGCCACCGGCACCACCATCATGAACGCCCGATACAGCGGATCCCTGTTGAACTCCACCGTGCCCACGGTTTCCGAGATCGCATAGCAGTGAAACTGCCGTGCCTCGCGCCCGGTGACCTCGACAGCGCGCAGAATGGGCTGTAGCGGCCGGGTCAGGGCCTGGAACAGCGGCCATTTTGGACAGGCGGCGCTGAACTGCGGCAGCGGGAAGCCCTCGACCGGCTTGCGCAGCATCAGCGTGCCGGAGCCGTCGCACATCACCAGCCCGATCGGATCCGGCAACAGGTCGTCCGACAGGATCGCGATGCGGCGAAATACCACGGCCATCGAGACCCGGAAACGCCGCGCCAGCGCCGAGGGGTCCATGCCGTGGCGCTCCAGCGCCTCGGCAACCTCGTCGCGCGGCATACTGCGCGCGTCCGACCGCAATTGCCGCAGCGCGTTCAGCGCCGCCTCGCGCGCGGCCTTGGTCGTCAGCTGCGGCTGCAGCGCGACGAACCCCTCGAGATCCGCCTCGGCCGCCTCGAGACCGGGAATGGCGTAATCGTGATCCGCCAGCATCCGCTCCACCTCTTCCATCGGCGAGGTCAAAGAGGCATCGGCGTCGCCGGCACCGTCGAGATAGCTGACCAGCCGCTGCGTGCTGTCGGCCAGCCGCTGGCTGTCCTCGTTGATGTTGCGATGGAACCGGTTGCGCCATTCCGGTTCGATTTCACGGGTGTCGGCGAGAATCCCGGCGGTCGAGCGGATCGCCGTCACCATGGTCAGCATTTCATGCACCGAGGTAGCCAGATGCGGATCATGGGTCAGCCGGTCGGTCAGCGTCGCCACGGTGCGCTCCAGGGTGCCGATGCGGCGGTGGGCATCGGCGATCAGCTCGGCCCAGCCCGGAAAGCGGCCGGCGAAATCGTCGATCCGGTCAAGCTCGGGCCGCACCGAGGCCCCCGCCGCGGCGGCCGCCTCGCGCAGGGTCGAGATCAGCGCCGCCTCGGCGCCCTCCGACAGCAGCGAGGGCTCGACCCCGAGCTCGGTGGCGATGTCGACCAGCAGCTTGCCGCCGATTCTGCGCCGGTTGTGCTCGATCAGATTGAGATAGGAGGCCGAGATGCCGACCTGCCTTGCCAGATCGGCCTGACGCATCCCCGCCATGCCCCGACGCTCGCGAATCCGGCTGCCGGTCAAAGTGTCGCGCGACATCTGCTTTTCCTTGTGCTTTTCAATGGCTTTCCGCGTCGCAGAATAATTTATTTACAACCATACCCGCAACACTGTCGATATTTTTACAAAAAAATTGTTACTTTGAAAGCAGTTGTTGCGAAATTTTCCGATCCATCACGATAATGAATTTGCACATTTGTGCATTTTGGCGCGTGGAAGAGGAGCCCGCGCCATTGACACCAAACGGGAGGATTACATGTCCAAAACCACTATGACACGTCGCGGCGTGCTGAAGACCGGAGCCGTGGCAGGCGCCGGCGTTGCGCTGCCGACCATCTTTACTGCGTCTTCCGCTGCGGCCTACACCAATGAGCCCACCGGCGGAACGGTGACCCTCGGCTTCAACGTGCCGCAGACGGGCCCCTACGCGGATGAGGGTCTGGACGAGCTGCGCGCGCAGGAACTGGCGGTTCAGCACCTGAACGGCGAAGGTGACGGCGGCATGCTCAACACCTTCAGCTCCAAGGCGCTGAAGGGCAACGGCATTCTGGGCAAAAAGGTCACCTTTGTGACCGGCGACACCCAGACCAAATCGGACGCGGCACGCGCATCGGCCAAGTCGATGATCGAAAAAGACGGCGCCATCATGATCAACGGCGGCTCGTCCTCGGGCGTGGCGATCGCGGTCCAGGGCCTGTGCCAGGACGCGGGCGTGATCTTCATGGCCGGTCTGACCCACTCGAACGACACCACAGGCAAAGACAAGAAAGCCAACGGCTTCCGTCACTTCTTCAACGGTTACATGTCGGGTGCGGCGCTGGCGCCGGTGCTGGCAAATGCCTATGGCAAAGACCGTAACGCCTATCACCTGACCGCCGACTACACCTGGGGCTGGACCCAGCAGGAATCGATCCAGGCGGCCACCGAAGCCATGGGCTGGAACACCGTCAACAACGTGCTGACCCCGCTGGCCTCGACCGACTTCTCGTCCTATATCGCCCCGGTCCTGAACTCGGGTGCGGACGTGCTGGTTCTGAACCACTACGGCGGCAACATGGTCAACTCGCTGACCAACGCCATCCAGTTCGGCCTGCGCGACAAGGTCGTCAACGGCAAGAACTTCGAAATCGTGGTTCCGCTCTACTCGGAGCTGATGGCGGCGGGTGCCGGCGAGAACGTGCAGGGCGTGATCGGTTCGATGAACTGGAACTGGCAGCTGCAGGATGAGGGCTCGAAAGCCTTCGTGAAATCCTTCGGGGAGAAATACGGCCGTCCGCCGTCCAACTCGGCCCACACCTGCTACGTGCAGACCCTGCTCTATGCAGACGCCTGCGAACGCGCCGGTACCTTCAACCCCTGCGGTGTCGTCGAAGCGCTGGAAGGCTTCGAGTTCGACGGCCTCGGCAACGGTCCGACCCTCTATCGCGCCGACGACCACCAGTGCTTCAAGGACGTGCTGGTGATGCGCGGCAAGGACAACCCGACCAATGAATACGACACGCTGGAGATCCTCGAGGTGACCCCGCGTGCGCAGGTCGAGTACGCTCCGGATCACCCGATGTTCGCCGGCGGCGAACTGGGTTCGTGCAACGCAGGCGCCTAAGCCTTTGACACCACCGGCCGCGCCCTCGGGTGCGGCCGGATTCTTCTTTCCCGGCCGAGCGACGAGGTCGCTGCGCGAAACGGACCAGGGAAAGCTTCCAAACGAATACCAAAGGTGGGGACCATGGACGCAATTATCCTGCAGATCCTGAACGGCCTTGACAAAGGCTCGGCCTATGCGCTGATCGCGCTGGGACTAACACTCATTTTCGGCACGCTGGGCGTGGTGAACTTCGCCCATGGCGCGCTGTTCATGATCGGCGCCTTCTGCGCCGTTACCCTCAGCAAGCTGCTGAATCTCAGCTTCATCACCCTCGACGAGACCCAGAAGGACTTTCTGGGCAACCCGCTGAAGGTCAAGACCCCCTATGTCGAAAGCTGGTTCGGCCCCGAGGTCGGCGCCGCGATCATCGACTGGTCGGTGCCACTGGCGATCCTGTTCTCGATCCCGATCATGATCGGCATCGGCTTCATCATGGAGCGCGGTCTCATCAAGCACTTCTACAAGCGCGAACATGCCGACCAGATCCTGGTGACCTTCGGTCTGGCCATCGTCCTGCAGGAGGTGATCAAGTATTTCTACGGCGCCAACCCGATCCCCACGCCGGCGCCCGACGCTTTCAAAGGATCCTTCGATTTCGGCACCATGCTGGGCTTTGACCCGAACGTCATCATCTACCCCTACTGGCGCCTGGTCTATTTCTTCTTCTCGGCGGTGGTCATCGGTGCGGTCTTCGCCTTCCTGCAGTTCACCACCTTCGGCATGGTGGTGCGCGCCGGCATGGCCGACCGCGAGACCGTGGGCCTGCTGGGCATCAACATCGACAAGCGCTTTACCATCATGTTCGGCGTCGCGGCGGCCGTGGCCGGCCTTGCCGGTGTCATGTACGCACCGATCAACTCGCCCAACTACCACATGGGCATGGACTTCCTGGTGCTGAGCTTCGTGGTGGTGGTCGTCGGCGGCATGGGCTCGCTGCCCGGCGCGGTTCTGGCCGGCTTCCTGCTGGGCGTTCTCGAAAGCTTTGCCTCGATGAACGAAATCAAGTCGCTGATCCCCGGTATCGACCAGATCATCATCTACGTCGTCGCAATCATCATTCTGCTTACCCGTCCCCGTGGTCTCATGGGTCGCAAAGGCGTGATGGAGGAATAAGCCATGCTCGGACTGAACAAACAAGACACAACTCTTCTGATCATCGTGGCCATCCTGACCCTGTTTGCGCCATTCATTCTCAACCCTTTCCCCAGTGACAGCGGTCTGGCGCAATTCAACGCCGGCTATCCCGACCTGATGCAGCGCTTTGTGATCTTCGGCATCTTTGCCATCGGCTTCAACCTGCTGTTCGGCCTCACCGGCTACCTGTCCTTCGGCCATGCGGCCTTCCTGGGCATCGGCTCCTACTCGGTGGTCTGGATGTACAAGCTTCTGGATTACAACGTGATCTGGGGCCTGCCGCTGGCGATCGTCACCTCGGGCATCTTCGCCCTGCTGATCGGCTTCGTCAGCCTGCGCCGCTCGGGCATCTACTTCTCGATCCTGACCCTGGCCTTTGCCCAGATGTCGTTCAACCTGGCCTATTCGGTGCTGACGCCGATCACCAACGGTGAAACCGGTCTTCAGGTCTATACCAACGACCCGCAGGTCATGCTGGGCGCCAACGAAGCCACCAGCCCGCACCTGTTCGGCATCGTGATGAACGACTCGGCCAAACTGTCGGTCGGCGCATGGGAGTTCACCTTCAACAACGGCTATTACTTCTGCGCCGTGATCCTGATGCTGGTCTTCTATCTCTCGATCCGCATCTTCCGCTCGCCCTTCGGCCTGATGCTGCGCGCCATCAAGTCGAACAACACCCGGATGAGCTTTACCGGCCTCAACCCCAAGCCCTATGCGCTGGCCGTGTTCGTGATCTCGGGCATGTACGCCGGTCTGGCCGGTGGCCTGATGGCCTCGATGGACCCGCTGGCAGGCGCCGAGCGCATGCAGTGGACCGCGTCGGGTGAGGTCGTCCTGATGACCATCCTCGGCGGCACCGGCACCCTGATCGGTCCGGTTCTGGGCGCTGGCTTCATCAAGTATTTCGAGAACATCTTCTCGAAGATCAACGACAACGTCCTGCACGGCTGGTTCAGCTTCCTGCCCGATGGTCTCGAAGACTTCGTCGTCTTCATCATCCACCCCTTCATCGGCAAGGGCTGGCACCTGACCCTGGGCATCCTGTTCATGCTGGTCGTGATCTTCCTGCCGGGTGGTCTTGTCGAAGGCGGTCAACGCATTCGCCAGCTGATCGCGGGCAAGAAGGACAAAGCCGAAACCGCAACCACCGAACCGGCAGAATAAGGAGAACCACTGATGGGAATTCTTGAAATCAAAGACGTTGGCAAACGGTTCGGTGGCCTTCAGGCCCTCGGGGATGTCAACCTCAGCGTGGCCGAGAACACCGTGCACGCGATCATCGGCCCCAACGGTGCCGGCAAATCGACCCTGCTCAACTGCCTCGTCGGCAAGCTGATCCCCGATACCGGATCGGTGATGTTCGACGGCCAGTCGGTGCTGGGCCGCACGCCCTATGAAATCAACCAGATGGGCATTTCCCGCGTCTTCCAGACCCCCGAGATCTTCGGCGATCTGAGCGTGCTGGAAAACATGATGATCCCCTGTTTCGCCAAACGCGACGGGGCCTTCCGGATGCATGCGATCGAAAACATGCTGAAAGAGAAGGATATCGTCGAAAAGGCCGAGACGATGCTGGAAGACATGAACATGGCCGACAAGCGCCACATGCATTCGGCCTCGATGTCGCGGGGGGACAAGCGCCGCCTCGAGATCGCCATGTGCCTGGCTCAGGAACCGCGGCTGCTCTTGCTGGACGAACCCACCGCCGGCATGGCGCGGGCCGACACCAACAACACCATCGACCTCTTGAAGCAGATCAAGGACGAGCGCGACATCACCATCGCCATCATCGAGCACGACATGCATGTGGTGTTCTCGCTGGCCGAGCGGATCACGGTTCTCGCCCAGGGCACGCCGCTGGTCGAGGACACGCCGGAAAACATCAAGGGCCATCCCAAGGTGCGCGAAGCGTATCTTGGCGAAACGGCATAAGGGAGAGATCAGATGAACGTAAAACCCGACTTCTCCAAGGGCCACAGCCACGCCGAGACCGCCCCCGCCTTCCTGTCGGTCTGGAACATGGAAAGCTACTACGGCGAAAGCTATATCGTGCAGAACATCTCGTTCAACGTGCACGAGGGTGAAATCCTGGCGCTTCTGGGCCGCAACGGTGCCGGCAAGACCTCGACCCTGCGCTCGATCGCCCGCATGGACAGCCCGCAGGTCACCCATGGCGAGATCTGGCTCGACCACAAGCCGCTGCACCTGATGAAAAGCCACGAGGCGGCGGCGGCGGGCATCGGGCTGGTGCCCGAAGACCGCTGCATCATCCCCGGGCTGACCGTCGAGGAGAACATCCAGCTGGCCCAGATCGCTCCGCCCATCGGCTGGTCGATCGAACGCCTGTACGAGCTGTTCCCGCGCCTCGGCGAGCGCCGCAAACAAGAGGGCGTGACCCTGTCGGGCGGCGAGCAGCAGATGCTGGCCATCGCCCGCGCCCTGTCGCGCGACATCAAGGTGCTGCTCCTGGACGAACCCTATGAAGGGCTGGCGCCGGTCATCGTCGACGAGATCGAGCGCAACCTGCGGATCATCAAGGAACAGGGCATGACCACCATCATCGTCGAGCAGAACGCGGTGCGGGCGCTGGAACTGGCCGACCGCGCGGTGATCCTCGACACCGGCGGCATCGTCTTTGATGGCTCTGCCGAAGAGGTGCTGCAGAACGAAGAGCTGCGCGCCGAATATCTGGCGATCTGAAGCTTCCCCGATGCCCGGCCATTATTATCGGCCGGGCTCATTTCCTCACGGGCCGGTCTTTGTACCGGCCCTCTTTTTTCGGCCCGCTTTCCCTTACGGAAACCGGCCTCTGCGGCGATTGCGCGGTGGCATCATTCGGCCTAGCTTTTTGCCATGGCCCAGGACCGCCCCCTTCTCGGCATCATGCTGATGCTGTGTTTCTGCATCATCGCCCCGCTCGGGGACGCGGTGGCCAAGCTGCTGGGCCAGTCGGTGCCGCTGGGTCAGGTCCTGCTGGTGCGTTTCGCGGTGCAGGCGCTGATCCTGTTTCCCATCGTCCTGCTGACCCGCCGCCACTGGCGGATGCGCGGCCGGATTCTCGGCCTCACGCTGCTGCGCACGGTGCTGCATATCATCGGCATCGGCGCCATGTTCAGCGCCCTGCGCTTCCTGCCGCTGGCCGATGCCGTCGCCATTGCCTTCGTCATGCCCTTCCTGATGCTGCTGCTCGGCCGCTTCGTGCTGGGCGAAGAGGTCGGCCTGCGCCGGCTGGCGGCCTGCGTCGTCGGTTTCGCCGGCACCCTGCTGGTGATCCAGCCCAGCTTTGCCATCGTCGGCTGGCCGGCGCTGCTGCCGCTGGTGGTGGCGGTGGTGTTTTCGCTGTTCATGCTCATCACCCGCCAGATCGCCAAGGAGACCGACCCGATCTCGCTGCAGGCGGTCAGCGGCGTCATCGCCTGCGCGATGATCCTGCCGCTGCTCGGGCTCGGCGCGCTGGCCGACTTCGGCGAACTGCAGATCATCGCCACCGACCGCGGCAGCGCCGCCCTGCTTTTGCTGATCGGGGTGATGGGCACGGTGGCCCATCTGCTGATGACCTGGTCGCTGCGCTATGCGCCCTCGGCCACACTGGCGCCGATGCAATACCTTGAAATCCCCTTTGCCACCCTCATCGGCTGGCTGGTCTTTTCCGACCTGCCCAACCTGCTGGCCAGCATCGGCATCTGCGTCACCATCGCCTCGGGGCTCTACGTGCTTATCCGCGAGCGCACCATGAGCCGGCAGGTGGCGCCAGAAGTGCCCTGACCGCCACGCCGAGACACTGGCGCGGCAGGATCACCAGCATCCCCGGCTCGGGGAATTCCAGACCCAGCGGCCCCTCGGCCGCGTTCGAGGTGCCGACCCTGCCGGCGGGATCAAAGCTCAGCCCCTCGATCGGCCAGCGCAGCCCGCGCGAACGCCCGCCCAGCCGGGCCAGCGGAAACAGCGAGACCCGCGTGCCCGGCGCCAGCGGCAGCTCGATCGCCGGCGGCGCGAGAAACACCAGATCGCTGCCCCCGAGCAGCAGACAGGGCCGGTCGGCATGGCGCAAGAGCGCGTTGTAACAGGCCAGCTCGTGATCGATGCGGGCGCCGGTGAACCCCAGACCCAGCACCAGCGGCGCGTCGATGTTGCGCAGCGCCTTGTCGAAATCGGTGCTGTCCTGCTCGGCGATCGCATGGACGCGCCCGGGCGGGATCCCCTGCAACACCGCGTCCGGGCAGGAATCCATGTCGCCGATCACCGCCTCGGGCAGGATCCCTCGGGCCAGGCAATGGGCGGCGCCACCGTCCGCCGCCACCAGCCTTGGCGCCAACGTGAGACAGGCGTCCAGATCACCGTCTTGCACCAATCCCCCGCCGACCAGCGTGACTGGTTCCAAACTGTGAACAATTCCCGCCATTTGCGCCCTCGATCCGGCCGTTTCGGGAAATCCGCCACATTTCGGCCACCAAATGATACGCTGACTTTCACAGAATCGGTCAGCTTTTGTCTTGTCTCCCGTGGTAAACCGAACGCCGAGTAGTGCAAAGGACCCGCAATTATGGTTACCAATAACAAAGTTTTGACGGTCTCTTACGGGACATTCTCCTGCACCCTTGAAGGCTTTGAAGAGTCGTTTGAGACCATGAAGGCGATCGCCGAGTATTTCCGCGATCTGGCGGCCGATGACAGGTATTTCGGCGCCGAGCCCCCGACCCCCGATGCCGAGATGCTGGCCCGCATCGCCGAACGCGAGATCGAACGCCGGGTCCAGGCACGCACCGAACATGGCGCCATC
>NZ_JBFJVE010000055.1:0-14700 GCF_041624275.1 Shimia sp.
ATGCGTTCCGTTCTGCGTTTTGCCCGGGGTCTCGCGGCGTCACGGCCCGGGGAGGATTTTTGGTGGTTGACCTTATTTAAGTATTCGCGTACCAATTTACGGTAATAAAGATTGCGAGTGCTGTCAACACGGCTCTCGAGCGGCTTCAGGAGGAAGAACATGCCAACACGCTGGACAATGGTTTCGGGCGAAAAGCCACTGGAGAAAGTGGCCTTCGATCTGCAAGCCCCCGGCCGCGACGAGGTTGTGGTCGAGATCGCGGGCTGTGGTGTCTGCCACACCGATCTCGGCTTTTACTACGACGGGGTGCGCACCAATCAGCCGCTGCCCCTGACCCTTGGGCATGAGATCAGCGGCATTGTCACCGAGACCGGCGAGGACGCGAAGGACTGGCTCGGACAGGCGGTGATCGTGCCGGCGGTGATGCCCTGCGGCGAATGCGATGCCTGCGCCCGCGGCAAGGGCACGATCTGCCGCGCCCAGAAGATGCCGGGCAATGACATCGAGGGCGGGTTTGCCAGCCACATCACGGTGCCGGCGCGCGGGCTGTGCCCGGTCGACACCGACCGGCTGGCCGAGGTCGGCCTGTCGCTGGCCGATGTTTCGGTGGTCGCCGATGCGCTGACCACCCCCTATCAGGCCGCCGTGCAGGCCGGTGTCGGCGCGGGCGATCTGGTGATCGTCAACGGCACCGGCGGGGTCGGCGGCTATGCGGTGCAGGTGGCAGCGGCGATGGGGGCCACGGTGGTGGCCATCGACGTGGTGCCGGAAAAGCTGGCCGCGGTGGGCGAATATGGCGCCGCGCTGACCCTGAATGCGCGCGATTTCGACCCGCGCAGCCTGAAAAAGGAAATCATCGGTTTTGCCAAGGCCAACGGGCTGCGCAGCTCGGAGTGGATCATCATGGAATGCTCGGGCACGGCGGCCGGTCAGGCCGCGGCCTTTGGCCTCTTGAACCACGGCGCCACCATGTGCGTCGTCGGCTTCACCATGGACAAGCTGGAAGTGCGCCTGTCGAACCTGATGGCCTTCCATGCCCGCCTGCTGGGCAACTGGGGCTGCCCGCCCGAACTGTATCCCGGTGCGCTGGAACTGGTGACCAGCGGCAAGGTCAAGCTTTTGCCCTTCGTCGAACAGCGCCCGCTTGATGACATCAACGAGGTTTTCCAGGCCGTGCATGACGGCAAGCTGGTGCGCCGGCAGATCCTCGTGCCCGCCGAATAAAGGAGTTATGATATGAACTATGCCAAGTTTGATTTCGTCTCGCACGATCTGGTGTCCGACGTCACCCGCGAAGGCATCACCGATCAGGTGATCTTTGAAAAACGCCCGGCCAAGCTGCCGGACGGCTCGATCGCCGAGGGGCTCTACAACGCCTGGATCATTCTCAACAACCCGGCGCAGTACAATTCCTATACCACCGACATGGTGAAATCGGTGATCCTTGCCTTCCGCGCCGCCTCGAACATGCGCGACGTCAACGCGGTGGTCTTCACCGCCGCCGGCGACAAGGCCTTCTGCACCGGCGGCAACACCAAGGAATACGCCGAATACTATGCCGGGCGCCCGCATGAGTACCGCCAGTACATGCGCCTGTTCAAGGACATGGTCTCGGCCATTCTGGGCTGCGACAAGCCGGTGATCTGCCGGGTCAACGGCATGCGCATCGGCGGTGGCCAGGAGATCGGCATGGCCTGCGACTTCTCGGTCGCCCAGGACATGGCGCGCTTTGGTCAGGCCGGCCCGAAACACGGCTCGGCGGCGATCGGCGGCTCGACCGACTTCCTGCCGGTGATGATCGGCTGCGAACAGGCGATGGTCTCGGGCACGCTCTGCGAAAGCTTCACCGCCCAGAAGGCGATGCGGCTGGGCATCCTGACCGACATCGTGCCGGGGATGAAGGTGGACGGCAAATATGTCGCCAACCCGCTGGTCGAGACCCGCATGATTACCGACGAATGGGGCCGCATCCTTCACGGCGAGATGAAGACCGGCGAGGCGCTGGCCGAGGGCAAGGAGCTGATGAAACGCGGCGAGATGGACCTCAGCGCGCTGGATGACAAGGTCGAGGAACTGTGCAGCAAGCTGCTGCTGACCTTCCCCGACTGCACCACGAAATCGGTGGAGGAGCTGCGCAAGCCCAAGCTGAACGCATGGAACGCCAACAAGGAAAACAGCCGCGCCTGGCTGGGTGGCAACATGATGACCGAGGCCAATATGGGCTTCCGCGCCTTCAACGAGGGCAACCGCGAGGTGGGCCGCGAGATCGATTTCGCGCTGCTGCGCAAGGAACTGGCCGAGGGCGCCAAATGGACCCCGGACTATATCGACTCGATGATGCCGGGTGTGCGCAAATGAGCGCAGTGCTTGGCATAAGGCATGACCTCGACGGGGCCCTGCTGCGGTTGAAGCTCAACCGTCCGAAGGCCAATATCGTCGATGCCGAGATGATCGCGGCGCTGGACGGGGCGCTGGCCGCCCATGAGGGCGACGGCGATCTCAAGGCGGTGCTGATCGAGGCCGAGGGGCCGCATTTCAGCTTTGGCGCCTCGGTCGAGGAGCACCTGCCCGAGAGCTGCGAGGCGATGCTGAAATCGCTGCACGCGCTGGTGCGCCGGATGCTGGAGTTCCCGCTGCCGGTGCTGGTCGCGGTGCGCGGCCAGTGTCTGGGCGGCGGGCTGGAAGTGGCGATGGCGGGGCATATGATCTTTGCCACCTCCAGCGCCAGTCTGGGCCAGCCCGAGATGATGCTGGGGGTGTTCGCCCCGGCGGCCTCCTGCCTCTTGCCGGGCCGGGTGGGTCAGGCCGCGGCCGAAGACCTGCTGTATTCCGGCCGCTCTGTGAGCGGGGCGGAGGCAGGCGAGATGGGGCTGGTCGACACCGTCGCCGAAGCCCCGGAAGCCGCCGCCGTCGCCTGGGTCGAAACCCATCTCAAACCGAAAAGCGCAAGCTCTTTGCGCATGGCTGTCCGGGCCGCGCGGGCCGGCTATTGCCGGCAGGTGATGGCCCGTCTGAACGAGGTCGAAGACCTTTATCTCAACGATCTGATGTCAACCCGTGACGCGGTCGAGGGCCTCGAGGCCTTCATCGCCAAACGCCCAGCAAAGTGGGAAAACAGATGACGAAAACAACATCCGAAATCGTCGCGCGCTGTGAAGCGATCTACGAAGACCTGAATTTCACCGCTGCCCGCGAATGGAAAGACGCCGAAGAGGGCCGCAAGGTGATCGGCTACATGCCGATCTATATCCCGCGCGAGCTGATCCATGCCGCCGGCATGCTGCCGCTGGGGATCATGGGCGGGGGCGACAATCTCGAGGTGATCCACGGCGACGCCTATTACCAGAGCTATATCTGCCGCATCCCGCGTTCGACCATCGAGCTGGGCATTTCGGGCCGTCTGGATTTCGTCGACGGCATGCTGTTCCCGTCGATCTGCGACGTGATCCGCAACCTGTCGGGGATGTGGAAGATGCTGTTCCCCGACACCTATGCGAAATATTTCGACGTGCCTCAGACCTATGAAGACGAGGTTGGCGGCACTTTCTATGTCGGCGAGATGCGCGAACTGCTGGAAGATCTCGAGAAGATCGCCGGGCGCAAGATCAGCGACGACGACATCCGCAACTCGATCGCGGTCTACAACGAGAACCGCCGCCTGGTGAACGAGCTTTACGCGCTGCGCGCCCAGATCCCGTGGCAGGCGCCGGCTTCGGAGGCCTATCTGGTGATCCGCGCCGGGCTGGTTCTGCCGGTGGAAGAGCACAGCGCGCTGCTGCGCGACTATATCGCCGCTGCCCGCGCCGAAGAGCGTCCGATCAAGGACAATTCCAAGGTCGTGGTCACCGGCATGTTCTGCGAACAGCCGCCCTTGAACCTCATCAAGTCGCTGGAGCTGTCGGGCTGCTACGTGGTCGACGACGACTTCATGCTGGTCAGCCGCTGGCTGATAGGCGATGTGCCGACCGAGGGCGATCCGGTCCACAACCTCAGCCAGGCCTTCCTGCATCATTCGATGTCGACGGCGGCCAAATACGAGCCCAGCCAGGAGGAGAAGGGCCAGTTCCTGGTCCGCGCGGTGCGCGACAGCGGCGCCGAGGGGGTGATCTTTGCCTCGACCAGCTTCTGCGACCCGGCCCTGCTGGACCGGCCGATGTTGCAGAACGTGCTGAAGGAGGCCGACATCCCCTACATCGCGTTCAAATACGCCGAGAATTCAGGACAGATGCAGCCGATCCGTGAACAGGCGGGCACATTTGTCGATTCAATCAAATTGTGGAGCGCAGCATGAAACCTTCGATTGTGAAAGCCCAGCCCGCGGACGTCCTCAAGGACGCCTCGATGATCAAGCAGAAACAGATGATGGCGGCGCATTACGACCGCCTGACCAGCGCCCCGCAGACCGGGGAAAAGGTGGCCTCGACCTTCGTGCCGGGCAACCTCAACGAGCTCATCATGTGTTTCGATCTGGTCAACAACCTGCCCGAGGTCAACGCCATCCAGTCCGGCCTGCGCAAACAGTCGGGCCAGTACATCATGGAAGCCGAGCGTGCCGGCCATTCGGAAGATGTCTGCACCTATGTGAAATCCGACATCGGCATGATGATGAAGGGCAATATCGGCCCCAACGGCAAGGAACTGCCGAAGCCCGATGTGCTGCTGTTGTCCTATACCGGCTGTTTCACCTTCCTGAAATGGTTCGAGCTGCTGCGCGAGCAGTACAAATGCCCGACCATCTTCCTGCAGACCCCCTATATGGCTGACGGCAAAGTGACGCCGAACATGATCCAGTACATGGTCAAGCAGTTCAAGGAGACGGTGATTCCGACCCTCGAGGAGGTCTCGGGCGTCAAGTTCGACATCGACCGTCTGCGCGAGTACCTGAAGAAGTCGGCCCAGGCCGAGGACGATCTGGTCTATATCCTGCAGACCGGCAAGAACAAGCCCTCGCCGATCGACGCCTATTTCGGCGGCATCTATTACATCGGGCCGATCTTCGGCGCCTTCCGGGGCACCGATGACGCCATCGACTACTACAAGTTCCTGCGCGAGGAAGTGGACGAGCGCCTGCTGAAGGGGCTTGGCCCGGTGACGCCGGACGGACCGATGGGCGAGGAGAAATACCGGCTCGTCGTCGAGGGCCCGCCGAACTACACCTCGTTCCGCCAGTTCTGGAAGATGTTCTACGAAGAGGGCGCCACGGTCGTCGCCTCGTCCTATACCAAGGTCGGCGGCACCTATGACTACGGCTTCCGCCACGATCCCGACCGGCCGCTCGAGTCGCTGGCCGAATACTGCCTCGGGGTCTACACCAACCGCAGCCTGCCGATGCGCATCGACATGCTGACCGACTATATCAACGAGTACGAGGCCGACGGGCTGCTGATCAACTCGATCAAGAGCTGCAACAGCTTCTCGGCCGGGCAGCTGCTGATCATGCGAGAGGTCGAGAAACGCACCGGCAAACCGGCGGCCTTCGTCGAGACCGACCTGGTCGACCCGCGCTATTTCTCGGCGGCCAACGTCAAGAACCGCCTCGAGAGCTACTTCCAGATGGTGGAACAGAAACGCAGCGGAAAAGGAGTGGCGGCATGAAGACCTTCGTAGGCATCGACCTCGGCTCGACGACCACCAAAGCGGTGATGATGGACGAGAACGAGCAAATCCTCGGCCGGGGCATCACCAACTCGCGTTCGAACTATGAAACCGCCTGTTCGGTGGCCACCGAAGAGGCCAAGATCGACGCGCGTTTCACCCTGTTCCGCCGCGAGTTCGGCGCGGCCGGAGAGCTGGACGAACAGGTCGAGGAATTCCTCGCCGCGCTGGAACGTTCGTTCCGGCTCGAGCAGTTCCTCGAACAGCTCGCCGATCTCGAGGAGACCTGCGTCCGGCTGGTGCGCGGCGAGCGTTTCGAAAAGATCGGCGACGGCGTCAAGGCGGCGCTGCACGAGGTCTTCCGGCGCCTGCGCGAAGAGGCCCCGGCGCTTTACGCCCCGGATGCCGACCGCAAGTCGGACTTCTTCCGCGACATCGCCGGATCGCGCTATCTGGCGGTGGCCGAAGAGGTCGGCCGCGAGGCCGGGATTTCCTATGACGTGCTGCTCAACATCTATGACAAGTCGATCATCGCGGTCGAGAACCGCCCGCCCTCGGGCAAGCTGAACGAGAAGTTCAAGAATGCGCTTCAGCGGGTCTCGAAGGAGGACAGCGGCGCCGCGACGGTGCTTGGCGAAAAGGCCGAACACGCGCTGGGGATCGAACTGGAAGAGACCTATACCGTGGGCACCGGCTATGGCCGGGTGACGCTGCCGTTTTCCAAGGAGCATATCCGCTCGGAGATCCTGTGCCACGGGCTGGGGGCGCATATGATGTACCCCAACACCCGCACCGTGCTGGACATCGGCGGCCAGGACACCAAGGGCATTCAGGTCAATGCCGACGGCATTGTCGAGAACTTCCAGATGAATGATCGCTGTGCCGCCGGCACCGGCCGCTATCTGGGCTATATCGCCGACGAGATGAACATGGGCCTGCACGAGCTGGGGCCGATGGCGATGAAGTCGAAAAAGCCGGCGCGGATCAACTCGACCTGCACCGTCTTTGCCGGCGCCGAGCTGCGCGACCGGCTGGCGCTGGGTGAATCGCGCGAGGACATCCTCGCCGGTCTGCACCGGGCGATCATCCTGCGCTCGATGTCGATCCTGTCGCGCTCGGGCGGGGTGGCCGACCAGCTGACCTTTACCGGCGGCGTGGCCAAGAACAACGCCGCGGTGCGCGAGTTGAAGAAACTGGTGTTCGAGAACTACGGCGAGGTGCAGATCAATATCGACCCGGACTCGATCTATACTGGCGCGCTTGGCGCTTCCGAGTTCGCGCGCCGCGCGGCTCATGGCAGAATTGAAGGAGTGGACGCATGACACTGGCAGCAGGAATTGATGTCGGCACGGGGGTCGTCAAGGCGGTGATCTTCCGCGTCGAGGACGGCAAGGAGAACTGGCTGTCGAAGTGCAGCATCCGCATCCGCTCGCGCGATCCGATGGTGCTGGCCCGCGAGGCCTTCGACCAGGCTCTGGAAGATGCCGGGGTCAAGGAAGAGGATATCGACTATGTCGCCACCACCGGCGAGGGCGAGGCGATCCCCTTCCATACCGGGCACTTCTATTCGATGACCAGCCACGCGCGCGGCGCCCAGTTCCTCAACCCCGAGACCGGCGCCATCCTCGACAGCGGCGCGCTGCACGGCCGGGCGATGATCATCGACGACAAGGGCAAGGTCACCAACTACAAGATGACCAGCCAATGCGCCTCGGGTTCGGGCCAGTTCCTCGAGAACATCGCCCGCTATCTCGGCATTGCCCAGGACGAGATCGGCACCCTGTCGGTGCAGGGCGACGACCCCGAGGAAGTGTCGTCGATCTGCGCCGTTCTGGCCGAGACCGACGTCATCAACATGGTGTCGCGCGGCATCAGCGCGCCGAACATTCTCAAGGGCATCCACCTGTCGATGGCAAGCCGCCTGGCGCGGCTGCTGAAGTCGATCGGCGTCAAGGACGACGTCATCATGATGACCGGCGGCATGGGGCTGGACGAGGGCCTGTGCGAGGCGCTGCGCGAGAGCCTGGCCAAGATGAAGGGCATGGACGGCGCCACCGTCGTCAACCACCCGGACTCGATCTATGCCGGCGCCATCGGGGCCGCGCTGTGGGGCGCGTTCCGCTATGACAAGCTCGCCGCCAGCGGGCAAATGCTCAAGGCATCCTGAAGATCAGAGAGGAGACTAAGACATGGCACTGATGATTGTAGACCCCTGCACCGCCTGCGACGCCTGCGAGCCGGTGTGCCCCAACGAGGCGATCAGCGAGGGCGATCCCTTTTACGTCATCGACCCGATGAAATGCACCGAATGCGTCGGCGAGGAAGACGAGCCCCAGTGCAAGCTGGTCTGCCCCGAAGCCTGCATCGTTCCCAACCCCGACTGGGAGGAAACCCAGGAGGAGTTGCAGGCCAAATACGACGCCCTGCAATAGGGCGCGCGCCCCCTTCCACGGCATCTGCGGGCCGGGCTTTTCAGAGCCCGGCCCGTTTGCTTTTCCGTGCGCCCTGTGGCGGGCCGGCATGCCCCTGCCCCGCGCCCAAGCCCAAGCCCCGCTGGTGAGCCGACAAAAAAGACCCCCCGCGCCGCTTGGGCCGGGGGGCAGTGGGGGACCTTCTGACGAATACTGTTGGAGGGATCAGAAGGACTTGGATAGGGCGATGCGCTGTGCCTTGGAGAAGCCGACGGCGCTGAAATAGCTGACCAGCGCGGCGTCGTTCCAGTCGGCCTCGGTGCGCACCGAGTCGACCTGCAGCGCCGAAAGGTTGCTCATCAGCTTGGCCATCAGCGCGTGGCCGATGCCCTTGCCGTGATAGCCGGGATCGACGCCGATCGAATCCATCACCGCCTCGGTGCTGGTGCGGCCGAACTCGCCGTAATCGACCCGCGCCATGATGAAGCCCACCGGGTAGCCGTCCTGTTCGGCGACCAGCGACACCCGGATGCCGGAATGGGTCAGGTTCTCTTCCTGGCGCAGGGCGTAGTAGTCGGAGCGCTCGTAGCCGGTGTTCTTGGCGTCGATCGAGATGATCCTGCCGAGGTCGTCCTCGGTCATCGAACGCACCGGCACACGGTCGTTCGAGAGCGCGTTCTCGGCATCGCCGTCGGGCGAGCTGAAGTCGACCTCGTCCATGGCATCCTCGGGCAGGTCCTCGAGGTGCTGGGGCAGTTCGCTGGTCGGGCGGGTAAGCACGATGCCGGGCGCCATGCGAAACCCGGCATGGGCGAAGAAGCTGAGCACCGGCCATTGTTCCCAGTTGATCTGGCTGGTCAGCTGGCTGACGCCCTTGCGGCGCAGCACCGCCTCGACCTCGTCGAGGATCTTCTGGCCCAGCCCCTGCATGCCGCGATCGGCTTCGACGCCGATGGCATCCAGCGAGGCACAGGCGCCGGGCTTGCCGAACTCGCCGCTGACCAACTTGGCGAAGGCGAAGCCGACCAGCCGGTCGAGGCGGTCGCCGTCATAGGCGCCGACGAAGACATAGTCGCGGGGGAAGTTGATTACCGCCATCAGCCGCTTTTCGAAATAGCCGCGCCGCGACACGCCGGTGGCGGCCTTGTCGATCGCCACCACCGCGTCGAGGTCTTCGGGCGACAGGGGTTTGACGGTGATGTTTTCAAGCGTTTCGGTCATGATATCCTCGGCTCTGGTCAATGGGCGTCCGCATAGGCGGTCGACAGTTCCATGTCGGTTTCGGGGTCGAGCAGATCCTCGAGCGCCGGCAGAAGCGCCATTTCCTCTTTCTGGATATGGGCCAGCATGCGTTCGATCAGCTCGGCGGCAGTGTTGCGAAAGGTGGTCCAGCTGGCGTCGGTGAAGCCGTTTTCCAACGCCTCGCGGGCCATTTCGGCCACCGACTGCCCAAGCGGCAACAGCGCCTGATGCTCGCCGCGCAGGTGCATGCCGATGCCGACGTCGCCCATCTCTTCGAGACGGGTGAACAGTTCGTTTTCCTCGAAGGCGAAATGCTCCGAGACCTCTTCCTCGATGGCGCCGCCGGCGTTGCGCAGGGTCTTCTGCACCATCGGGTCGCCGACGTCCGGCGCCTTTTTCTTGGCCTTTGCGATCAGCTGGTCGAGGGATTCGATCACCGCCACCGTGGCCTGGTGATCCTCGTGAAGGAGTTGGGCAGTGCGGCGCGAAAAGCTCATCCGGGTCAGTCCTCCTGCGGGATTTCGGGATATTTAGTTATTTCAGTACTACAATACCTATTTAAGCTTGGCAAGAGCCGAGTCGCCCCCGGCGGGCGGCTTTGGCTCAACCTGCGGCGCCGGGTTTTGCCAGCTTCGTCGCCACCGTCACCGCAAAGACCGCGAAGGCGAGGCCCCCAACACCGCCCAGCGCCGCCCCGGCCTGCACCAGCAGGGTCAGATCGGCGAGGATTCCGGCGCTGCACAGGGCCAGCGCGGCGATGTGGCAGGCGGCATGCAGCTTCAGCGGCCCCTCGGCGGTGAGATCCGACAACAGCGGCGGCAGGCCCGACTTCCCGGCCGCATGCATCGAGGCCAGGAAGGGCATGATGCGTTGCAGCACCCCGGTGAGAAAGGTCAGCAGCCAGCCGGCGACCAGCAGGAACCCGGTCAGCGCCGGGGCATTGGGAATCCCCAGATCGGCCAGGGTCAGGGCGGCGAGCAGCAGCGTCGCCGCCAGCAGCCCCCAGGACAGGCGCATCATCACGAAGGGCAGGCCCAGACGCTTGCGCATCGAGGTGGTGAGCGCGCTGCGCATCAGCCAGAGATAGCAGCCGGCGGCGCCGGTGGCGCAGGCCAGCGCCGCCCATTTCAGCGCCGCCACCTGCCACAGCGTGCCCAGCGCGAACAGCCCCAGCCCCAGCCCGGCCAGCGCCGCCTGCGCCCATCCCGGCCCGGCGGGCAGGCTGCGCGACAAAACGAACATCGGGATCAGCACCAGGCTGAGCCCGATCGCCAGCACCCCCATGAAGCCAAAGCCCGCCACCACCATATGCAGCTGGGCCAGCCCGGCGTGATCGGCAAGAAAGCCGCCGTCGAAATCGCGGATCAGCAGGCTGCCCAGCGCCACCAGCGCCACCAGCGCCGCCAGTGCCAGCCAGCCATGGGCATTGACCACCGGAATGCCCCCGGAGCGGCGCAGGTTGTCGGCGGTGAGCAGCGCGAAGACCGCCAGCCCCGCGGTTGCCAGATCGGCGCCGATCTGCATCGTGACCGGCTCGAACCCGGCCATGCCCCAGGTCATCGCGACGATGCCGGGCAGCAGCAGCCAGAAACTGAGCCGGGCCGGCCAGTCGCGGGCCAGGGGGCGGCGGGTGACCACCGGCAGCAATTGATAGCTGGCGCCGATCGCGGTCATTGCCAGCACCCCCAGCGTCGCCAGGTGGATCGCGGCCAGCACCGGCCCGGGCCCGCCGCGATAGCCGGCAAGCTGGTCGGCGCCCCAGAACAGCGCCGCCCAGGCCAGCACCTGAAACCCCGCCGCAGCAAGGAAAAAGCGGAACGGCACCGAGGCCGGCAGCAGCCGGTCCTGGGCGCCGCCGAGAAAGCTTCCGGGCATGGTCATGGCGTTTTCCTCAGTACCAGCTGCACCTCGGTCGCGGTGCGTTTGGCGTAGTCATAGCTCCAGCCGCGTTCGGCCAGTTCAGGAAAGAGATGCACCGGGTTGCGGTCGAGATGGGCGGTGACCGGGCCGCTCTGCCCCACCTGTTCGAGATGCCACAGGATGGCCACCAGCGGGTCGGGCGGATGCAGACCGCGGGTGTCGACATGCAGCCCGTCCGGGGCCTGCCAGGAAGAGCCGGGCACCTCGTCCGGGGTCATCGCAGCGCCCTGGCCATCCGGATCGCGGTCGCGGCGGCAGACAGCCGGCGGTAGTGCGGGGCGATTGTCGTGGTGCGCTGGGGCGAGACCGCCTTTTGCACCGCCTTGCCCAGCGCGCTGAAAAAGGCCTCGGCGTCCTCATTGGGGGTCAGCGGCGCATCGATCGGCACCAGCACCGGCATCGAATTGGTGCCGGTGACCGCGACCCGGAACCGGGCGCTGCCGTCGGCGTCACTCACGCGCGCCACGGCGACCCCGGCAAGCGGGAAGTCGATCGAATCGCGGACCCGGATCTTGCCGTAATCCGAGACCGCGCCGGGCGCCGGCAGGTGCACCGCGACGACGATCTCGCCGGCGATCAGCTTCAGGTGATCGGCCCCGTCCTCCTGATAGAACTCGGCCAGCGGCATCCGCCGCGTGCCGGCGGCGCTGGCAAGCTCGATCTCGGCCCCGTGCACCATCAGCGCCGGGGCGAGATCGCCGCTGTAGGCGGCCCGGCAGCGGTTGCCATTGGGCGCCACATGGCAGGTGTCGCCGCGATATTTCAGACAGAAGGCGTTGGATTTGCGCCACCAGTGGCTCTGGTTGTAATAGAGGCAGCGGGTGTCCAGACAGAGGTTGCCCCCCAGCGTCGCCACGCTGCGATGGGTGGGGCCGGCAACCTGGGCGGCGGCGCGCACCAGCGCCGGGTAGTCGCGGGCCAGTTCGGCGTCGGCCTCGATGGTGGCCAGGGTGACGCCGGCGCCGATCCGCAGCCCCTCCCCGGCCGGCGCGATCTGTTGCAGTTCAGCCAGCCCGCTGATGTCGATCAGCATGGCGGTCTCGGACAGCCCCAGGCGCAGCTGCACCACCATGTCGGTGCCCCCGGCGCAGATCACGGCGTTGCTGTTGTCGCCGAACGCCGCCAGCGCCTGATCGAGGTCGGTCGGAATCAGCAGTTCGAATTGCGGCAGTACCTCGGTCATTGGGCGGCCTCCTTGCGAGCCTGGGCACGTTGATACTTGGTCAGCGCCTGAAGAATGCGGTCGGGGGTGAGGGGCAGGAAGTTGACATCCATGCCCACCGCATCGGCCACCGCGTTGACCAGCGCCGGCGGGAAGCCCGACAGCGCGCCTTCACCGGCTTCCTTGGCGCCGAAGGGGCCCAGAGGGTCGATGCTTTCGACGATCTGCACCTCGATGGGCGGCGATTCGGCCATGGTCGGCACCCGGTAATCGGTCAGCGTGGCATGGGTCGGCAGGCCTTCGAGATAGTTGGTCTCTTCGCAGAGCCCCTGCCCCATGCCCATCCAGACCGAGCCTTCGATCTGGCCTTCGACCGCCAAGGGGTTGATCGCATAGCCGCAGTCCAGCGCCGCCCAGACCTTTTCGATGTCGATCTGGCCGGTGTCCTGATCGACGCTGACCTCGACCACCTGCGCGGCATAGGAAAAGCCCATGGTCGAACCGACGGCGCCGCCGCGATGCTTGCCGCCCTGGGCCTCGACCGGGGTCGAGAACGTGCCCTTGACGGTGATCGTGCCCTCTTTGGCCAGCGCCCGGATGGCGACGTCGTGGAAGGGCAGTTCCGACTGGCTGCTGCCCTTGACGAAGAAGGTCTCGGCTTCGCAATCGACCTCGTCCGGGGCCACGTCGAGCAGGTCGGCGGCGGCGTCGATCAGCTTGGCGCGCAGGGCCTTGGCGGCCTCGATCGCGGCATTGCCGACCATGAAGGTGACGCGGCTTGAGTAGGAACCGTTGTCCTTGGGGGTGATGACAGAATCATTGGTGACAACGCGCACCCGGTCCAGGTCGATGCTCATGATCTCGGCGGCGGCCAGCGCCACGATGGTGGTCGACCCCTGACCGATGTCCGAGGCCCCGGTCAGCACCGTCACCGAGCCGTCGAAATCAAGCTTCATCGACACCACCGCATGCGGCTCTCCGGTCCAGTGCACCGGCTTGGCGGCCCCCGAGACGTAATGCGAACAGGCCATGCCCAGCCCGCGCCCCGCCGGCAGGGTGCCACGGCGCTCGGCCCAGCCCGAGGCGGCCTCGACCTTGTCGAGACATTCATCCAGCCCGTAGGAATTGATCATCAGACCATTGGCGGTGAACAGCGGCGCCTCTAGCAGATTGGCGCGGCGCACGGCAAAGGGGTCAAGCCCCAATTCGCGCGCCATACGGTCCAAGAGCGCCTCGAAAGCGTGGCGCACATCCACCGTGCCATGGCCGCGCATGGCACCGCAGGGCGGCTGGTTGGTATAGACCCGGTAGCCGTCATATTTGATGTTGGCGATATCATAGAGCCCGTGCAGCAGCGCCCCGGCATAGAGAATGGTGACGATACCATAGCCGGCATAGGCGCCGCCGCTCATCACCGCCTCGCATTCGGCGGCGGTGATCTTGCCGGACTTGCTCAGGCCGATCTTCAGTTTCACCTGCGTGTTGGGCCTTCCGCGATGGGTGAGGAAGGTCTCTTCGCGGGTCAGGGTCATCATCACCTTGCCACCGACGGCGCGCGCCAGCAGCGCGGTGATGATCTCGAAGTTCAGCGTCTCGGTGCGGGCGCCGAAACCACCGCCAACAAAGGGTTTGACCACCCGGATTCGCGAACTGTCCATGTCGAGACAGCGCGCCAGCGTCAGATGCACGTAAAAGGGCACCTGGGTCACGGAATGAAAGGTCAGCCGCCGGCGCACCGGGTCGTAGTCGGCCAGCGCCGCGTGGGGCTCCATCTGGGCATGGTTGATCTCGGCGCAGTCAAAGCTTTCCTCGCGCACCAGATCGGCCTCGGCGAACCCCTCGGCGACCGAGCCGAAGCTGTGGTGCACCTCGCGTTCGAGGTTGCCCGGCTTGTCGTCATGCAAGAGCGGCGCATCGCCCTTTCGCGAGTCGGCCGGGGTGTAGCAGGCGGGCAGCTCTTCAAGCTCGAGTTCGATCAGCTCCAGCGCCCGCGCCGCGGTCTCGGCGTCGATGGCCGCCACCGCCGCCACCGGCTCGCCGCGATAGCGGATGCGGTCGCGCGCCATCGGGTATTCGTTCATCGCGATCGGGATCACGCCATAGGTCTTGTCGCAGTCCTGCCCGGTGAGCACCGCATGGACCCCCGGCAGGGCAAGCGCCCGCGAGGTGTCGACCGAGATGATTCGCGCGTGGCTGACCGGGGCGCGCAGGATGCGCCCGACCAGCGCATCGCGGCTGTCGAGATCGGCGGTGTAAAGCGCCTTGCCGGTGACCTTTTCGATACCGTCGACCAGCGGCACCGGGCGGCCGATGGCGGACCTGTCGTGTTTGACGTTCATTTGCGGGCCTCCGCGGCGGCGACCTGCACCG
>NZ_JBFJVE010000056.1:0-14693 GCF_041624275.1 Shimia sp.
CGGTGCCGCCGATCATGGTGTCGCCGCCGTTGCCGCCATTGAGCGTGCCGCCGCCGTCGCCGCCATCCATCAGGTCGTCGCCGTCGCCGCCCTGAAGGTTGTCATAGCCGGCGCCGCCATTCATGACGTCGTCGCCATCCTCGCCGTAGAGATAGTCGTTGCCGTTATTGCCCAGCAGCACGTCGTCGCCGGCCTCGCCATAAAGCCAGTCATTGCCGTCGCCGCCGTCCATGATGTCCGAGCCCGGCAGGCCATAGAGATAGTCGTTGCCGCCGAGGCCGAGCATCAGGTCGCCCTGGATGGTGCCATAAAGGGTCTCGCCGGCGTCGGTGCCCTCGATCAGGGCGCCGTCGAGGACCGAGAGGGTGAAGGTCGTGGTCGCGCTTTGTCCGTCATCCTCGGTCGCCGTCACCAGAAGGTTGTAAAGGCCGATATCGGTGGCCTGCGGGGCGTCGGCGGCAAAGCTCAGGGTGTTGGTCGTGTCGTCGAAGACCAGCCACGCCGGCAGGGCCGAGCCGTCGGCAAGGGTCACATCATAGGTGATCGGGCCGCCTTCGTCGTGGTCGGTGAACAGGTCGGCGGGCAGCTGATAGCTGAAATCCGTGTCGCTGAACCCGGCCTGGGCCGAGGTGGTTCCGGTCAGCACCGGCGGATCGTCGACCCCCGACACGCTGAGCGTCACCGTCGCGGTGTCGAAGGTGCCGTTGCCGTCGGAGATCGTATAGGTGAAACTGTCGGTCATGACCTCGCCCTGGGCCATGCCGTCGAGCGTCGCCGAGCCGGTCGGATCGTAATCGACCGATCCGTCCGGGTTCAGCGTCACCGTGGCCCCGAGGGTGCTGGTCGCCGAGACCGAGGTGATGGCGAAAGCATCGCCGTCGGGGTCGGAATCATTGCCCAGAAGATCGGCCTCGGCGATGGTGTGGGCGGTGTTCTCGTCGGTCAGGGCGGTGGCCGCCGTGCTGCCGCCAAGGTCGTCGTCGACCGCCGTCGGGCCCTGGTTGCCGCTGATGCCCTCGATCACGAGGGTCGCGGTATTGGCGGTCGCGGCACTGCCGTCGCTGACGTCATAGGACACGGTCAGGGTGGCGCTTTCGCCGCTGTTCAGCGTCTCGAACAGGGCGGGGTCGATGCTGATCGTGCCATCGCCGTTGTCGGTGAAGCCCACCGCATTGCCGAGATCGTCGCTGACCGAGATATTCGCCGCCGAGATCACATCGCCGATGTCGATATCGCTTTGCCCGGCCAGCAGGTCGATGGTCTGCACCGCCGCGTCCTCGAGCACCGAACCGGCGTCGATGGCGCTGACCACCGGCGCGTCATTGGTGCCGGTGACGGTGATCGTCACCGATTCGTTCGCCGTGCCGCCATTGCCGTCCGAGGCGGTGTAGTTGATCGAGAAACTGTCGCTGTCGCCGTCGGCAAGATCGTCGAAATTGCCCAGCGGGTCGAAGTCCAGATCGCCGTTGTCCCACAGCGTCAGCTGACCGGTGCGCCCGTCGGTGGTGGTCACGAAGACCGTGGTCGAGCCGCTGAAGGGGGTGCCGGTCAGGGCGGTCACGCTCAGGGAATCGCCGTCGACATCGCTGTCATTGGCCAGCACGTTGATGCTGCCGGCCGTGTCCTGGTCGGTGTCGAGCGTGTCGGCGGTGGTCTGCGGCGCGTCGTTGCGCCCCTCGACCACCAGGGTTGCGGTGCTCGGCACCGGCTCGGGCGTGGCCTCGAGGTCGACGCCGCCGATCACCGGGTTGGTGAAACTGCCGGACTGGTCGACGCCGCTGATGGTGAAGGTATGGGTCGCATCACCGCAGTCGTCGCCTGTCACCGGCACCGTGACCACGAGGGTCAGCGGACCGCCGGTCGATGCATCGCCGAAACTGTCGCCGTAGACCACATATTGCGCGCCGCTGCCGGAGGTGCCGGTGGTCTCGCTGCCCGAATAGCCTTCGAGCTCGATGTTGGACTGGTCGACGGGGGTGGCGACACCGTCCTCCATGGCATAGGCCGACACGCCGAGGCCGGTGCTGTTGCCATCGACAAGGACCGAGCTGCCATTGGTCACGCCGGCGGCGGCCAGCGCGTCTTCATGGGTGATGATCGCGCCGCCGCGCTTGACGCGGATCAGATCGCCGGTGTCGCTGTCGGCGATGAAGAAGGTGCCGGCATTGTCCAGCGTCTCGCCGCCGGCGCTGCCGGAAAAGGCGCGGTCTTCCTCGATCACGTCATAGGTGACGGTCAGGGTCTCGCTTTCGCCCACCGCGAGGTCATTGAACTGCGCCGGGTCGATCACCAGATCGCCGGTCGAAGGATCGACCGTGTAGCTGACCGTGCGCCCGGCATTGTCCGAGCCGACGGTGACATTGGCGACGCCGAGATTGTCGCCCTCGGCATCGCTGGCATTGTCCAGAAGCCCGAGCGTCACCGGCGCCGCGTCTTCATGGGTGGTGCCGCCATCGACGGGGCCGCTGACCTCGGGGGCGTCATTGACCCCTTCGACCGTGATGCTGGCCGAGGTCGCAACCACCCCGCCATTGCCGTCGACCACGTTGTAATCGACCGTCAGGGTCAGCGCTTCGTCGCAGCCGAGATCGTCGAACTGCGCCGGGTCGACCTCGAAGGCGCCGGTTTCAGTGTCCACGGAGTAGGTCACGCTGCGCCCGTCAGAGGCGGTGACCACGACCGCGGCAACGTCAAGATCGTCGCTGGCATCGACGTCGCTGGCATGGGCCAGCAGGTCGAGCGCCAGCGGCGCGGCATCCTCGTTGGTGGTGGCCGCGATCAGCGCCGAAACCACCGGCGTGTCGTTCGTGCCATGGATCGTGATGGTCGCCGACTGGGGCGTTGCGGCGCCCTGGACGTCGACGATCTCGTAGGTCACGGTGATGACCTGGCTTTCGCCCACCGCCAGAGACTGGAAGGCGGCGTCGGCCGGATCGACCTCGAGCGCGGTGCCGGCCAGGGTCACCCCGGCGATCAGCCCCGAGACATTCTGCACGTCGAGCGTCGCGGTTTCGCCGTTGTCGGCATCCGAGGCGCCGGCCAGAAGGTCGATGGCAAAGGCGGCATCGTCCTCGTTGGCCTCCGCGTCCAGCGCCGCCGCGACGGTCGGCGCGTCATTGGTGCCCGTCACCGTGACCACCACCTCGTTGACGGCGCTCGCGCCATGGTTGTCGGTGGCGGTGATCTCGATCACCACGTCGCGGGTCTCGCCCGTCGCGAGGTCCTGAAAGTCGCTGCCCGGATCGAAGGTCAGCGTGGTGCCGACGATCGAGGCGCCGCCTTCGGACGGGGTGCCCGTCACCGCATAGGTCAGGCTGGCGCCGTCATCATCGCTGTCCACATCGCCGCCAAGCGCCGACAGGTCCACATCCACCGCAGGCCCGTCCTCGGCCGCATCGGCACTGCCCGCCGCAAGGGTGGGCGCGTCATTGGTGCCGGTGACGGTGATCGTCACCGTGGCCTGCGAGACGTCGCCATCGGCGTCCTCGACCTCGTAGACGAAGCTGACATCGCGGGTCTCGCCCTCGGCGAGGTCTTCGAAGGCGCCGTCGGGATCGAAGGAGAAACTGCCGTCGGGGGCACCGGACGTGCCCTCGTTGAAGACCAGAATCCCTTCGGAGACGCCGGAGACCAGACGCACCTCTTTGGCCAGATCCGGCACATCGTCATTGTCCAGCACCGAGGCGAAAAGCGTGGCGCCGTCGTCTTCGTCGACCGCGGCGCTGTCGTCGATGGCCGTCGCGGCCTCGTCCGCCGGGTCGAGCACGACCCCGTCGACGATGATGCCGAGCTCTTCGAATTCGCGCACGTCAAGGTCGAAGGCGGTGAACTCGAAGGTGTTGCTGTTGGCCTCGCCGGTGACCGGGTCGGTGTTGTCGGCGAGGAACTGAAGGTAATTGGCGATGTCGGTCTGGACCTCGGGGCTGAACCATTCTTCCGAGGTCAGCTCCAGCGTCAGCCTGTCGATGCCGTCGCCACCGGCGTATTTGTCCGAGGCGCCGCTGTTTTCAAGCGCGTTGTGATGCACTTCGTCATCGCCGCCCCCGGCGAAGATGAAGTCGTTTCCGGCGCCGCCGTCGAGGTAGTCGTCGAACCCGCTGTCGCCCGAGCCTGAGCCCGAACCGCTGCCCGAAGCCTTGCCCGAGCCGCTGCCCGAGCCCTTGCCAGAGCCGCTGCCCGAGCCCTTACCCGACCCGCTGCCCGAACCTCCGCCCAGACCCGCATTCCACAGCCCGAGGGCGTCGCCGCCCGAGCCCGAGCCCGAACCGCTGCCGCGCGATCCGCCGTCATCGCCGAACAGCACGTCGTCGCCTTCGCCGCCAAGAACGGTGTCCTCGCCTTGGCCGCCGACGATCCAGTCATTGCCGGTGCCGCCATCCAGATAGTCGTTGAAATCGATCGCGCCGGAGCCCGAACCGCCGCCCGAGCCGCTGCCGTCGCCATAGATCAGGTCGTCGCCTTCGCCGCCGAGGATAGTGTCATTGCCATGGCCGCCCTGCAACATGTCGTCGCCCGCGCCGCCGGAAAGCGCATCATTGCCCTTGTCGCCCTTGAGCTTGTCGTCGCCTTCGCCGCCGCCCAGCACATCATCGCCGTCGCCGCCCTTGAGGTCGTCGTCGCCGGCGCCGCCATCCAGCAGATCATCGCCGTCGCCGCCCTTCAGCTTGTCTTCGTCCGCCCCGCCCAAGAGCGTGTCGTTGCCGTCACCGCCCTTGAGGTCGTCGCGGCCGTTGCCGCCATCAAGCAGGTCATCACCGTCGCCGCCGTCGAGCTTGTCCTTGCCGTCGAGGCCGAGCAGGGTGTCGTCTCCGTCGCGCCCGTCGATCTTGTCGTTCTTGCTGCTGCCAGAAATGCTGTCGTCGCCGTTCGAGCCGGAGTATTTAGCCATTGTTCCATCCCTTTGATGCCCCGAAGACCGCGTGGGAAATCGGAGGCTTAATTTTGCTCTTGAGCCCGGACTCTCGGGCCTATCAATTTGAAAGAAATGCACTCGTTACCCGGCAGGAATTGGGGTGCCGATCTTACGACGCTCTCACACCGGCTTACGTTGAGTCAATGAAATGCTTTTTAAGCGCCTGAAAAGGAAGGGTTTTTACAAAGCTTTCAAGCAAAGATGCGGCGAATACACCCTTTTAAAACAGATATTTACCACATTCAGCATCTCGTCCGGGCGGGTCTTTGGCCGGCGGGCCGTCACGGGGCGTCCGGCCGCCCCGCACAGGCGGATTCGCCACCGATTGGGCGGCAATGGGGAACAATCCGCAAGAAAGGACTCGATTGTTGCCGGGCAATTTTTGCGCCCGGCGGCGCCGGCAGGCGACGATTCGAATGGCGGATCGCACCGCTGCCTGGCGCAATGACTGGACCCGGCGGCCGAAGCCGGACAGTATCGGGCACAACGGGGTCGCGACGGCGGCGGGAGGGAACGATTGCAGCAGCGAAATCTAGCCGAGCCGGAAGTCGTCGCGCTGTGCCGCAAGACATGGGGGCGGGCGCCCGAGGCCATCGACTATCCGGGTGGGCGCGACCGCAAGACGCTGGTGGTGCAGGTCGAGGGCCGCAAATACGTTCTGTCGCAGCGGTCCAGTGCGGCGCGGGCCGGGCTCGAGGCCGAAGCGCTGCGCGCCCTTGCGCCAGCCGGCACGGTACCGGGGCTGGTCGCGCAGGAGGGGCGGCTGGTGATCCAGACCTGGGTTGCGGGCCGGCGGCTGACCGAGGCGCTGGAAGCGGCGGACCAGGCCGGGCGCGCGGCGCTGCTGACCGCCGCCGGCGAGGGGCTGCTCGACCTGCAGCAGCGGGGCGCTTCGGCGGGGCTGCTCGGGCTGGCCCCGGGCATCGCGGAGCGGCCCGGCTGGCTGCTGGATTTCGCTTCGGCCCCGATGCGGCTGGCCGAAGATCGCGGCCTGCCGCAGCCCGGTTTCGATCATTGGGCGGTGGCCGATCGGCTGCGCCGCCGCCACGCCGCCTTTGTCAAATGGGACGCGCGGCCGGGCAATGCGCTGCTGCTGCCGCCGGAGGCGGTGAGCTGGATCGACTGGGAGCATTGCGGCGTCGGCTCGCCCGAGGATGACCTTGTGTGGCTTCTGGCCGACGAATGGGCGCCGATCTCGCCCGTGGCCGAAGGCCGGCTGCTGGCGCGTGCGGCGCAGCAGGGCCCCTTCGGCGCCGACGAGCTGACCTATCGCTTCCGTGCCAAGGCGATCCTGCATTCGGCGATCCGGCTGTCGCTGATCTTCCGGCGCAAGGGCGACGGCCCGTGGTGGAACCCGCGCAGCGCGATGCGCCTGGACCGGGTCGGGGTCAGCCCGGCCCATGTCCGGCGGCTTTGCCGCCGCGCGGCGGGCTGGAGCGCCGAGACCGAGGGGTTTTCGCAGCTTGTGGCGCTGTTTCAGGCCGTGGCGCGCGCGGTCTGAGCCGTGCCCGACACCCGGCCGCCGCCGTCTTGGGACGGATCCCGACGATCTGGGCGATATTTTGGGGGGATATGGCGGAGACGAAGGGATTCGAACCCTCGAAACGGTTTCCCGTTTACTCCCTTAGCAGGGGAGCGCCTTCGACCACTCGGCCACGTCTCCGCCGACGGGTATATCTTTGCCGGCGACGGAAACACAAGGCCCTTTCTTGCCGCTTCGGGATTTTTTTGACCGGGGCCGGAAGCCCTTGGAAACACGGCGTTTCGGGCCGCGCCGGGGCCTTGTGGCGGGCAAAGGGGCAGCGCGGTGCCACTTGCCGTCGCGGCGGCGGGCAGCCCTTGGCGGCGCCGGCAACCGACGGCGGCCTCTAACGCAACGTCTTTCTTTCGCTTGACCCGGCGTGAGGTCTGGTCAAACGCTTGCGACTTGGTGTTTTTCTCCGCATCGTGCACACTCCAGTTGCGCGTGCACGGAAGGCCAAGGGGAGGAGACCGGCAAATGACGTTTTCGTCAGTGGAAGACCTGAAAAAAATCGAACAGGAAATGCCATGGGAGGAGCGTGACCTCGCGACCACCTTCTACGGGTTCCTGAGCCACACCAAGGACCGTTTCCCCGACCGGCCGGCCGCCAGCTACCAGCTGCTGTCGGGGCCGACCGACAAGGCCGAGACCATGTCCTGGGCCGAGCTGCATGCCAAGTCGGTGCAGGCGGCGAACCTGTTCCGCGACCTCGGCGTCGGCGAGAGCGACTGCGTCGCCTTCGTCATGCCCAATTGCAACGAGACCCTGATCGCCCTGTTCGGCGGCATGATCGCCGGCATCGTCAACCCGATCAACCCGCTTCTGGAGCCCGAGCAGATCGGTGCCATCCTGCGCGAGACCGATGCCAAGGTGGTGGTCACCATCAAGTCCTTCGTCAAGACCGACGTCGCCCAGAAGGTCGCCGAGGCGGTGCGCCACGCGCCGCATGTGCATACGGTGCTCGAGGTCGACCTCAACCGCTACCTGACGCCGCCGAAAAGCTGGATCGTGCCGCTGATCCGGCCCAAGAACCCGACCGGGCATCACGCCGACGTCAAGAATTTCAACCGCGAAATGGCCAAATACCCGACCACGTTGCAGTTCGAGGACAGCGCCGGCGACCGGGTGGGGGCCTATTTCCACACCGGCGGCACCACCGGCATGCCGAAAGTGGCGCAGCACCGCTATTCGGGGATGATCTACAACGGCTGGCTGGGCGATGAGCTGCTGTTCACCGAAGAAGACAGCATCATGTGCCCGCTGCCGCTGTTCCACGTCTTCGCGGTGCATGTCATCATGCAGGCGGCCGTGTCCTCGGGGGCGCATGTGGTGTTCCCGACCCCGGCAGGCTATCGCGGCGACGGGGTGTTCGACAATTTCTGGAAGCTGATCGAGCGCTGGAAGACCACCTTCATCATCACCGTGCCCACCGCCGTCTCGGCGCTGATGCAGAAAGAGGTCGACGCCGATATCTCGACCGTGAAGACCGCTTTTTCCGGTTCGGCGCCGATGCCGCTGGAACTGTTCAAACGCTTTGAAAGCACCTGTGGCGTCGACGTGGTCGAGGGCTACGGGCTGACCGAGGCCACCTGTCTGGTCTCGTGCAACCCGCCGACCGGCAACAAGAAGGTCGGCTCGGTCGGGCTGCCGTTTCCCTATACCGATGTGCGCATCTACACCAACACCCCCGACGGCCCGGTGGAATGCGCCACCGACGAGGTCGGCGAGATCTGCGTGTCGAACCCCGGCGTCTATGCCGGCAACACCTATACCGAGGCCGAGAAGAACGCCGATCTCTTCCATCATGGCAAGTATCTGCGCACCGGCGATCTGGGGCGTATCGACGCCGACGGCTATCTGTGGATCACCGGACGGGCCAAGGATCTGATCATCCGGGGGGGGCACAACATCGACCCGGCCGAGATCGAAGAAGCGCTGCTGGCGCATCACGACGTCGCCTTTGCCGGCGCCATCGGCCAGCCCGACGCCCATGCCGGCGAGGTGCCCTGCGCTTACGTCGAACTGGTCGAGGGCGGCACCGTCACCGCCGAGGAGCTGATGAAACACGCCAAGGTGCATGTGCACGAACGCGCCGCGCAGCCCAAGTATATCGAGGTCATGCCGGAGTTGCCGAAAACCGCCGTCGGCAAGATCTTCAAGCCCGACCTGCGCAAATCGGCGATCACCCGGATCTTCAACGCCGCGCTTGAAAAAGAAGGCGTGCCGGCGCGGGTCACCAGCGTGCTGGACGACAAGAAGCGCGGGCTGGTGGCGCAGATCACCAACAACGGTGATGCCTCGGACGAAGAGGTCGGCAAGGTGCTCGGCGCCTTCACCAACCGCTGGGAATGGGCCGAGGACTGAACCCCGCCCCAGACCATGATCTCAGACCCGGCCCCCGTGGCCGGGTTTCCTGTTTCCGGGGCGGCCGCCGACAGGCAAAAGCGATTGGCCCGGGCCGGGAATCGCGCCACTCTGGGCCGCAGCACCAAGCCGGAGGCCGCCATGACCCATATCCTTGCCATCGATCAGGGCACCACCTCGACACGGGCGCTGCTGTTCGACGCCGGGATGCGCCCCGTGGCCATGGCGCAGCAGGAATTCCCGCAGCATTTCCCGGCCTCGGGCTGGGTCGAGCATGACCCGGGCGACATCTGGAACAGCGTTCTGGCGACCTGCCGCGCGGTGATGGCGCAGGCCGGCATTGGGGCAAAAGCGATCGCCGGCATCGGCATCACCAACCAGCGCGAGACCACGCTGGTCTGGGACCGCCACAGCGGCGCGCCGCTGCACAAGGCGATCGTCTGGCAGGACCGGCGCACCTCAAAGATGTGCCGCGATTTGAAGGCTCAGGGCCACGAGCCGGCGGTGACGGCGGCGACCGGGCTGCTGCTTGATCCCTATTTTTCCGGCACCAAGGTGAAATGGCTGCTGGACAGCGTGGCGGGGGCCCGCGCCCGGGCCGAGGCCGGCGATCTGCTGTTTGGCACAATCGACAGCTATCTGATCTGGAAGCTGACCGGCGGCAGGGCCCATGTCACCGATGCCACCAATGCCGCGCGCACCCTGCTATACGACATCCACCGCGGGCAATGGAGCGCCGAGGTCTGCGCGCTTTTCGATGTGCCGATGGCGATGCTGCCCGAGGTGCGCGACTGCGCCGCCGATTTCGGCAGCACCGATCCGGCGCTGCTGGGCGGCGCGATCCCGATCCTCGGGGTCGCGGGCGACCAGCAGGCGGCGACCATCGGCCAGGCCTGTTTCCGCCCCGGGATGATGAAATCGACCTATGGCACCGGCTGTTTCGCGCTGCTCAATACCGGCGCGCGGCCGGTGGCCTCGAAGAACCGGCTGCTGACCACCATCGCCTATCAGCTTGACGGCACCCCGACCTATGCGCTGGAGGGGGCGATCTTCATTGCCGGGGCGGTGGTGCAATGGCTGCGCGACGGGCTCGGGCTGATCGCGGAGGCGGGCGAGAGCCAGGCGCTGGCAGAGGCGGCCGACCCCGGGCAGGAGCTGATGCTGGTGCCCGCCTTCACCGGGCTCGGGGCGCCCTATTGGGCGCCCGACTGCCGGGGCGCGGTCTATGGGCTGAGCCGCAATTCCGGTCCGGCCGAGTTCGCCCGCGCGGCGCTGGAAAGCGTCGGCTTCCAGACCCGCGATCTGATCGAGGCGATGCGGGCCGACATGAGCGACATCGGGCAGGGGGGCGACACCGTGCTGCGCGTCGACGGCGGGATGAGCGCCAGCGACTGGACGATGCAGTTTCTCAGCGACATCATCGGCGCCCCGGTGGACCGCCCCGAGATCGCCGAGAGCACCGCCACGGGGGCGGCATGGCTGGCCGGCATGCGCGCCGGGATCTACCCGGACATGGAGGGGTTCTCGGACAGTTGGGCGCTGGAGCGCCGCTTTGCGCCGGCGATGCATGCGGCGACCCGCGAGCGCCGCTACGCGGGCTGGAAACGCGCCGTGGCGGCGACGCTGGCGGTCTGATCGCTCCGGGCCGGCTAGGTTTTCAGCGCCACCACCAGATCCATCACGTTGGTGCCGGTGGGCCCCGAGCGGAACAGCGCGCTGCGCGCGTCCAGAAACCGCCCGCTGTCGGCCTGACGCTGAAAGCGCGCCGCCTCGTCGGTCCATGTGGCGCCGTTGACGACACCGCCGGCGGCATCGGTCGGCCCGTCGGTGCCGTCGCTGCCGGCGACCAGCACCGTCAGCCCGTAAAGGCCCGAGATCTCGCGCGCCAATGCCAGCGCCAGCGCCTGATTGCGCCCGCCCTGGCCGGGGTCGGGGGGCAGCTGGATGGTCGGCTCTCCGCCCCAGATATAGAGCCCGGCCGGCGCGGCGCGCAGTTCGGGGCCGAGCCGCGCCGCCAGTTCGTGAACATCGGCATAGAGGGTTTCCTCATTGCCCCTGACCGCCAGCCCCAGCGTCCGGGCCCGCGCCGCGCAGGCCGTGCGGGCGATGCGGTTCGAGGCGACGATATGCGGATCGAAGGAAAAGCGGTGGTTGTCGGGCGCCTGTCCGATGCCCGAGCCGATCACCGACAGGCTGTCGCCCTCGACATCCGAGATCGCCAGCGTGGTCACCCGGGCGCCGGCGAAATGGCCGAGCAGCTTGCCGCCCTTGATCTGCGAGAGCTCGCGGCGGCGCGCGTTCATGGCGTGAATGTCCAGCCCGTCGCCCAGAAGGCGGGCGTTCTCGTGTTGCAGGGCGGCGAGGCTCAGCCCCGGTTCCGGCAGTTCGGCCAGCGACGAGGCGCCGCCCGAGACCAGCATCAGAAGATGCGATTGCGGCGCCATGTGCTGAACCTCTTTCAGGATCTCGACGCCGGCGACCAGGGTGTTCTCGTCGGGCACCGGATGCGCCGCCTCGATCACCCGCACCCGGTCGCGCTGGGCGGCGGGCAGGGGGGTGGCATGGCCGTATTTGGTCACCACCAGCGCCGGGATCGCGGTGCCGTAGACGGCCTGCGCACCCTCGAGCATGGCCGAGGCCGCCTTGCCGACGGCGATGATCCGGTCCGGCGCCGCGATCTGCTGGCGGCGGATCGCCTTTGACACGGCCTCGGCGCCGCGCACCGCGCGCACCCCGTGCCACCAGATGTCCTCGACGGTCTTCACGGCTTCTGCGTCCACCGGCTTCCCTTTCCTGCTTGCCGGGCCACCCTGTCGCAAGCGAAAGGGAAAATCCAGTGCCGGCGCGGCCTTCCATGTGCTGGACGCGACGCGGTTGCGCGGGCATAAGCGGCAGGATCCAAGCGAAGGACCCTGCCGATGCCGACCCCCTGCGCCCTGTGCCGCGCCGATGACACCACCCCCTATGCCGTGGTCCCCAGGCCCGAGGCCATCGCGCTTTGCGCGACCTGTCTTGCCGGCGTGGAGAGCGGCCCCGAGGACGGGCCGCACTGGCAATGCCTGCATGAGGCGATCTGGTCGAGCGAGGCGCCGGTGCAGGTGGTGGCCTGGCGGCTGCTGAAGGGGCTGACCACCGCCCCCTGGGCGCGCGATCTGCTGGAGATCGCCTATCTCGAGCCCGAGGTCATGGACTGGGCCGAGGCCGGCCTGCCCGATGCCGACGCGCCCGAGCACCGCGACAGCAACGGCGCGCTGCTGGCGGCCGGCGACAGCGTGGTGCTGATCAAGGATCTGCCGGTCAAGGGCGCAGGTTTCACCGCCAAACGCGGCACCGCGGTGCGCAACATCGCTCTGGTGCCCGACAACGGCGAACAGATCGAAGGCCGTGTCGAAGGCCAGCGCATCGTCATCCTGACCCGGTTCGTCAAGAAATCCTGAGCGGGATCACGGCCGGGCCGCTCAGACCTCGATCCAGATCGTCACCGGCCCGTCATTCAAGAGCCGCACCTTCATGTCGGCGCCAAAGCGTCCGCGCTGCACCGGCAGGCCTTCGGCTGCCATCCGATCCGCGAAATACTCGTACAGCCGCTGGCCCTCGGCCGGGGGCGCGGCGCTGGAAAATCCCGGACGGTTGCCGCTGCGGGTGTCGGCGGCAAGGGTGAACTGCGACACCACCAGCGCCGCGCCGCCGATGTCGCGCAGCGACAGGTTCATCTTGCCCGCGTCGTCCTGAAAGATGCGGCAGCGGGCGACCTTGGCGGCGAGCTTGTCGGCCTCGGCCGTGGTGTCGCCCTGCATGGCGCAGACCAGCACCAAGAGGCCGGCGCCGATTTCACCGAGGGTCTCGCCCTCGACGGTGACCGAGGCTTCGCTTACCCGTTGAATCAAGGCCCGCATGACAGTTCCTTTTTGGTCGGGGGATTGGCGCCCGCACGGGTCACCGAATAGGTGGCGGCGCGGATGCCGTAGGCCACCGCCCGGGTCAGCGGCGCCGCCCCGGCCCGGGCCAGCGCGGCGGGCTGCAACAGGCCCTGTTCGGCCAGCGAGGCCAGAACCCCGGCGCAGAAGGTGTCGCCGGCACCCACCGTGTCGCGCGCCCGTTGCGGCGCGGTGGGCAGGTGCTGGCTGCCGTGGCGGGAATACAGCGTCGCGCCATTGGCGCCATGGGTGTGCATCACAAGGCTGGCGCGGCCCAGCAACAGCTGCTCGGGCGGGTCGGGGCGCAGCCAGTCGAGATCTTCGTCGGAGAATTTCAGCACGTCGGCCATGGCCATCATGCGGGTCAGCCGCTGGCGGTAGCCCTGCTCCTGATCCTCGATGAGGGCGGGGCGGATATTGGCGTCGAGCAGGATCAGCCGTTCGGGCCCCGCCATCTGCATCAGCGTTTCGAACGTGCCGGCGCCGGGGCGGTGGATCAGGCTGAGCCCGCCGAAGACCAGCGCCCTGACCCCATCAAGCGGCGGCAGCGCGGTGATCGCCAGCGTCCGCCCGGCGCTGTTCTGGTCGTAGAAGGAAAACCCCTGCGTGTCGGCGGCCGGATGCACGAAGGCGAGGGTCGAGGGGGCAGCGACCGGCGTCACATGCGCCAGGTCGACCCCTTCGCGGCGCATCGCCCCGGACAGCTGCGCACCGAAGGCATCGCGTGACAGGCCGCCGAAAAAGCCCGCGCGCTGGCCAAGACGGGCCAGTGCGATGGCGACATTGACCGCCGCGCCGCCGCTCGCCGGGCGGAAGGCGGCGGCGCCCTCGTCGGTGGTCGCCGGCAGCATGTCGATCACGGCTTCGCCGCAGCACAGGATCATCGGGTCTTTCCTTTCCGGCGGCGCCGGTTCTTGCGCCTGCTCAAGGCGGATCGACGGCAAATCTGCGATAATTGCGCCGTGAACACAACCAAGCAACAGGAGGCTTTCCCATGGTTGAACAATCCCGCAGCGGCAATCTCTGGCCGTCTCTTTACGAGCCGTTCCGTCATTTCGGCACCCGGCTTGCCGATTGGTTGTCCCCGGCCTCGGAGGCCTCGGCCGACGATGCGGCCTATCGCATCGCCATCGAACTGCCGGGGGTCAGCGAGGAGGATCTGGAACTGACCGTCGAGGATGGCGTGGTTTCGGTGAAAGGCGAGAAACGCACCGAACGCGAGGAAAAGGGCGACACATGGTATTTCTCGGAGCGCCAGTTCGGTGCCTTCAGCCGGTCGTTCCGGCTGCCGGGTGATGCCGACGAGGGCGCGGTGCGGGCCGACCTGAAGGACGGGGTGCTGACCATCACCGTCGGCAAGCGGGCGCCGCAGGACAGCGCCGCCAAGACGGTGAAGATCACCCGCGGCTGATCTGGCCGGGGCCGGCCCGTGCCGGCCCGTGCCGGCCCGTGCCGCCTCAGGTAACCGGCGCGTTCATCACGATGCAGGTGGTCGAGCCGGTGGCATAGAGCCGCCCGTCCTCGGCGCCGATGATCTCGCCGTCGGCGATGCCGGTCGAACGCCCGGCGTGATGCACGGTGCCGATGGCATGCACCGTGGTGCCGATGGGGATCGGGCGGATGACGTTGATCTTGTATTCCAGCGTGGTGTAGATCTGCCCCGGCTTCAGCTTGGTCTGCACCGCGCAGGCCATGCAGCTGTCGAGCACGGTGCCGTACCAGCCGCCATGGACCGTGCCGAGGGGATTGAGGCAGTTGAACTGCGGCACGCCCTCGAAGATCACCTTTCCGTCCTCGGCCAGGATCGGCCAGTAGTTCAGCGCCTCGGCGATCGGCGGGCCGGAAAACTCGCCGTTGACGACGGCCTGCATGAATTCCAGCCCCGACAGGGGCAGGATGTCCTGCATCTGCGGCAGTTCGCTGAAATCACGGGCGATGCGGCGGGTGGACATGATGCGGCCTCCTGGGGTGTTTGCCC
>NZ_JBFJVE010000057.1:0-14666 GCF_041624275.1 Shimia sp.
AGCGGTTCGACGCCACCGGGCAGGACATCCGCTTTTCCTTCCGCGGCCAGGCCCATATGGCGCGGCTCGAGCTGATCGGCGGGTTTCAGGCCGAGAACGTGCTGCTGGCGGCGGGGCTGGCGATTGCCTGCGGTGCCGAGCCGCAGCGCGTGTTCGAGGTTCTGCGGGAACTGAGGACCGTGCGGGGCCGCATGCAGCTGGCGGCGACGCGTCGCAACGGTGCGGCGGTCTTCGTCGATTACGCCCATACGCCGGACGCGGTGGCAACCGCGCTCAGGGCGATGCGGCCGCATGTGATGGGGCGTCTCGTGGCCATCATCGGCGCCGGCGGCGACCGCGATGCCGGCAAGCGGCCACTGATGGGGCAGGCGGCGGCCCGCAACGCCGACATGGTCTTCGTCACCGACGACAACCCGCGCAGCGAGGATCCGGCGCGCATCCGTGCCATGGTTCTCGAAGGCGCGCCCGACGCCACCGAGGTCGGCGATCGCGCCGAGGCGATCCTGCGCGCGGTGGACGCGCTGCAGCCCGGCGACGCGCTGCTGATCGCCGGCAAGGGCCACGAGGTCGGGCAGATCGTCGGCGACGACGTGCTGCCCTTTGACGATTGCGAACAGGCCAGCGTTGCGGTCGCGGCCCTTGACGGAGGCATGGCATGACCCTGTGGAGCGCGCAGGAGGCCGCGGCGGCGACCGGCGGCAGGGCGATCGGCGACTGGGCGGTCTCCGGGGTGTCGATCGACACCCGGACGCTTGAGCCGGGCGATCTCTTCGTGGCGCTGAAGGCGGCGCGCGACGGGCATGACTTTGTCGCCCAGGCGCTGCAAAAGGGTGCCGGGGCGGCGCTGGTGTCGCATCTGCCCGAGGGGGTCGCCCCCGATGCGCCGCTGCTGATCGTCGAGGACGTGCTGGGCGCGCTCGAGGCGCTGGGCCGCGCCGGCCGCGCCCGCACAGCTGCCCGCGTGGTGGCGGTCACCGGCTCGGTGGGCAAGACCTCGACCAAGGAAATGCTGCGCGCCATGCTGTCGGGGCAGGGCAGAACCCATGCCTCGGTGGCCAGCTACAACAACCATTGGGGCGTGCCGCTGACCCTGGCGCGGATGCCGGCCGACACGGAATTCGCGGTGATCGAGATCGGCATGAACCATCCGGGCGAAATCGCACCGCTGGCGCAGATGGCCCGCCCGCATGTGGCGATGATCACCACCGTCGCGGCGGTGCATCTCGAGGCCTTCGTGGACGTGCGCGCCATCGCCGTGGAAAAGGCGGCCATTCTTCAGGGGCTGGAACCCGGCGGCGTGGCGGTGCTGCCGACCGATATCGGGACTGCCGAGGTGCTGACGGATGCGGCCGGATCGCTTGGGGTGCGGATCGCCGGGTTTGGCGAGAGCGCGCCGGACTGGCGGCTGGACGGGGTCACGCTGAAGCGTGACACGACGGTGGCCCGGGCGACCATCGAAGGCGCGCCGGTGGTCTACAAGATCAATTCGGCGGGCAGGCATTTCGCCATGAACGCGCTTGGTGCGCTGGCCTCGGTCCAGGCGCTGGGCGCCGATCTGGCCATTGCCACCGCCGACCTCGGGCGCTGGCGGCCCTTCACCGGGCGCGGTGCGCGAGAAGTGATCTATCTGGATCCGGTCGAGATCGAACAGACGCTCGACCTGATCGACGACGCCTATAATGCCAACCCGACCTCGCTGGGGGCCGCGCTCGAGGTGCTGGCGGCGGCCGAGACCCGCGACGGGCTGGGGCGCATCGGCAAGGGGCGCCGGGTGGCCTTTGTCGGCGACATGAAGGAACTGGGCCCGCAGGAGGCCGAGATGCATGCCGAGATGGCGCGGCATCCGGCGGTGGCGGCGATCGACGTGATCCACTGTATCGGCCCCCTGATGCGCCACATGCACGCGGCGCTGCCGGCCGAAAAACGCGGCGAATGGGCCGAAACCAGCGAGCAATTGGCGGAAAAGGTCCGATTGCTGGTCGATGCCGGCGATTCTGTGCTTGCCAAGGGCTCGTTGTCGATGCGGCTGGCCAGAGTGGTTGACGCCATCCGCAAACTGGGCCATCCCGCTGCGCATTCACAGGACGAGGACGCATAGATGCTGTTTTGGCTCACCGAATTGTCGGATGGCGGGGATTTTTTCAACCTGTTCCGCTATATCACCTTCCGCGCCGGTGGGGCCTTTCTGACGGCGCTTTTGTTCGGCTTCCTGTTCGGGCGGCCGCTGATCAACGTGCTGCGCCGCAAACAGGGCAAGGGGCAGCCGATCCGCGAGGATGGCCCCGAGGGTCATTTCGTCAAGGCCGGCACCCCGACCATGGGCGGGCTGCTGATCGTCGGTGCGCTGGTCACCTCGACCCTCTTGTGGGCGCGGCTTGACAACGGCTTTGTCTGGCTGGTGCTGTTCGTCACCCTGGCCTATGGGCTGATCGGGTTCGCCGACGATTATGCCAAAGTGTCGAAACAGAACACCGACGGGGTGTCCGGCAGGATGCGGCTGGCGATCGGCTTTGTCATCGCGGCGATTGCCGCCTGGTGGGGCACGACGTTGCAGCCCGAGGCGATGCAGATGCATCTGGCGCTGCCCTTCTTCAAGGATACGCTGATCAACCTCGGTTTCTTCTTCGTGCCCTTCGCGATGATCGTGATCGTCGGCGCGGCCAATGCGGTCAACCTGACCGACGGGCTTGACGGGCTGGCGATCATGCCGGTGATGATCGCCGCCGGCACGCTGGGCATCATCGCCTATGCGGTGGGCCGGGTCGACTTTACCAACTACCTTGATCTGCATTACGTGCCGGGCACCGGCGAGATCCTGATCTTTACCGCCGGGATCGCCGGCGGCGGTCTGGGCTTCTTGTGGTACAACGCGCCGCCGGCGGCGGTGTTCATGGGCGATACCGGATCCTTGGCCCTGGGTGGCGCCCTGGGTGCCATCGCGGTGGCCACCAAGCATGAGCTGGTGCTGGGCATCGTCGGCGGGCTGTTCGTGGTCGAGGCGCTTTCGGTGATCGTGCAGGTGCTCTATTTCAAGCGCACCGGCAAGCGGGTGTTCCTGATGGCGCCGATCCATCACCACTACGAGAAAAAGGGCTGGAGCGAGCCGCAGATCGTGATCCGCTTCTGGATCGTCTCGCTGATCCTGGCGATGATCGGGCTGGCCACGCTGAAGGTGCGCTAGGCCGTGAAGACCGGCAATTGGCGATGGTGACAGGCGGGCTGCGCGCTTTGCGAATCCCGCCATATCCGCTAGCCATGTCGCAACAGGTTGCGAGGGCAGGCGGATGATCCCGGTCAAGGGTTTTGAAAATCGGAAAGTGGCGGTCTTGGGGCTGGGGCGCTCGGGGCTGGCAACCGCGCGGGCCCTGCGTGCGGGTGGCGCCGTGCCGCTGTGCTGGGACGACAACCCCGAGGCGCGGGCGGTGGCCGAGGGCGAGGGGTTTCAATGTGAAGATCTGTTGCAGCAGAACGCCCTTGAGGACGCGGCGGCGCTGATCGTCAGCCCCGGTATCCCCCATCTCTACCCGGCGCCCAACCCGGTGGTGGCGGCGGCCGGGGGCGCCGACGTGCCGGTCGACAATGACATCGGCCTGTTCTTCCGCTCATTCGCCACCCGCGACTGGGACGGTTTCGACACCATGCCCAAGGTGGTGGCGGTGACCGGATCGAACGGCAAGTCGACCACCTCGGCGCTGATCCATCACGTGTTGCAACAGGCCGGGCGGCCGACCCAGCTGGCGGGCAATATCGGGCGCGGGGTGCTCGATATCGAGCCGGCGATCGACGGCGAGGTGGTGGTGCTGGAACTGTCGAGTTACCAGACCGAACTGGCGCGCAGCCTGACCCCGGATATCGCGGTCTTCACCAATCTCAGCCCCGATCACCTCGACCGCCACGGGGGGGCGGGCGGCTATTTCGCGGCCAAGCGGCGGCTGTTTGCCGAGGGCGGGCCCGACCGCGCGGTGATCGGCGTCGACGAGCCCGAGGGCGCCTTTCTCGCCGGGCAGATGTCGATGGGGCAGGGCGATGACCGGGTGATCCGGATCTCGGTCAACCGCAGGCTGTCCGGTGCCGGCTGGAATGTCTACGTCAAGAAGGGCTTTCTGGTCGAAGAACGCAAGGGGCGGCAGGCCGGTTCGATCGACCTGCGCGCCATCAAGGGGCTGCCGGGGCTGCACAACCACCAGAACGCCTGCGCGGCCTATGCGGTCTGCCGCACGCTGGGGCTGGCGCCGCGGGTGATCGAAGCCGGCTTTGCCTCGTTCAGCGGCCTGCCGCATCGCAGCCAGATCATCGCCGAGGTAGGCGGCGTCACCTATGTCAACGACAGCAAGGCGACCAATGTCGATGCGGCGCGCATGGCGCTGGGGGCGTTCAAGCGCATCCGCTGGATCTGTGGCGGGCTCGAGAAAGAGGGCGGGCCGGGCGATCTCGCGGCATCGGCCGGGGCGGTGGTCAAGGCCTATGTGATCGGCCGCGAGGCGGCGGGTTTCGCGCTTCAGCTCAAGGGGGTCGAGGCCGAGATCTGCACCACCATGGAAGCGGCGGTGGCCCGTGCCGTGGCCGAGGCCGAGCCCGGCGACACGGTGCTGCTGGCCCCGGCGGCGGCCAGCTTCGACCAATATGACAGTTTCGAAAAGCGCGGCGAGGATTTCGCCGCCCGGGTCAGGGCCTTGCTGGGCTAGGGGCGCGGCCCCCCGCCGCCGTGCTCAGGACCGGCCAGCGGCGGCGGCAATCGCCGTCCCGGCGGCCCAGCCCGAGGACCAGGCCCACTGGAAGTTGAACCCGCCGAGCCAGCCGGTGACATCCACCGCCTCGCCGATGGCGTAGAGGCCGGGCAGGGATTTGGCCTCCATGGTCTTCGACGACAGCCCGTCGGTGTCGATGCCGCCCAGCGTGACCTCGGCGGTGCGGTAGCCCTCGGTGCCCGAGGGGCGCAGCCGCCAGTTGCTCAGGCGCTCGGCCAGATCGCGCAGGGCGGCATCGCTCTGGTCGGCGAGATTGCCGGTCAGCTGCCATTGCGCGCCGAGGTGCTCGGCCAGCCTGGCCGGGATTAGATGTCCGAGGACGGTGGTCAGGTTGCGCCGGCCGTCGCTGTGACGCCGGGCTTTCAGAACCTCGAAAGCATCGCCTTCGGGGAACAGGTCGATGCGGATCTCGTCGCCGTCGCGCCAGTAGGAGGAGATCTGCAGCATCGAGGGGCCTGACAGGCCGCGATGGGTGAACAGCAGCGCCTCGTCGAAACTGGCGCCGCCGGCGCCGGCCCGCACCGGCAGCGCGGTGCCCGAGAGCGGCTTGAACGGGTTGTCGGAAAAGGTGAAGGGCACCAGCGCCGGCCGGGTCTCGGTCACCATCAGGGCGAAGCGGCGGGCCAGGTCATAGGCCAGGCCCGTCGCCCCCATCTTGGGGATCGACTTGCCCCCGGTGGCCAGCACCAGATTGGTCGCGCTTAGGCGCTGGCGGCGGCCCTCGGTCTCGACCTCGACGCTGAAACGCGCCCCGTCATGCGCAACCTCGACGATGCGGCTTTGCAGCCTCAGTTCGGCCCCGGCACGGGCCATTTCCTCGGTCAGCATCGAGACGATCTGGCGCGCCGAGCCGTCGCAGAACAGCTGGCCCAGGGTCTTTTCGTGCCAGGCGATGCCATGGCGCTCCAGCAGCTCGATGAAATCCCACTGCGTATAGCGGCTGAGGGCCGATTTGGCGAAATGCGGATTGGCCGAGAGGAAATTGCCCGGCCCGGCATGAAGATTGGTGAAATTGCAGCGCCCGCCGCCCGAGATGCGGATTTTCTCGCCCGGCGCCCGGGCCTGGTCGAGCACCAGGGTGCGGCCGCCGCACTGGGCGGCACACATCATGCCGGCGGCCCCGGCGCCAAGAATGATCGTGTCGTAGTCCATGCGCGCGGGGGTGCCTCAATGCGGCGGCGGGGTCAAGCCGCGCCGCTGCGGGGGGCGCTGCCCCACGGCGCCTTTTTCGGAAGAAAAAGACGCCGTTCCCCGGGATATTTCGGGCAAGAGAAAGCCGGGGCGCAATGGCAGAGCGCACCCGCCTGCGGCCTCAGGCGAGGTCGCGGGCCAGTTTGCGCAGTTCGAACTTCTGGATCTTGCCGGTCGAGGTCTTGGGCAGGTCCTGGAACAGCACCTTCTTGGGGGCCTTGAACCCGGCAAGGGATTCGCGGGCGAAGGCGATGATCTCGGCCTCGGTGGCGCTGGCGCCGTCGAGCAGTTCCAGGAAGGCGCAGGGCACCTCGCCCCATTTCTCGTCGGGCAGCGCCACCACCGCCGCCAGCGACACCGCCGGATGCGCCATCAGCGCCGATTCGACCTCGACCGAAGAGATGTTCTCGCCGCCGGAAATGATGATGTCCTTGGCGCGGTCGGCGATCTGGATATAGCTGTCGGGGTGCTGGATGGCGATGTCGCCGGTGTGGAAATAGCCGCCCTTGAAGGCTTCGGCCGTGGCCTCGGGGTTTTTCAGATAGCCCTTCATCACCGAGTTGCCGCGCACCGCGATCTCGCCCTGGGCCTTGCCGTCCATCGGCACCTGGCTCATGGTCTCGTCGAGCACGGTGATATGTTCCATCATCGGCATCGCCACCCCCTGGCGGGCCTTGATCGCCGCCACGCCGGGCTTGTCGAGATCGCCCCAGGCGGCGTCGTTCCACAGGCATTCGGTGACATGGCCATAGGTCTCGGTCAGCCCGTAGACCTGGGTGACATTGAAGCCCAGATCCTCGATCTTGGCCAATGTCGCCGGGGCCGGGGGGGCGCCGGCGGTGAAGACCTCGACGGTGTGCTCGAAGCTGCGGCGTTCCTCGGCGAGGGCGTTGACGATCATGTTGAGCACGATCGGCGCGCCGCCGAAATGGGTGACGCCCTCGTAATGGATGGCGTTGTAGATGTTCTGCGCGCTGACGTCTCGGCAGCAGACCAGCGTGCCGCCGATCAGCGGCATCATCCAGGTGTGGTTCCAGCCATTGCAGTGGAACAGCGGCACGATGGCCATGAACACCGGATGCAGCACCATGCGCCAGCTGACCACGGTGCCCATGGTCATCAGATAGGCGCCGCGATGGTGATAGACCACGCCCTTGGGCCGCCCGGTGGTGCCGGAGGTGTAGTTCAGCGCCAGGCTTTCCCATTCGTCCTGCGGCAGGACCCAGTCGAAATCCGGATCGCCCGAAGCCAAGAGCGCCTCGTATTCGAGATGCCGCCCCGAGGCGTGAAACCCGGCCTGATCGTCGGCGACCTCGACGAGACGCGGCGGCGGGCCGTCCATCGCCTCGCAGGCGGCCTCGGCCAGCTCGAGAAACTGCGGGTCGACCAGCACCGCCCTGGCGCCGCCATGCTCGAAGATATAGGCCACGGTGCCCACATCGAGCCGGGTGTTGATGGTGTTCAGCACCGCGCCGCAGGCGGGCACGCCGAAATGCGCCTCGGCCTGTGCCGGCAGGTTGGGGATCAGCGTTGCCACCACATCGCCCGGCGCGACGCCCAGCCCCGCCAGCCCCGAGGCCAGCCGGGTGCAGCGTTCGTAATATTCGGCATAGGTCTTGCGGTGCTTGCCATAGCTCACCGCCAGATGATCCGGAAACACCTGCCGTGCCCGCCGCAGATGCGACAGCGGCGTCAGCGGCACGAAATTGGCCGCGCATTTGTCCAGCCCGGTTTCATCAGCCATCCAGCCCATCAGATTCCTCCCTCGATTCTGTTGGTATCCCGTGTTCTACGTCATTTTGCACGGATCACCCAAGACCGTAGAAACGCGTATCTTCAATTGTCTGACAATTAGTTGCAGCTTTCGTGGCTTGGGTCAATATCCCGGTTGACCGGAACAGCCGGGCCCTGACGGAAGAATTGCAACACCATGGTTTCTGGGCAAAAAAACGCCCGGCCATTGCGGCCGGGCGTTCTCTGAGATCGTTTTTTCGGGCTCAGGCGGCTTTTGCGGCCTGACCGAAGCGGCCGTAGAAGGTCTGGCCCTTGTCCGCCATCTCGCGCAAGAGCGGCGGGCAGGCAAAGCGATCGCCGAATTTCGCGGTCAGCGCGTCGCAGGTCTCGGCCGCCCAGGGCGCGCCGACGATGTCGAGCCACGAGAAGGGGCCGCCCGACCAGGGCATGAAGCCCCAGCCGAGGATGGCGCCGACATCGCCTTCGCGGATGTCTTCCAGCACGCCGGCCTCCAGTGCGCGCACCGCTTCCAGCACCTGGCTGAAGATCAGGCGGTGCTGGACCTCGATCACCTCGGGCTGTTCCTGCAACTCGGGGAACTTGTCGCCGAAGCCTTTCCAGTAGCCGAGGCGCTTGCCGTTTTCGTCATAGTCGAAGAACCCGGCCTTGGATTTGCGCCCGAGGCGGCCTTCCTCGACCATCCAGAAGGTGACGTCATCGGCCACCGATTTCGGATAGGCATCGCCCATCGCCGCCATGGTCGCCTTGGCGATCTTGGCGCCGAGATCAAGCGAGGTTTCATCGACCAGCTGGATCGGCCCCACCGGGAAGCCCAAGAGCTGCGCCGCGTGGTCCAGAAGCTGCGGCGCCACGCCTTCGCCGGCCATCATCACGCCCTCGTTGATATAGGGGATGATGCAGCGGTTGGCGTAGAAGAAACGCTCGTCATTGACCACGATCGGGGTCTTGCGGATCTGGCGCACGTAATCCAGCGCCTTGGCCACCGCGCGCTCGCCGGTTTGCTGGCCCTTGATGATCTCGACCAGCGCCATCTTTTCGACCGGCGAGAAGAAGTGGATGCCGATGAACTGGTCCTTGCGTACCGAGGCCTCGGCCAGGCCGGTGATCGGCAGGGTCGAGGTGTTGGAGGCAAAGATCGCATCCTCGGGGATGATGGCTTCGACCTTCTTGGTCATCTCGGCCTTGACGCCCGGGTCTTCGAAGACGGCCTCGATGATCAGGTCGACGTCCGCAAGGGCATTGAGGTCGGTGGTGGCGTTGATTTTCGCCAGCAGCGTGTCTTTCTGCTCGGGCGTGGCCTTCTTGCGCTTGATGCCCTTGTCCATGAAGCTTTCGGAATAGGCCTTGCCCCGGTCGGCGGCCTCCTGCGTGGTGTCGATCAGCACCACTTCCATGCCGGCCTTGGCCGAGACCAGCGCAATGCCGGCGCCCATCATGCCGGCGCCGAGAACGCCGACTTTCTTGACCTTCTGGTCCGGCACGTCGGGACGGTTGGCGCCTTTTTCCAGCGCTTCCTTGTTGATGAACAGGCTGCGGATCATCGCCGAGGACGAGGGGTTCATCAGCACGTTGACGAACCAGCGGGCCTCGATCTTCAGCGCGGTGTCAAAGGGCACCATGGCGCCTTCGTAGACCGCCGACAAAAGCGCCTTGGCCGCCGGGTAGACGCCCCAGGTGTTGCCGTTGACCATGGCCGAGGCGCCGACGAAGGTCATGAAACCGGCCGGGTGATAGGGCTCTCCGCCGGGCATCTTGTAGCCCTTGGCGTCCCAGGGTTTCACGATGTCCGCGTCCTTGGCGCCGAGCACCCAGTCGCGCGCTGCCGCGACCGGATCGTCGACCACCTCGTCGATGATGCCGGCAGCCTTGGCCTTCTTGGGGTCGACCATCTTGCCCTGCAACAGGAAGGGCGAGGCCGCCATGGCGCCCATCTTGCGCACGAAACGGGTGGTGCCGCCCATGCCGGGGAAAATGCCGACCATGATTTCCGGCAGGCCGATCTTGGCCTTGGGATTGTCGGCGCAGAAGATGCGGTGACAGGCCAGCGGCAGTTCCAGCCCGATGCCCAGCGCGGTGCCGGGCAGGGCGGCGGCGATCGGTTTGCCACCCTTCAGGGTCTTGGGGTCCATGCCGGCGCGCTCGATCTTGCGCAGGAACCCGTGGCCCTGCATGGTGAAGTCGAACAGCGCCTTGGCCGGCTCGTCGCCGGCGTTCTCGCGGATCGAGCCCAGCACGTTGAGGTCCATGCCGCCGGCAAAGCTGTCCTTGCCGCTGGTGATCACGGCGCCCTTGATGGCGTCATTCGAGAGCACCTCGTCGATATGCGCGTTCAATTCGTCAAAGGCTTCGACGCGCAGCACGTTCATGCTCTTGCCGGCCACGTCCCAGGTGATGATGGCGACGCCGTCGTCGCCCACGTTCATGGTGAAATCAGTCATTTTCTCGGTCCTTACACGCGCTCGATGATGGTCGCCGCACCCATGCCGGATGCGATGCAGAGGGTGGCAAGCCCGACTTCCTTGTCCGAGCGTTCCAGCTCGTCGAGAAGCGTGCCGATGATGATCGCCCCGGTGGCGCCCAGCGGGTGGCCCATGGCGATCGAGCCGCCGTTGACGTTGACCAGCTCGGGGTCGACATCAAAGGCCTGCTGGAAGCGCAGCACCACCGAGGCAAAGGCCTCGTTGACCTCGAACAGGTCGATGTCGCCGATCGCCATGCCGGCATCGGCGAGGATCTTCTGGGTTGCCGGCACCGGGCCGGTCAGCATGATCGTCGGATCGGTGCCGATCTTGCAGGTCTGGCGGATGCGGGCGCGGGGCTTGAGGCCGAACTTCTTGCCGAATTCGGCGTTGCCGATCAGCACCCCGGCCGAGCCGTCGACGATTCCGCTCGAGTTGCCGGCGTGGTGGATGTGGTTGATCGCTTCGAGATGCGGGTATTTCATCAGCGCGATCTTGTCGAAACCGGGCATCACCTTGCCCATTTCCTCGAAGGAGGCCTTGAGGCTGCCCAGCGACTGCATGTCGGTCTGCGGGCGCATGTATTCGTCATGATCGAGGATCGGCAAGCCGTTCTGGTCACGCACGGTGATGATCGACTTGGCGAAACGGTTGTCGTCCCAGGCGGCCTTGGCGCGGCGCTGGCTTTCCACCGCCAGCGCGTCGGCCTGATCGCGGGTGAACCCGTATTCGGTGGCGATGATGTCGGCCGAGATGCCCTGCGGCACGAAATACTGCTCCATGGCCACCGACGGATCGACCGCGACAGCCGCCCCGTCCGAGCCCATCGCCACCCGGCCCATCATCTCGACGCCGCCGGCGATATAGGCATCGCCCGCGCCGCCCTTGACCTGGTTGGCAGCCAGGTTCACCGCCTCCATGCCCGAGGCGCAGAAACGGTTGATGGCGAGGCCGGGGATCGATTCATCCAGATCCGAGGCCATGACGGCGGTGCGCGCCAGACAGCCGCCCTGTTCCTTGACCTGGGTGACATTGCCCCAGATCACGTCCTCGACGGCGTGACCGTCGAGCCCGTTGCGGTCCTTCAGCGCGTTCAGCACATTGGCCGACAGGCGCACCGAGGTCACCTCGTGCAGGGCGCCGTCCTTGCGCCCCTTGCCGCGCGGGGTGCGCACGGCGTCATAGATATAGGCTTCAGTCATGGGTATCAGTCTCCGTATCCGTTGAGGAAAATGCCCTCAATGCAAGTGGTTTGAATGACGGCCTGCTGCGCCTCGGCCAGCGAGCGGATCTCTTCCGCCGCCGCCGCGCATTGGGCCGGGTTGACAAAGGTCAGGCTATCGGCGCCGATCAAGCTGGCCTCGCCGATGATCAGGATGATGAGCTTCCACATCATGCGCCGCGCTCCGCCGGGTTGCCGGGCATCAGATCATAGGGGTGTTTCCAGCCCTCCAGCGCCTGGATGTTGGACAGCCAGCGGTCGATGTTCGGCCAGTCGCTGCGCGCAAAGCCGAAGGGTTCGTCGTAGAACAGGTAGCCGCAGCAGGTCAGGTCGGCGTTGGTGACGCCGTCGCCGACGATCCAGTCGCGCCCCTCGAGATGCCTGTCGAGGATCGCATAGGCGGCCTTGAGACGGCCCAGATTGAAGGCGATCACCTCTTTGGGCTGCTTGTCCTCGGGCAGGAAATTCATCAGGAAACGGGTCATGCCGACGACCGAGGACAATTTGTGGTTGTCCCAGAACTGCCAGCGCAGCACCTCGCGCTGTTCGGCCCTGTCCTTGCCGGCGAACCTGCCCGATTTCTCGGACACGTAATCCTGGATGACCGCCGATTGGGTCAGCCTCACATCGCCATCGACCAGCACCGGCGCTTCGCCAAGCTCATTGATGTTGTCGCGATACTCCGGGCTGCGGGTCTCGCCGGCAAAGAAGTCGACCTTGACCGGTTCCCAGTCGAGCCCCGACAGTTCCAGCGCCAGGGCCGCCTTGTAGGAATGCCCGCTTTCTCCGAAGCAGTAGAGTTTGATGGTCATATGTCTCTCCCGGTGGTTGGCGAGGCGGCGGGGGTTTTGCACCCCCGCACCCCCGCAGAGTATTTCTGGCAAGATGAATGCGGGGCGGGTTTACCATTCATTAAGGATCATCCCTCAGTATCGAGTTTGCGGTACAGGCCGGAGGGCCGATGACCGTGCGAGGTGAAGCCCTGCTGTCCCAGCGGTTTGCGCCGTGCCGGATGGCAGGGTGGACCTGCGGCTTCATCTCGCTTCAAATACTCAAATTCCAACGTCCCCCCCTTCATCGCGGCCTGCGGTTACAGGCTGCGCGATATCAGTTCCTTCATGATCTCATTGGTGCCGCCGTAAATCCGCTGCACCCGGGCATCGGTCCACATTTCGCCGATGGCATATTCCTGCATGTAGCCGTAGCCGCCGAAGAGCTGCAGGCATTCGTCGAGCACCTCTCCCTGGGTGTCGGTGATCCAGTATTTGGCCATCGCCGCCTTCTCGACGGTGAGCTCGCCGGCGATCAGCTCGGCGATGCATTCATCGAGGAAGGCCCGTGCCACCTTGGTCTTGGTCAGGCATTCCGCCAGTTTGAAGCGGGTGTTCTGGAACTGCAGGATCGGGCCGCCAAAGGCTTCGCGTTCCTTGCAATAGGCGATGGTGCGTTCCACCGCGCCCTCCATCGACCCCTGGGCGATACAGGCAATGACCAGCCGTTCCTGGCCGAGCTGCTGCATCATCTGGTAGAACCCCTGGCCCTCTTCGCCGCCGAGGATGTTCTCGGGCGGGATCTCGACATTGTCGAAGAACAGTTCCGAAGTGTCCGCCGCGTGGCAGCCGATCTTCTCGAGGTTGCGGCCCCGGGTGAAGCCCTCGGCGCCCTCGGTTTCGACCACCACCAGCGAGGTGCCCCTGGCCCCGGCCGAGGGGTCGGTCTTGGCGGCGACGATCACCAGGTTGGCGTGCTGGCCGTTGGTGATGAAGGTCTTGGAGCCGGTCAGGCGATAGGAATTGCCGTCCTTGATGGCCCGGGTCTTGATCGCCTGCACGTCCGAGCCGCCCGAGGGTTCGGTCATCGCCAGCGCGCCGACGATCTCGCCGGTGGCCATTTTCGGCAGCCAGCGCTGTTTCTGTTCCTCGGAGCCATAGGCGAGGATGTAATGGGCGACGATGCCCGAGTGGATGCCGTGACCCCAGCTGGCCAGATTGGCGCGGTTGGCTTCCATCAGGATCACCGCCTCGTGACCGAAATCGCCGCCGACCCCGCCGTATTCCTCGGGCACCGAGGGGCAGAGCAGGCCCAGCGCCCCGGCCTCGTTCCAGGTCTCGCGGTCCATCTCGCCCTGCTTGCGCCATTTCTCGAACCGCGGCGCCCATTCATCGGTGATGAACCTGGCGGTCAAATCGGCCAACATCTGGTGGTCTTCGGTCATCCAGCTGGACGTCATCTTGGTCTCCTGTGGCGGCTCAGCGCTTGCGCGCCTCGAGCTTGGAATTGAAATCGCGCAGTTTCAGCGCCAGGGCATCGCCGTCGGTCACGGCATCGAAGTTTTCAAACAGAAAGGACAGCGCCTCGCCCTCATCCAGACCCGCGTCGCCCGCAAAGCTGCGCAAACGGCGATAGCCATCGGCGGTCATCGCGACCGGAAAGCGGCGGGTCAGGCGAAAGCGTTTCGGCATCTGTCCTCCCTTGAATGCCTGTGGCCGGGGCGGGAAACCCCGCCACAGCCGTCGTTTTCGGTAGGGTGCGTGATCTCACGCACCTTTCTCAGAACGCCTCGGCGTCCAGCGCCATCACCGTGTCGGCACCCGACTGGATGCGCGCCAGATGCATGGCCGTGGCCGGCAGGCGGCGCGCCATGTAGTAGCGCCCGGTGGCCAGCTTGGTCTCGTAGAACGCGGCGTCAGAGCTGCCCGCGGCCAGTTGTGACGTCGCGGCCTTGGCCATCCGGGCCCACATCAGCCCGAGGCAGACATGGCCGAAAAGATGCATGAAGTCGTTGGAGCCGGCCAGCGCGTTGTTGGGGTTCTTCATGCCGTTCTGCATGAAGTACATGCCGGCGGCCTGAAGGTCCTTCGAGGCGGCCTTCAGCGGGCCGACGAAATCGGCCAGCGCCGCGTCGTCGGCATTCTCCTTGCAGAAGCTCTTGACCAGCTCGAAGAAGGCCATCACGTGCTTGCCGCCATCCGCGGCCAGCTTGCGCCCGACCAGATCCAGCGCCTGCACGCCATTGGCGCCTTCATAGATCATCGCGATCCGGGCATCGCGGGTGAACTGGCTCATGCCATGTTCTTCGATATAGCCGTGGCCGCCATAGATCTGCTGCGCCTTGACGGTCATGTCATAGCCTTCGTCGGTCAGGAAACCCTTGATCACCGGGGTCAGCAGGCTGACCAGCCCGTCGGCATCCTTGTCGCTCTTGCGGTGCGCCTGGTCGATCATTGTTGCGCCCCAGAGGATGAAGGCGCGGGCGCCCTCGGCAAAGCTTTTCTGGTCCATCAGCGAGCG
>NZ_JBFJVE010000058.1:0-14611 GCF_041624275.1 Shimia sp.
CGAGGGGCTCTATCCCGGCGACTACCTGATCCCGGTCGGCGCGGCGCTGAAGGACAAGGTGGGCGACGCCTTTATCGGTCAGCCAGAGGATGTCTGGCTGGTCGAGGTGCGCGAGTTCGCCACCGACGCGATGATGGACCTGATCCGCGCCGATCTCAAAGAGCTCGGGGTCGAGATGGACCTGTTCTATTCCGAGAAGTCGCTTTATGGCACCGGCAAGATCGAGGCCGCGCTGAAGGCGCTGTCCGACAAGGGGCTGATCTACGAGGGCGTGCTCGAGCCGCCCAAGGGCAAGAAGCCCGAGGATTGGGAGCCGCGCGAACAGACCCTGTTCAAATCCACCGAACATGGTGATGACGTCGATCGCCCGGTGAAGAAATCCGACGGCAGCTGGACCTATTTCGCACCGGACATCGCCTATCATTATGACAAGGTTTCCAGAGAGTTCGACGCGCTTATTGATGTGTTCGGCGCGGATCACGGCGGCTATGTGAAACGCATGAAGGCCGCTGTCTCGGCGCTCAGCGACGGCAAGGTGCCGCTCGATATCAAGCTGACCCAGCTGGTGAAGCTTTGGAAGGACGGCGAGCCCTTCAAGATGTCGAAACGCGCCGGCACCTTCATCACCCTGCGCGACGTTGTCGACCAGGTGGGGCCGGACGTGACCCGGTTTCACATGCTGACGCGCAAGAACGACGCGCCGCTGGATTTCGACTTTGACAAGGTGCTGGAGCAGTCCAAGGACAACCCGGTCTTCTACGTGCAATATGCCCATGCCCGCGTCTGTTCGGTGCTGCGCAAGGCCGATGAGGCCGGGATCGCCGCCGATGATGCGACGCTGGCGGCGGCCGACCTGTCGAAGCTTGACCACGAGGCCGAGATCGCGGTGGCGCGCAAGATCGCCGAATGGCCGCGTCTGGTCGAAATCGCCGGGCGCAGCAACGAGCCGCATCGCGTGGCTTTCTACCTCTATGATCTGGCCAGCGAGCTGCACGGGCTTTGGAACCGGGGCAACGACGACGTCTCGCTGCGCTTCGTGCAAGAGGGCGACGCGGCCACAAGTCAGGCGAAAATTGCCCTCGCGCGCGCCGTAGCCGTTGTTATTTCTGCCGGTCTTGGTATTCTTGGCGTAACTCCGGCGCAGGAGATGCGGTGATCAAATCGCACGTCGCGCGGGGTTGAGGCAAAGGCAAGACGACCCCGGCGACCATGTTTCGCCGAGGCAGCGAGGCGAAAATGGCAGAGATTCCGATGTCGGGGCACGATGCCGATCCCGCAGGGGCCGGGTCGATCGGCCCGCTGGTAAGCATGATCGGGGCACTCGCCTCTCTGGCGCTGGTGGTGGGCACCGGCGTCTGGGGCTACAAGCTTCTGATGCGCGATGTCAGCGGCGTGCCGGTGGTGCGCGCCGTCGAAGGGCCGATGCGCATTCAGCCGGATGATCCGGGCGGCAGCCAGGCCGATCACCAGGGGCTTGCCGTGAACCGCGTTGCTGCCGACGGTTCGGCCGCCGCGCCGGCCGACAGGCTGACACTTGCGCCGGCGCCGATCGCGCTTGATGAAGAAGACGGTCTGCTGTTGCGAAACGCGCCGCTGCCCGTGCAGCCGGCCAGCCTGCCCGGGACCGTCGAGGCCGCGCCCGCACCGGCGCCGAAAGACGAAATCATCGCGCCGCCGCGCCTGACCCTGGCGCCTGCGGCCGGGGATGACAGCGGGGGCGAAAAACCGGCGGCCAGCGGCGCCGACAGGGCCGCGAACGAGCCCGCCGCCAAGGCCAATGAGACAGCCGAGAGCAAAACCATTGCAGCGGCCGACAAGGTGTTCACCAACGGTGTCGGCCGCTCGCTGCGGCCGGTGCTGCGGCCCGACGATCTCGGTCGGCCGGTCAAGGTCGCGGCGCTGTCCGACGTCGTCGCGCCCGCCGAGGCGCCGCCGTCGCTGCTCGATGCCGACCAGATCCCGGTCGGCACCCATCTGGTGCAGCTCGGCGCCTTTGCCAGCGCCGAGATCGCGGCCGAGGAATGGGACAAGCTCGGCGCCCGGTTCCGCGATTATCTGGATGACAAGACCCGGATCATCCAGCAGGCCAGCAGCGGCGGGCGTGTCTTCTACCGTCTGCGCGCCATGGGCTTTGCCGATCTCAGCGATGCCCGCCGCATGTGTTCCGCGCTCAAGGCCGAGCGCGCCGACTGCATCCCGGTCACCATCCGTTGAGCCGATTTGGCGCCACGATCTTCGGCTGCGAGGGCAGGCGGCTCGGCGCCGCCGAGGCGGCCTTTTTCCGCGAGGCGCAGCCCTTCGGATTCATCCTCTTTGGCCGCAATATCGGCGATGCGGCGCAGATCCGCGCGCTTTGCGACGCGCTGCGAAACAGCGTCGGCCGCGAGGCACCGATCCTGATCGATCAGGAGGGCGGGCGCGTGCAGCGCCTCCGCGCGCCTCTGGCCACCGATTGGAGCCCGCCGCTGGATTTCGTCAGCGCCGCCGGGGCGCGGGCCGAGCGTGCCCTGTTCCTGCGCTATGCGCTGACCGCAGCCGAGCTGCGCCGGCTGGGGATCGACACCAATTGCGCGCCGATGCTTGATGTGGTGTCGGAAGGAACCCATGAATTCCTGCGCAACCGGTGCTATGGCGACGATCCGGCGCTTGTGGCGCGACTGGGTCGCGCCGTGGCTGACGGCCTGCTGGCCGGCGGCGTGATGCCGGTGGTCAAACATATCCCCGGCCACGGCCGCAGCCGGGTCGACAGCCACCTCGACCTGCCGCGCGTGACCGTGTCGCGGGCCGAACTGGAGCGCGATTTCGCCCCGTTCCGCGCACTCAGCGATCTTGGCATGGGGATGACCGCGCATCTGGTCTACGAGGCCTATGACCCGCGCCCGGCAACGGTCTCTGCGGAAATGCTGCGGCTGATCCGCGAGGACATCGGCTTTGACGGCCTGTTGATGACCGACGATATCTCGATGCAGGCGCTCGCGGGCAGCCTGTCCGAGCGCAGCGCCGCGGCGCTGGCGGCGGGTTGCGACGTGGTGCTGCATTGCAACGGCGCGCTGGCCGAAATGGCCGCGGTCGCCGATGCTGCGGGGGCGATGTCGCCCCGGGCACAGGCCCGCGCCGAGGCGGCGCTGGCGGTGCGACCGGCGGCGGCCATGCTTGACATTCCGGCGCTCACTGCCGAACTTGAAGCCCTCTTTTGACAGGCGGACCCATGGAAGAGGACCTTTCCGGCGACAACAGGGGCGACAGCGTCGCCGCGCGGCTGGCCGCCGAGGCGCTGATCGTCGATGTCGATGGCTACGAAGGCCCGCTCGACCTGTTGCTGACCCTGTCGCGCACCCAGAAGGTCGACCTGCGGCGCATTTCCATTCTCGAGCTGGCGCGCCAGTACCTGGCCTTTGTCGAGCGCGCCAAGGCGCTGCGCATCGAACTGGCCGCCGACTATCTGGTCATGGCAGCCTGGCTGGCCTTTCTGAAGTCGCGCCTGCTGCTGCCGCCGGATCCCACCGAAGAGGGCCCCTCGGGCGAGGAACTGGCGGCGCATCTCGCCTTCCAGCTCGAGCGCCTTCAGGCGATGCGCGACGCCGCCGCCAAGCTGATGGCGCGCGACCGGCTGGGCCGGGATTTCTTTGCCCGTGGCATTCCCGAAGACGTCACCCGCCTGCGCCGGATCACCTATACTGCGACCCTGCTGGACCTGATGCAGGGCTATGCCCGGATCCGCACCCGCGACGACTTCCGCCCCTTCACGCTGGACCGCGACTCGGTCTTCACGCTTGAAGAGGCGCTGGAGCGCATGCGCGGGCTGATCGGCTTTGCCGGCCAGTGGACCGATATCCTGAGCTATCTTCCGGCCGGCTGGGAAAACGACCCCAAGAAACGCCGCTCGGCCACGGCCGCGACCTTTGCCGCCTCGTTGGAACTGGCCAAGGAGGGCAAGGTCGAGCTGCGCCAATCCAAGATTTTCGCCCCGATCGAGCTGCGCAAAAAAGATGAGCAACATGACTGAGAATGTTGAAAAGAAAGAAGAAAGCCTGTTCGAAGCCCCGCCCATGGCCGAGCAGGAGCGCATGTGTGAGGCCATTCTCTTTGCCAGCGCCGAGCCGGTGTCGGTGCAGGAAATGAACAACCGCATGCCGCATGGCTGCGACGCCGCCGAGGCGCTGGTGCATCTGCGCAGGCGCTACGAGGGGCGCGGCGTGCAGGTCTGCCGGGTCGGCGATGCATGGGCGATGCGCACCGCGCCCGACCTCGGGTTCCTGATGCAGAAGGAAATGGTCGAAACCCGCAAACTGTCGCGGGCCGCGATCGAGACGCTTGCGATCATCGCCTATCACCAGCCCGTCACCCGCGCCGAGATCGAAGAGATCCGCGGCGTCAGCGTCAGCCGCGGCACTGTCGACCAGCTGCTCGAGGTGGAATGGATCCGTTTCGGGCGCCGCAAGATGACCCCGGGGCGTCCGGTGACCTTCGTGGTGACGCCCCAGTTCCTCGATCATTTCGGGCTTGAAAGTGCCCGTGACCTGCCGGGTCTGAAAGAGCTGCGTGCCGCCGGTCTGCTCGAGAACCGGCCGACGCCGGGCAGCATGCCGCGTCTTGGCGAGGGCGAAGAGGACGAGGACGAGAGCATCCTCGGCCAGTCCGAGCTGTTCGAGGACTGAGCGGAAGCCCCCCGTGTCCCGGTTCAGACCGGGGCCGCCGGATGCTGCCGCGTTGCCCGCAGCCGGGCGATCAGCGCCTCGGCCGCGCCGCACAGGGCCAGCAGCGCCGACAGCCACATGCACCACGCCAGACCGCCGCTTTCGAAGGCCGGGCGATAGAGGATCGTGGCGCCGAAGACGCTGAGATACATCACCGCCGAATTGAGCCCCATGACCGCGCCGCGCTGGCTGGGGTCGAGCATGCTGAGCCGGCTGACGGTCAGGTTGAGCCCGAGATGCTGGAGCGCCCCCCAGCCGAACATCAGCAGCATCAGCCCGCCGAAGTCGCGGTCCCATAGGGTCATGGCGGCATAATAGAGCGACAGGGTGGTGAACACCGCCAGCAGGCCGCGCCGTGGCCCGACCCGGTCGAGCCAGGGGTCGAGCAGCGTCGCGGCGCCGAAGCCGGCCCCGTAGAACAGGGTCATCCAGCCGGCCTCGCTGACGTCGCGGCCGAGATTTCCGGTCAGGTGGGTGCCGAGGTAGTTGTAGATGCCGTAAAAACCGGTGCCGAGCGCCAGCACCGAGAACAGGGCAGGCAGGATGCCGGCGACCCGCAGCGCGCTCAGCGGTGAGGTCGCGCGCGCGCTGCGCTGGTGGTCGGGAAAGCGGGCGCCGCGCACCACGCCATAGATCACCAGCAGCCCGCCGGTCAGCAGCGCGAAGACCATGCGCCAGCCCATCAGCTCGGCGATCCAGGCCGCCAGCGTCACCCCGCCGACCATCGACAGCGTCCAGCCGGTCAGAACCAGCCCCATGGTGCGCGCCTCGCGGCCCTTCTCTGCGATCACCGCCGCCAGCGAGTAGATCGCCGGCAGCGCCATGCCGACGCCGACCCCGGCAAGGCCCTGCGCGGCGCAGAGCACCACGAGGTTGGGGGCCAGCGCGCTGGCGCCCAGCCCCGTGAGAATCGCGATCAGCGCCGTCTTCAGCGCCGCATGGGCCCCGACCCGGTCGGCCCGTGGCGCCAGAAACAGCGCCGACAGCGCCACCCCGATGCCATAGACCGCCGCCGCGCCCATCACGTCTGCCGGCTGGGCCACATTCAGGCCCGCCGCGACCTCGGCGGCGATCGGCGACAGGACCAGGGAATTGGCGCCGATCAGGCCGACGCAGAGCATTAGCAACAGGATCATGTGACTCTCTTGATACGAAGAATGGGGTTCGGTATTTTGAATATTCGTCAAATCATGTTCGGGGAAGATGCCATGGCCAACCGCAAGCAAGAAACAGATGATCTTCGGCCCGGACCCCGCCGCGCGCGGCCTCTGGACGATTTTGATCGAAAGATATTAGGCGCGCTGGCCGAGGACGCGACCCGGTCCTATGCCGATCTCGGGCGTGATGTCGGCCTGTCGGCGCCGGCGGTGCATGAACGGGTCAAGCGGCTGCGGGCCACCGGGGTCATCAAGCGCACCAGCGCCGATCTGCACGGGCCGTCGCTGGGCAAGGATTTCCTGGCTTTCGTCCATGTCGAGGCGGCGGGTTGGGGCAAGACCGAAGGGGTGGTCGGGCTGGCTGCCTTGCCCGAGGTCGAAGAGGTCCACGCCGTGACCGGCGATACCGGGCTGATCCTCAAGGTGCGCATGGACTGCCCCGAGGCGATGGAGGGCTTCCTGTGGCGGATCTATGACATGCCGGGGGTGCGCTCGACCCGCACCTATGTGGTGCTTTCGACCCATCTCGAACGCGGCGTGCAGGCGGGCATCACCCCCGAGCTGTCGCAGGGCGACCACCTGAAATAGCTGCGCGTTCGGCGCGCCCTTGGGCAAAGCGATCGGCTGGGCGATGATCAGCCGGTGCGGAAATGCTTGGACAGTTTCAGCCCCTGGCCCTGGTAGTTCGAGGCGATGCCGGCGCCATAAAGCTGATCGGGCATGTCGGCCATGCGTTCATAGACCAGCCGCCCGACCACCTGGCCGTGTTCAAGCACGAAGGGCGCCTCGTGGCAGCGCACCTCGAGCACCCCGCGCGAGCCGGCGCCGCCGGCCGGGCTGTGGCCGAAACCGGGGTCGAAAAAGCCTGCGTAATGCACCCGGAACTCGCCGACCATGGCCAGGAAGGGGGCCATTTCGGCGGCATAGGCGGGCGGGATATGCACCGCCTCGCGGCTGACCAGAATATAGAAGGCACCGGGGTCGAGGATGATCTTGCCATCCGAGGAATGCAGTTCCTCCCAATATTCGGCGGGGTCGTAATGGCCGATATTGTCGAGGTCGATGACCCCGGTGTGGGGCTTGGCGCGATAGCCGACAAGGGTGCCGGTGGCGGGCCTGAGATCGACCGAGAAGCCCAGCCCGTCGTCGATCACCGCCGGGCCGTCGACCAGTGGCGTGCGCTCGTGCAGCACCCTGAGATCGGCGTCGCTGAGCACGCTTTGCCCGCGACGAAAGCGAATCTGATTGAGCCGCATGCCGGGGCGCACCAGAACCGAGAATGAGCGCGGGCAGATCTCGGCATAGAGCGGGCCGTTGTAACCGCCGGGAATGCGGTCGAACTCGGTGCCGCCGTCGGTGATGGTGCGGGTCAAGAGGTCGAGCCGCCCGGTCGAGCTTTTGGCATTGGCCACCGCCTGCACCTCGGCCGGCAGGTCGAGACTCTCCATCAGCGGCACCAGGTAGACGCAGCCCTTTTCCAGGACGGCGCTGTCGGACAGGTCGATGCGGTGCATCTCGAATTCGCCGAGGCGGTCGGCGACGCTGCGCCCCTGACCGGCCAGGAAAGAAGCCCGCACCCGATAGGCGACACGGCCCAGCCGCAGATCAAGGCTGGCCGGCTGCACCTGACCCTCGACCACTGGCGAGTCGGTCAGGATCTGGCCGCAAGCCAACATGTTTTCAATGGATTGGCTGGGCAATACGCCTGTCATCACGGTCCCCCCGGATACAAAAAACGCCCGGGCCTTGCGGCACGCGGGCGGTTTTGATTGGTCGGGCTAGCAGGACTCGAACCTGCGACCTTCCGTCCCCCAGACGGACGCGCTACCAGGCTGCGCCATAGCCCGACGATGCGCTGTTCATAGCGGATTTGAGGGCAGGGGCAAGTCAAAAAAGCCGCCCAGCTCAGGCATTTTCGCTTTCGGCCATCCGCAGCCGCAATGCCTCGAGTCGCGCCAGCAGGGCGCGCGCCTCGGCACGGTTTTCGGGCGCGATCGAAATCGGTTGTCCCAGGGCGGAAAGAAGCGAGTCGGCCGGGTCCGTGACCATGTCCTGCGATGTGTCCTGTGATGTGTCCCTAGGGGGCGACGCATGGGCCGCAGTGTCGTCTTGCGGTGTTGTGTCGGCGGGCGCGGCCGCTGCCGCTGTTGGCGGGCTGTCGGCATCCTGAGAGGTGGCCTGTGGCGAGGTGGCCTCTTGCGAAGGGGCCGGTTGCGGTGGCTGCTGTTCGGCGGCCGCGGGGTCCGCCTCGGGGCTGGCTTGCTGCGGGCTGCCGTCCTCTGACGTGGAAATGCGTTGCAGGAATGCCGGCAGTTCGTCGGCACCGGGCAGATCGCCGGCGGTCTCGTCGCCCGCGGTTTCGCGCCCTTCTTCTTCTGCGGCGGGGGCCGGCGCCGAGGCCTGGGCAGAGGGCGCGCCGGAGGGCTTGGCGAATTCGATCACCGAGGCCAGTTCGGGTTTTGCTTCGGGCAGTGCTTTGCCGGCATTGGGCTTCTCCGCCTCGACTATGGGGCTATCGACGATGTCTTCGGCCCCGTCATCCAGCGGCTGGGACAGGGCGCTGACATGTTTCACACCATTTTCGCGCAGCAGTTTCTGCACCCCCTTGATGGTCATACCGTCATCATGCAGCAGCCGCTTGATGCCGCCCAGAAGCAGCATGTCGGCCGGGCGGTAATAGCGCCGCCCGCCGGCGCGCTTGACGGGTTTGACCTGGCTGAACTTGCTTTCCCAGAACCGCAGCACATGGGCCTGCGTGTCCAGCCAATCAGCGACCTCGCTGATCGTGCGATAGGCGTCTTTGGATTTGCCCATCGCCCTTGTCCTGTCCTAGCGTTTGTTTCCGGCGGCGACGCGCTCTTTCATCAGATGCGACGGGCGGAAGGTCAGCACCCGGCGCGGGCTGATCGGCACTTCTTCTCCGGTTTTCGGGTTGCGGCCGATGCGGGCCGCCTTGTCGCGGACACTGAAAGTTCCGAACGACGAGATCTTGACCTGTTCGCCGGCCACCAGCGCGTCGGACATATGAGTCAGCACGTTTTCCACAAGCTGTGCCGAGTCGTTGCGCGAAAGTCCGACCTCCTGGAACACGGCCTCGCTTAGATCCATACGGGTCAAAGTCTTTTCGCTCATCATCTCTCCCCCCTTTTGCAAGGACAACTTACGGGCAAGCATTTTTGCGAGTCAACAAGAACCACTTGGAAACAGCGGTTTAGCGCGGAATGTTCACGACAGTGAGGGGCAAAAGCCACCAATCACCAGCGCAGAACCACCGCGCCCCATGCCAGACCGCCGCCGATCGCCTCGGCGACCAGAAGGTCTCCGGGCTTGATCTGGCCGCGTTCGACGCCGATCGACATCGCCAGCGGAATCGATGCCGCCGAGGTGTTGCCGTGATCCTGCACGGTGACGATCACGCGGTCCATCGGCACGCCCATCTTGCGGGCGGTGCCCTGAATGATGCGGATATTGGCCTGATGCGGCACGATCCAGTCGACGGCATCGTCGGTGAGGCCGATCTTGGTCAGCGCGGTATGCGCGGTCGAGGTCAGCTTTTCCACCGCCTGGCGGAACAGCGCGTTGCCCTGCATGCGCAGCTTGCCTGAACTGCCGGTGGTCGACACGCCGCCATCGACGAAGAGCATGTCCTTGAAACGGCCGTCGGAATTGAGGTCGGCCGACAGGACGCCGCGATCCTCGTTGCCGCCGCTGCCGGTTTCGGCCTGCAGCACCAGCGCCCCGGCGCCATCGCCGAACAGCACGCAGGTGCTGCGGTCTTCCCAGTCCATGATGCGGCTGAAAGTCTCGGCCCCGACCACCATCACCGTCTTGCACTGGCCCGAGAGGATCAGGGCATTGGCATTGGTCAGCGCATAGATGAAGCCGGCGCAGACCGCCTGCACGTCGAAGCCGAAGCCCCGGCGCATGCCGAGCTTGTTCTGCAACATGGTCGCGACCGAGGGGAAGGTCAGGTCCGGGGTCGAGGTGGCAACCACGATGGCGTCGATGTCGTCGGCCTGCATGCCGGCGTTTTCCAGCGCCGCGCGGGCCGCTTCATAGCCCAGATCCGACGTCGTCTGGCCTTCTGCCGCGAAGTGGCGCCGCTCGATCCCCGAGCGCGAGCGAATCCATTCATCCGAGGTGTCGAGGGTCTTTTCGAACTCGGAATTGGGGACAATTCGCTCGGGCAAAAAATGCCCAACGCCCTTGACCACGGCGCGTAAAGTCATGATGGGGTTCCACTATTGTCCGGTGACGTTGCGGCATCTTGAGGCAGGCTCACGGCGGATGCAACCCGCGCGGCAAGTTTTTCCGAGAAGCCCGACTGGGCCAGTTTGAAGGCCAGCTTGACCGCGGCCGAGACCCCGGTGGCATCGGAAGAGCCGTGCGATTTCACCACCGTCCCGTTGAGCCCCAGAAACACCCCGCCATTGACCCGGCGCGGGTCGATCCGCTTGTTGAGCCGGTCGAGCGAGGGGTAGGCCAGAAGTGCCGCCAGCCGCGACAGGAACGAGTATTCGAAGGCCTGGCGCAGCAGGCGGCCGATCAGGCTGGCGATGCCCTCGCCGGTTTTCAGCGCCACGTTGCCGGTAAAGCCGTCGGTCACGATCACGTCGGCGATATTGCCGGGAAGATCGCGCCCCTCGACGAAGCCGACGAATTCGTAATTGGCCGCATCGGCGTTCCGCGAGATCAGCTCGTGCGCCAGTTTCAGCTCGGGGCGGCCCTTGTGTTCTTCGGTGCCGACATTCAGCAGCCCGATGCGCGGGCGCGCCAGCTCCATGCCGTTGCGGGCATAGGAGGCGCCCATCAGCGCATATTGCAAAAGGTCGTGCTCGTCGGCGCGGATATCGGCGCCGGCGTCCAGCATGATGTTGAAATTCTGCGGGTTGCTCGACGGCCACATGACCGCGATCGCCGGGCGGTTGACCCCCTTGATCTTGCGCAGCCGCACCACCGACAGCATCATCAGGGCGCCGGTATTGCCGCAGGAGACGCAGGCGTCGGCCTCGCCGTTGCGCACGCAGTCGACGGCAGACCACATCGAGCTCTGCTTGCCGTTGCGGATCACCTGGCCGGGCTTGTCCTCCATCGACACCACGTCCTTGGCATCGCGAATCTCGACCCGGCCGGCCAGCGTCTTGCGGCGCGCGACCAGCGGTTCCAGTGTTTCTGCCGGTCCGTGCAGGATGAAGCCGATATCGGGGTTCTTCCTGGCCGAATAGGAAATGCCGGCAACGACGGCTGCCGGCCCCTTGTCGCCACCCATGGCGTCAACCGAAATGATGGTGCGTCCGGCACCCGCCTGGCTGGATTTGCTATCAGCGGTCATGCCGGCGCGATCCGAAACGCTTAGGCTGCGTCTTCGTCCAGATCGACCTCATCGGCCATGGCAACCACTTCGCGGTCGTCATAGTGACCGCAGGACGCGCAAACGTGGTGCGGACGTTTCAGTTCGCCGCAGTTGGGGCATTCATTCGGGTTCGCGGCAACCAGTGCGTCATGGGCACGGCGGTTGTTGCGGCGCGATTTCGAAACTTTGTTCTGCTGGACAGCCATGTCGCAACCTTCGATTATCTGGGGGCATCGAGCCCGATTTCCTGAGTGTCCCGAGGCATTACGCGGTCTGCGCGCCCAAGTCCAACTCTAAATTCCAATGAGCGCGCGAAAATACTGCGAATTTCGCAATGCGCAAGGGCTATTTTCCGCCTTCGTCCTCTTCGCCGCCCGCCAGCCTGTCGCGCAGCCCGGCAAGGCCGGCAAAGGGGCGGACCTCTTCGTCCGTCATGGCCTGTTTTCCCGGCTCGGTAAAGACGCTTTCGGTGATTTCGGCATCTTCGGCACGCGGGTAGAGGGGCAGGTTCAGGGCCAGCGATTCGATCATCACCTGGGTGACGTCGATTTCGGCGCCAAGCTGTTCGGCGCTGTCGTCCTCGGACATCTCGACCTCTTCGGCGCCGGCCTGCGCGGCGGGGTCGTCGAAGGTGGCGAGGAACTGCCGCCTCACCGGAATGTCAAGGCGCGTCGTCACCGGCGCCAGGCTGACGACGCAGGGCTGCACCAGCGTCGCGCCGAGCGTCGCGTCGAGCTGCCAGTCGCTTTTGCCGAGGGCGCGCAGCTCGCCGGTCAGGCTCAGCTTGCGCAGTGCGATCAGGCCGAGATCGCGCGCCAGCGCGGCGCAGCTGTCGCGGTCGGGGCGCAATTCGAAGCGGGTGCGGCGGTTCTGCGGCAGATCCGCGACCCGGAACCGGCCCTCGGTTGAGCTGTTCTTCGTCATGACCGAGCAGTTTCCCTTACTTGAACCAGAGGCCGTCATTCTGTAATCGGGATAAAAGGCGCCACACGCCAAGGCAAGAGGGCAGTTACCATGGTCGGAGCGAAACGCATGAAAACAGCGGCAGTCGGTGCCTGCCTTCTGTTGGCGGTGGCCTGTACGGCCCAGATCCGCAACCACGGCTACGTGCCGCTGCCCGAAGACCTTGAAAAGATCACGGTGGGTGTCGACACCCGCGACAGCGTGATCGATGCGGTGGGCTCGCCCTCGGCCTCGGGCGTGCTGGACGAAAGCGGCTATTACTACGTGCGCACCCAGGTGCGCCATTTCGGCGCCAGCAAGCCCAAGGTGGTCAGCCGCCGCATGGTCGCCATCACCTTCGACGGCCGCGGCCTGGTGCGCAATGTCGAGGAATACGCGCTCGAGGACGGCAAGGTGGTGCCGCTGACCCGGCGCGTGACCGACAACGACATCCAGACGATCAGCATCCTGCACCAGCTGCTCAAGGGAATCGGCAATTTCAGCCCCGATCTGTGATTTCGCCGCCGCGCGTGCCTTTTGTCATGCGCCTGTCGCGGTTTTCATCCTATAAGGACGCGCAAACCACCGCATGGAGTGCGCCATGACACCGATGCCGGGCCGCTACCGGGTGCGTATCGCCGACAGCCGCGAGGATCTTCTGGCCGCGCAGCGGCTGCGGCACCGGGCCTTTCGCGGCGCGACCGATGCGGGGCTCGACAGCGACGGTTACGACGCCCTGTGCCGGCATTTCCTGGTCGAGGAAGGCGGCGGCGGCGGCCCGGTCTGCTGTTTCCGCATCCTGCCGCTGCGCGATGGCGGCGACATCGGACGCAGCTATTCGGCGCAGTTCTACGACCTTGGCGCCCTCGGCGGTTTCGCCGGGCCGATGGCCGAGGTCGGGCGATTCTGCATCGACCCCGACCGGCACGATCCCGACATCCTGCGCGCCGCCTGGGGCAGTCTGACGGCCTATGTCGATGAAAACGCGGTTGAAATGCTGTTCGGCTGCTCGTCTTTTCGGGGCACCGACGCATCGCTCTATGCCGATGCGCTGGCCCTGCTGCGCGAGCGGCACCTGGCGCCGCGCTGCTGGCGGCCGGGCATCCGGGCCGCCGAGGTGGTCCGCTTTGCCGCCGGTCCGCGCCGCGCGCCGGACCCGAAACGCGCCCAGCGTCACATGCCGCCGCTGCTGCGCAGCTATCTGATGATGGGCGGCTGGGTCAGCGACCATGCGGTGGTGGACCGCCAGCTTGACACGCTGCATGTCTTCACCGGCCTCGAGGTGGGGGCGATTCCGGCTGCGCGCAAGCGGCTTCTGCGCGCTCTGGCGGCCTGAAGATTCAAGGCCTCCGGCGGGGATATTTCGGGCAAGAGAAAGCATGGTTGACGCCTGCTTTCGCGACAGGTAGCCCCGTGCCATGGCACGCATACCCTTGTTACAAATGAACGCGATCTCGCTGACTTTCGGCGGTGATCCGGTATTCGACGGGCTCGATCTCGTGGTGCAGCCCGGCGACCGGGTGGCGCTGGTGGGGCGCAACGGATCGGGCAAGTCGACGCTGATGAAGGTGATGGCCGGGCTGGTGGAGCCCGACCGCGGCGCGGTCGTCACGCCGCCGGGCGCCACCGTGGGCTACATGGAGCAGGACCCCGACCTGTCCGGCTTCGCCACCCTGCGCGACTTCGCCGCCGCCGGCCTGCCGGCAGGCGAGGAGTACCGGATCGACAAGGCCGCCGAGGGGCTGAAGTTCGACCCCGCGACGCCAGTCTCCGCGGCCAGCGGCGGCGAGCGGCGCCGCGCGGCGTTGGCGCGGCTGATTGCGGCGGAACCGGCGCTGATGCTGCTCGACGAGCCCACCAACCACCTGGACATCACCGCCATCGGCTGGCTGGAGGAGCACCTGCGCTCCAGCCGCGCGGCCTTCGTGCTGATCAGCCACGACCGGGCGTTTCTGCGCGCGCTGACCCGGGCGACGCTGTGGATCGATCGCGGCGTGGTGCGGCGGCGCGAGCAGGGCTTCGACGGTTTCGAGGACTGGCGCGACAAGGTCTGGGCCGAGGAGGACGAGACGCGCCACAAGCTCGACCGCAAGATCCGGGCCGAGGCGCGCTGGGCGGTCGAGGGCATCTCGGCCCGCCGCACCCGCAACCAGGGCCGCCTGCGGGCGCTCAAGGCGCTGCGGGCCGAGCGCGCTGCGCAGATCCGGCGGCAGGGCACCGCGGACATGGCGCTCGACCCGGGCCAGGCCTCGGGCAAGCGGGTGATCGAAGCGCTGGGGATTTCAAAGGCTTTTGGCGAAAAGATCATCCTCAAGCCGTTTTCGCTGCGGGTGCTGCGCGGCGACCGTGTTGCCTTTGTCGGACCCAACGGCGTGGGCAAGACGACGCTTCTGAAGATGCTGACCGGCGCGCTGGAACCCGACACCGGCAGCGTGACCCTTGGCACCAATCTCGACATCGCG
>NZ_JBFJVE010000059.1:0-14393 GCF_041624275.1 Shimia sp.
GGGGGATTTACTGGAGCGGGCGGCGGGAATCGAACCCGCGTCATTAGCTTGGAAGGCTAAGGTCTTACCACTACACAACGCCCGCTCAGCAGGATTTCCAGATATTTGATAGAAAAATGAACGTCAAGGCCCGCCAAGTTCAAAGCCGCAATAAATTTCAAAAAACCGGCGATGCGCGCGCGCCCCGGGACGGCTCAGGCCTGCCCGACCAGAGTGCGGCCGCGGCGATCGTTGCGCAGGGCGGCATATAGCACATGGGTGCGCCAGCGCCCGTTGATCTGAAGATAGCTCTGCGCCACGCCCTCGTATTTGAAGCCGGCCTTTTCCAGAACCCCGCGCGAGGCGACGTTCTCGGGCAGGCAGGCGGCCTCGATGCGGCTGAGATCCATCTGCACATAGGCATGGTGCACCACCGCCTCGATGGTTTCGCGCATGTAGCCCTGTCGCGAGAACCGCCGCGCGATCCAATAGCCGAGGGTACCCGATTGCGCCGGACCGCGGCGGATGTTGTCGAGGGTGATCGCCCCCAGCAGCGCCCGGTCGGCGCGCCGGACCAGAAACAGCGGCACCGCCGTGCCGGTGGCCACCGACCGCTGCGCCCAGTGGACACGGTTGGCAAAGCTCTTGCGGGTCAGGTGATCGGCCGACCAGGCCGGCTCCCAGGGCACCAGGAAATCTGCGTTCTCGCTGCGCAGCGCGCTCCAGTCGGGAAAGTCCGAATGAACCGGAGAGCGCAGTGTCAGCCTCTCGGTTTCGATCCGGACCTTCCGACGGTTCCACAGCATCAGGCGGCCCGGCGCTCCTGCAGGGTCGCGAGGTCGGGCGCCTGGCTGACCGGGCCGTATAGCGCCAGCGCCGGCCGCGCCGTCACCGCCATATGCTCGGCAAAGCGGCGCACGTCGTCGTCGCTGACCGAATCGATACGCTCGACGGTTTCCCCCAGCCCCGGCACGCGGTTCCAGATCGCCAGCATCCGCGCCAGACGTTCGGCCCGGCTCGACGGGCTTTCCAGCCCCATCAGCAGCCCGGCCTTCATCTGGGTGCGGGCGCGGGCGATCTCGACCGGGTTCATGTCCTCGGCGGCGCGTTTCAGCTCGTCGATGGTGATCTCGGCCAGCTCTGCCACCTGCGCCCCCGAGGTGCCGGCATAGATGGTGGTCATGCCGGTATCGGCATAGGCCCCGGCCTGGGCATAGATCGTGTAGCACAGCCCGCGTTTCTCGCGGATTTCCTGGAACAGCCGGCTCGACATGCCACCGCCCAGCGCCGTGGTATAGACCTGCGCGGTATAGATGTCGGGGTGGCAGTAGTCGGGGCTTTCCAGCCCCAGCGCGAAATGCGCCTGCTCGAGGCTTTTCTCGGTGCGGTATTCACCGCCCTGAAAGCGCGCCGCGTCGAAACCGGGCACCGGGGCACCCTGCATGTGGCCGAACATCTCTTCGGCCAGGCGCACGATCTGATCGTGATCGACGCCCCCGGCGGCGGCCAGGATCATGCGTTCAGGGCGGTAATGCTCGGAAACGAATAGCGCCAGGTCGGCGCGACCAAAGGCGCGCACCCGCTCTTCGGCGCCAAGGATGGTGCGGCCGATCGGCTGATCGGGATAGGCCCGCTCTTGCAGCCAGTCGAAAATCACGTCGTCGGGCGTGTCCAGCGACTGGCCGATCTCCTGCAGGATCACCCCGCGCTCGATCTCGATCTCGTTCGGATCGAAGATCGGGTTCAGGACGATGTCGCCGATCACGTCCAGCGCCAGCGCCACGTCGCCCTTCAGAACCCGCGCGTAATAGGCCGTGACCTCGCGGCTGGTATAGGCGTTGATATAGCCGCCGACATTCTCGATCGCCTCGGCAATCTCCAGCGCATTGCGCCGCTTGGTGCCCTTGAAGGCCATATGTTCCAGAAAATGGGCAATGCCGTTCTGGGGCTGGCGCTCGTGGCGCCCCCCGGCATTGACCCAGATTCCGATCGAGGCGCTTTCAAGGCCGGGCATATGCTCGGTGACGATGCGAAAGCCGTTGGAAAGAGTGTGCTGTCTGGTGCTCAACGTGCGGCGATCCGCTGTTTGATGAGGGTCTTGAGGTGCTCCAGATCATTGGGCACCCGCGTGACGCGCTCGGGTTTCTCCATCATGTCCGCCATATGCGGCGGCAGGCCGGGGCGTGCGCCCGTCGCGGCCTCGACCGCGTCGGGGAACTTGGCCGGATGCGCCGTCGCCAGCGTGATCATCGGGCTCGCGCCCAGATGCTCGTCGGCCACCTTTACCCCAACCGCCGAGTGGGGGCAAAGCACTTCTCCGGTGCGCGCAAAGGCGCCCGCGATGGTGGCCGAGGTTTCCTCTTCCGAGGCGCGCCCCGAGTCGAAGTGATCGCGCAGGGTTTCCATCGCCCCCTGGCTGATGGCGAAGGCGCCGGATTTCAGCTCGTCCATCAGTTGCGCCACCGCCTTGCCGTCGCGCCCATAGGCGTCGAACAGCGCGCGTTCGAAGTTCGACGACACCTGAATGTCCATCGAGGGGCTGATCGACGGGGTCACGCCCTCTTTGGTATAGGCGCCGGTCTGCATGGTGCGGTGCAGGATGTCGTTCTGGTTGGTGGCGATCACCAGCCGGTCGATCGGCAGACCCATCTTCTTGGCGATGTAGCCGGCGAAGATATCGCCGAAATTGCCAGTGGGCACGGTAAAGGAAATGCTGCGGTGCGGGGCGCCCAGCGAGACGGCGGTCGAGAAGTAATAGACCACCTGCGCCAGCACGCGGGCCCAGTTGATCGAGTTCACACCGGCCAGTTTCACCCCGTCGCGGAAGTCGAAATCGTTGAACATGTCCTTCAGCGCCGCCTGGCAGTCGTCGAAATCGCCATCCATCGCCAGCGCATGCACATTGGCATCCTCGGGGGTGGTCATCTGCTTGCGCTGGATGTCGCTGACTCGGCCATGCGGGAACAGGATGAAGACATCGACATTATCCAGACCCCGGAACGCCTCGATGGCGGCCGAGCCGGTGTCGCCCGAGGTGGCGCCGACGATGGTGACGCGCTCGTCCCGGCGCGCCAGCGAGAACTGGAACAGCTGGCCGATGAGCTGCATGGCAAAGTCCTTGAAGGCCAGCGTCGGGCCGTGGAACAGCTCCATCAGGAAATGGTTCGGCCCCAGCTGCACCAGCGGCGCGCGGGCGTCGTGGCGAAAGCCGGCATAGGCGCGCGCGATGATGCCCCGGAACTCGTCGTCGGTGAAGGCATCGCCGACAAAGGGGCGCATGATCCGAAAGGCGATCTCTTCATAGGACAGGCCCGCAAGATCCGCGATCTCGTCGCGCGACAGCGTCGGCACGGTCTCGGGCACATAAAGGCCGCCATCCCGGGCCAGCCCGGTCAGCATGGCATCTTCGAAGGTGAGGTCCGGGGCGTTGCCACGGGTCGAGATGTATTTCACGGGTCTCAGGCCTTTTCGTTCTTGCGCGCGCGTTTCAAAGTCTGGCGCAGGTAATAAAGCGTCATCGCCACCCAGACAATCGCCAGACCGTACCAGGTGACCACATATTCCAAGTGATCGTTGGGAATCCCAGAACTGTCGACGGGCAGCGGCGTCACGCCGCTGTCATTTTCCGACAGCTTCCGCGCAATCAGCAGAATCGGTTCGGTGCCGAGCGCCGCCGCCATGGTCGGCACGTCGCGGGCGAACCAGATGTTCGCGGCAAGGTCGTTTGCCGGCGTGTAGCTGTCGATCTCGTCCGGCCAGTGCAGGTTGCCCGTGACCGTCAGCGGACCGGTATAGCGCGCGGCCCCCTTGTCCGGGGTTGCGACAAAGCCGCGATCGACCATGATGCGCCGCCCGCCATCGGTCTCGAAGGCAGAGACGATGCGATAGCCTGCCCCGACCTTTTTCACCGAGACCAATACATGCAGCTCCTGCCCCGTGATCCGGCCCTCGGCCTGCACCGCCAGAAACCGGTCCGCCTCGGGGTCCGGCAGGGCCGGAATGGCAACCGGCGCGTCGCCGATCCGGGCGTCGATGGCGGCCAGAAAGGTCTCTTTCTCGGCCATGCGGCGCATCTGCCAGTTGCCCAGCGACACGAGAATGGCGGTACCGACGATTCCAAAGACGATCGGCAGGATCAGGCGGGTCAAGCGGGGCTCCTTGAAACGGAAAATCGCGGGCAGCCTGGCCACCCGCGATCTGTTTCTTGCTTATCGGTTGCGGCAGTTCAACCGCAAAGGCTCAGCCGCCCCATATATAGACGGCGGCGAAGAGGAACAGCCAGACGACATCGACGAAATGCCAGTACCAGGCGGCGGCCTCGAAGCCGACGTGTTTTTCCGGTGTGAAGTGACCGGCCATCAGCCGCAGCAGGCAGACGGCGAGGAAGATGGTGCCGACGATGACGTGGAAGCCGTGGAAGCCGGTGGCCATGAAGAAGGTGGCGCCATAGATGTTGCCCGAGAAGCCGAAGGCGGCATGGCTGTATTCATAGGCCTGGAAACCGGTGAACAGGATGCCGAGCGCGATCGCGATCACCAGACCCCATTTCATGTCCTTGCGGTTGTTCTCATGGGCGATCGCGTGGTGCGCCCAGGTCGCCGCCATGCCCGAGCACAAGAGGATCAGCGTGTTGATCAGCGGCAGGTGCCAGGGATCGAAGGTCTCGATGCCGGAGGGGGGCCAGACACCGTCGACAGCCGGGCTTTCGGGGCCCATCGGGTACATCGCATGTTTGAAGAAGGTCCAGAACCAGGCCAGGAAGAACATCACCTCGGACATGATGAACAAGACCACGCCATAGCGCAGGCCGATCTGGACCACCGGCGTGTGATCGACGCCGCCATTGCCCTCGGCGACGACCTCGGCCCACCAGCCGTACATGACGTAAAGCACCAGCGCCAGGCCGATGAAGAACATGTAGGGGGTGATGCTTTTCATCCAGAGCACGGCTCCGAACAGCATGACAAAGGCGCCGATGGAGCCCAGGAGCGGCCAGAGCGACGGCGGCAAAATGTGGTAATCGTGGTTTTTAGCATGCGCCATTTTGGTCTTTCCCTCGTTGGAAGGCTTTTAGTTAACTTCGGTTTCTGCGGGCTGCGACAAGGACGCGGTCTCTTGCGGCAGGTCGATTTCGTGGAACGTGTAGGACAGGGTGATGCTGTGCACGTATTTGGCATCGCGGTCGGTGACGATCTCGGGGTCGACATAGAAGGACACCGGCATGGTCACCCGTTCGCCCGGTTGCAGCACCTGTTCTTCGAAGCAGAAGCAGTCGATCTTGGTGAAGAAGCCGCCGGCCTCATAGGGCGCGACGTTGTAGCTGGCCGAGCCGGCCACGGGCCGGTCGGTCGGGTTGTAGGCCTCGTAGAAGGCCAGCCCGGTCTCGCCGATGCGGATCTCCATCTGGCGCTGCACAGGCTTGAACTCCCAAGGCATGTCGCGCGCCTTGCTGGCGTCGAAACGCACCTTGACGCTGCGATCGAGGATCACGTCAGAACCGGCCTCGGCCACGCCGGTGGCGCCGCCGAAACCCGTGACCCGGCAGAACCAGTCGTAGAAGGGCACCGAGGCCCAGGCCAGCGCGCCCATGGTCACCACCACGGCCACCAGCTTGGCGACGGTCTTTCTTTGCCGGTCCAGCGCCATCAGTTCTCGATCCTCGCCTGGGCCGGTTCGTAGTCGCCGCGCGTCACCTTGACCACGGTCAGGCCAAAGACGATGACGATGAATCCGACCAGCACCAGCCCGACCCCGACATTGCGGCCCAGGCGGCGTTTGTGCAGCTCGTGTTCAACCTGAAAACCCATCGCTTACCAGCCTCCGAGGCCGAAGGGGGCCAGCGTGGCCTCGGCCAGAATTGCCCCGAAATGCAGGAAAAGATACAGCAGCGAGAGACCGAAGAAGGATTTCTCGCGCTTGTAGTTGTCGGCCTCGGCCGCTGCCTCGTCACGGCGCCAGATGGCGATCGCCCCGGCCAGGAACAGCCCGTTCAGGACCAGCGCCACGCACAGATAGATCGGGCCGCCAACTCCGGTAAAGGCCATGCCGATGGCGACGATCGCCAGCAGGGTGGTATAGACCAGGATGTGACTGCGGGTGACGCGGCGGCCATGGGTGACATGCAGCATCGGCACGCCGGCGTCCTTGTAGTCGGATTTCATGAACAGGCACAGCGCCCAGAAATGCGGCGGCGTCCACATGAACGTCAGGGTGAACATCAGGATGCTCTCGACCGACACGCCGCCGGTGGCCACGGCCCAGCCGATCATCGGCGGAAACGCCCCGGCAGCGCCGCCGATGACGATGTTCTGCGGCGTCCAGCGTTTCAGCCACATGGTGTAGATCACCACGTAAAAGAAGATCGTGAAGGCCAGAAGCGCGCCGGCAAAGATATTGGCGGCCAGCGCCAGCATGATGCAGGCAAAGACCGACAGGGTGATGCCGATGGCAAAGGCCTCGTCACGAGTCACGCGACCCGAGGGGATGGGCCGCGACCGGGTGCGTTTCATCACCGCGTCGATATCGGCATCCCACCACATGTTCAGCGCCCCCGAGGCGCCGCCGCCGACGGCGATGAACAGGATCGAAGAGAATGCGATCACCGGATGAACATCGACCGGCGCGGCCAGAAGGCCGACCAGCGCGGTGAAGACCACCAGCGACATGACACGCGGTTTCAGCAGGGCGAAATAATCGCCGAATCCGGCCTCCTGCGGCTGGGCTTGCGTATTGATGCTTGCGTCGCTCATGATCCGTCCCGTTGCACGGGCGGGGCACCCCCCGCCCTACTCATCCTACTGGTTACTGGGTTGCCGCTGCCAGCTTGACCGCGGGCCGGGTCGACATGTCACCGGCGTATTCTTCGATCGCCCCCGTCAGCCAGGCTTCATACTCGGCCTGCGTGACCACCTTGACGGTGATCGGCATATAGGCGTGGTCCTTGCCGCAAAGTTCGGAACACTGGCCGAAGTAGATGCCTTCCATGCCCTCGTCGACCTTGAACCAGAGTTCTGCCAGGCGGCCGGGCACCGCGTCCTGCTTCACGCCGAAGGCCGGGATGGTCCAGGAATGGATCACGTCGGCGCCGGTCACCTGCACGACGATGGTCTTGCCCGAGGGCACCACGACCTGGGTGTCGGTGGCCAGCAGGTATTCATCCGGCTGATAGCCGTTTTCTTCCAGCTCGTCCTTGGCCAGCAGGAAGCTGTCGAAGGCGAAACCGTGATCGACATATTCATGCCCCCAGTACCACTGGTAGCCGGTGGCCTTGATGGTGATGTCGGCTTCGGGAATTTCCTGCTGCTTGAACAGCACCGGCAGCGAGAAGGCACCGATGAACACCAGGATCAGGATCGGGCCGATGGTCCATGCGATCTCGATCGGCGTGTTGTGAGTAAATGTCGCAGGCGTCGGATTGGCCCGCCGATTGTAGCGAATGAAGATGAAAAGCAGCAAGGCTGCCACGAAAAGCACGATGGCGGTGATGATCACCAGAATCATCTGATCCAGCGATTGCAGGTCGCGGGCCAGTTCGGTGGCGGCCGGCTGCCAGCCCATGAGCCCGTCCTTGGGCTTGCCAATCACCTCGACTTCTTGTGCATAGGCCGGCAGCGCCGTGCCGACAGCAAGAAGACCCAGGATTTTCATTAGAATTCGCATAGTTCACCCTGATCGGTTGCGGTAGTGTTCACGTTCTCTGGTTGCAAAAAAACGCCCCGGAGGGCGATTTCCCGCGGTTGTATCGCTGCATAGAAACCATATTCTGGCAGCCAAATAAAGAAGCAGACCACCTTGGATGGACGCTTTTTTTGACTTAGATCAAATTTCGAAGAGGAAATCCATATGATGCAGATCAAATTCTGCCCTTTCGAGGCGCAGCTGGAGCGGAGCGTGGCATTGGCGCGGCTGCGCGATGCCACGGCGGGCGCCGATGATGGCGAGCTGTTTCTGGAAAGGCGGCGCGCCGAGGCGCTGGTCTTCGACGACGGCCGGCTGAAGACCGCGTCCTACGACGCGTCGGAAGGCTTCGGCCTGCGCGCCGTGCGCGGCGAGGTCTCGGGCTATGCCCACAGTTCCGAGATTTCCGAAGCCGCCCTGATCCGGGCGGTGGACACGGCGCGGCTGGCGGTCGGCAACGGCGGCGGCACGCTGGCGGCATCGCCTGCGGCCGCCGGGCGCCGCCTTTATACGGACGAGGACCCGATCGCCGGCGCCCCGCTGCCGGTCAAGATCGAGACCCTGCGCCAGATCGATGCCTTTGCCCGCGATCTGGACCGCCGCGTGGTGCAGGTCTCGGCGACGCTGGCGGCCTCGCATCAAGAGGTGGTGATCCTGCGCCCCGATGGCACCGAACTGACCGACACCCGCCCGATGACCCGGCTCAACGTCTCGGTGATCGTCGAAGCGGACGGGCGCCGCGAAAGCGGCTCGGCCGGCGGCGGCGGACGTCTCGGGCCGCTGGGCCTGATCGACCCCGCCGACTGGCAGGCCAAGACCCGCGAGGCGCTGCGCATCGCGCTGGTCAATCTCGACGCGGTGCCCGCCCCCGCCGGGCCGATGCAGGTCGTGCTCGGGCCCGGCTGGCCGGGGATCCTGCTGCACGAGGCGGTGGGCCACGGGCTCGAGGGCGACTTCAACCGCAAGGGCAGTTCGCGGTTTTCCGGCCGTATCGGCGACCGGGTGGCGGCGCCGGGGGTGACGGTGATCGACGACGGCACCCTGCCCGACCGGCGCGGCTCGCTGACGGTGGATGACGAGGGCACGCCCTCGGCGCGCAACGTGCTGATCGAGGACGGCATTCTCTGCGGCTACATGCAGGACCGGCAGAACGCCCGGCTGATGGGCGTGGCGCCGACCGGAAACGGACGCCGCGAAAGCTATGCCCATCCGCCGATGCCGCGCATGACCAACACCTTCATGCGAGGCGGCGACAGCGATCCGGCAGACCTGCTGACCTCGCTGAAGGACGGTCTTTATGCGGTCGGCTTCGGCGGCGGACAGGTCGACATCACCAACGGCAAGTTCGTGTTCTCCTGCACCGAGGCCTATCGGGTGCAGAACGGCAAGGTCGGCGCGCCGGTGAAGGGCGCGACGCTGATCGGCGACGGCGCCACGGCGATGCAGCAGATCCTCGGGCTTGGCAATGACATGGCGCTCGACCCCGGCATGGGCAACTGCGGCAAGGCCGGGCAATGGGTGCCGGTGGGGGTCGGCCAGCCGACGGTGCTGATCGACGGTCTGACGGTGGGCGGCTCGGCCTCGTGAGCCGCCGCGGGCGGGGCAAAAAAACCGCAACGTGGTTTACGGGCCGTTAACCAGTAACGCGCTACATCTGGCTGTGCAGAAAGGCGAAGCCACGGATGACCGGACCCCACATTTCTTCCACGCACCCCCAACTCCACCCCACCATGGAAGAAACACGGTTCTCCTGGCTTCGCCTGATGCGCTCGCGCCGGGTCGGCGTGGCCACTTTCCACCGGCTGATCGCGGAATTCGGCAGCGCCGCGGCGGCGCTCGAGGCGCTGCCCGACATCGCCCGCGAGGCCGGCGAGGACAATTACACCATCTGCCCGGCCGACCGGGTCGAGGCGGAACTGCGGCGCGGCGCGGCGGCCGGCGCCAGGCTGATCCTGAAGACCGACCCCGATTACCCGCCGGCCCTGGCGGAAATCTCCGATGCGCCGCCGCTTCTTTGGGCGCGCGGGCGGATCGACCTTGCCGGGCGTCCGGCGGTGGCGCTGGTCGGCGCGCGCAATGCCTCTTCCCTCGGGCAGCGCATGGCCCGCGCCATGGCCGCCGACCTCGGCGAGGCCGGTTTCGTGATCGTCTCGGGGCTGGCGCGCGGCATCGACACGGCGGCGCATCTGGCCAGCCTGCAAGGCGGCAGCATCGCGGTGATGGCCGGCGGCGTCGACGTGGTCTACCCGGCCGAGAACGCGGCCCTCGCCGACAGCCTTGTGGCGCAGGGCCTGTGCCTGTCGGAACAGCCCATGGCGACCTCCCCCCGTGGCCGCCATTTCCCGGCCCGCAACCGGATCATCTCGGGGCTGGCCCGGGCGGTGGTGGTGATCGAGGCCGCCGGGCGCTCGGGCAGCCTGATCACCGCCCGCGACGCGCTCGATCAGGGGCGCGACGTGCTGGCGGTGCCCGGCCATCCGTTCGACGCCCGCGCCGCCGGCTGCAACATGCTGATCCGTGACGGCGCGGCGCTGGTGCGCGGCGCGCGGGACGTGATCGACGCCATCGGCCCGGCGCGAGACCCGGTGCCGAGCCAGCCGGCCCTGCCGCTGGAAGACGCGCCCGCTGCGGCCGCGCCACCACCACCCGGCGAAGGCGGCCTGCGCGAGACCGCGCGGCTGCATATGCGCATTCTTGACCGCCTTGGCCCGGCGCCGGTGGCCGAAGACCAGCTGATCCGCGACCTCGCGGTTCCCGCCGCCCGGGTCGCGCCGGTGCTGACCGATCTCGAGATTGCCGGCAAGATCGCCCGCCAGGCCGGGGGGCTCGTGGCGCGCAACTGACCCGGCGGTGACACATTCCCGCCCATCCCCGCGCGCGGCGCGTTATTGCCCGCCGCAGACTTCGGCGATCACCGGGCGGTACTGGCGGCACAGCGGCGCCCAGGAGAACCACACATCCGTCGCCCCCGACGACCAGTGCACCGCGACCCATGTCGCGCCGGACCTGCGGTAGAGCACGTGGAATTCCCTAGCATCCCCGGGGCCGTCGAAAACCTCGCCCCGGCGAAACCCCGGTGTGGCGGCGATGTCGATCCGGCCGCCGCCCGGACGCTGCGCCACCAGGCTGGCAAAGCCAATATCCCCGGACTGGCGCAGCTCGCGCACGACGAATTCGACCGGCGCCCCGAGCAGCCATTCGGCATGCGGGCGCAGCGCATCCATCATCGCGCCGCGGGTCGCGCTGCCCCTTGGCGGCTCGCGCCATTCGGCGGCCGAACCAACGCCGGAAAACAGCATGAGAACCGCGGCAAGAATTCGCATGGGCGGCCCCTTCGGCTGCGGCTGACAATCGCCGATCGCGTTAAAATTACCACAGGCGAAATTTCCCCGCATTGACATTTGCCTCTTCCACACCACATTTTCCGCCGCCATAACGGCCGCCCAGAGTCGAGAGGAAATTTCATGCCAGTCGTCGTCGTCGAATCCCCGGCAAAAGCCAAGACAATCAATAAATACCTGGGTTCCGACTATACGGTTCTGGCCTCCTACGGCCACGTCCGAGACCTTCCGGCCAAGGACGGCAGCGTCGATCCCGACGCCGATTTCGACATGAAATGGGAGGTCGGCACGGATTCGCGCAAACACGTCAAGGCCATCGCCGACGCCCTCAAGGAAGACAACAACCTGATCCTCGCCACCGACCCCGACCGCGAGGGAGAGGCGATCAGCTGGCACCTGGAAGAGGCGCTGCGCAAGCGCCGGGCGATCAAGAAGGACACGCCGGTCAGCCGGGTGGTGTTCAACGCGATCACCAAATCGGCGGTGACCGAGGCGATGCAGAACCCGCGCCAGGTCGACCAACCCCTGGTCGATGCCTATCTGGCGCGCCGCGCGCTCGACTATCTGGTTGGCTTCAACCTGTCGCCGGTCCTCTGGCGCAAGCTGCCGGGGGCACGTTCGGCGGGCCGCGTGCAATCGGTCTGCCTGCGCCTGATCGTCGAGCGGGAAATGGAGATCGAGGCCTTCAATCCCCGCGAATACTGGTCGGTCAAGGCGCTGCTTGCCACCCCGCGCGGGCAGGAATTCGAGGCCCGGCTGACGGTGCTGGGCGGCGAAAAGCTGGACAAATACAGCCTCGAGAACAGCACCGCCGCCGAACTGGCGGTGCAGGCGATCACCTCGCGCGAGCTGACGGTTGCGCGCGTCGAGGCCAAGCCGGCCAGCCGCAACCCCTCGGCGCCCTTCATGACCTCGACCCTGCAACAGGAGGCAAGCCGCAAGTTCGGCATGGGCGCGCGGCAATGCATGAGCACCGCGCAGCGGCTGTACGAGGCCGGCTACATCACCTACATGCGGACCGACGGCATCGACATGGCCCCCGAGGCGGTGACCGCGACCCGCGACGCCATCGCCGCCCGCTACGGCGCCGAATACGTGCCGGACAGCCCGCGCATCTACAAGAACAAGGCCAAGAACGCACAGGAGGCGCATGAATGTATCCGCCCCACCGACATGATGCGCACGGCCGACGACCTGAAGACCGTCGAGGCGGATCAGCGCAAGCTCTATGACCTGATCTGGAAACGCACCATCGCCTGCCAGATGGAGGGCGCGCGGCTCGAGCGTACCACGGTCGACATCGCCAGCAACGATCGCCAGGTCGGCCTGCGCGCCACCGGTCAGGTGGTGCTGTTCGACGGTTTTCTGCGGGTCTATGAAGAGGGCCGCGACGATGTGGTCGACGACGACGACAAGCGCCTGCCGCAGATCGCCGAGGGCGACAGGACCGACAAGCGCAGCGTCACCCCGGAACAGCATTTCACCCAGCCGCCGCCGCGCTATACCGAGGCGACGCTGGTCAAGAAGATGGAAGAGCTGGGCATCGGCCGCCCCTCGACCTATGCCAGTGTCATCACCACGATCCAGGATCGCGAATATGTCCGCAAGGACAAGAACCGCCTGTTCCCCGAGGACAAGGGGCGGATCGTCACCATCTTCCTGCTGAACTTCTTCCGCCAGTACGTCGGCTACGAGTTCACTGCCAACCTCGAAGAAGAGCTTGACGACGTCAGCGCCGGGGAACGCAACTACAAGAACGTGCTGGGCCGGTTCTGGAAGGATTTTTCGGTCGCCATTGCCGAAACCTCTGAACTGCGCATCACCCAGGTGCTCGATGTGCTCGACGAGGCGCTGGCGCCGCAGCTCTACCCGCCGCGCGAAGACGGCAGCGACCCGCGCGTCTGCCCGAAATGCGGTCAGGGCCAGCTGCACCTGAAAACCTCGCGCACCGGCGGTTTCGTCGGCTGCGGCAACTACCCCGAATGCACCTATACCCGCCCCATCGCCGGCGAGGGCGCCGATGGCGACGAAAGGGTGCTGGGCGAGGATGGCGGCGACGAGATCTGGCTCAAGGCCGGCCGTTTCGGCCCCTATGTCCAGCGCGGCGAACCGACGCCCGAGAACAAGAAACCGCCGCGCGCCTCGCTGCCGCGGGGCTGGAACAAGGACGAGATGACCCTTGAAAAGGCGCTGACCCTGCTCAGCCTGCCGCGTCAGATCGGCGAACACCCCGAAGGCGGCATGATCTCGTCCAATTTCGGGCGTTTCGGGCCCTATGTGATGCACCAGCTGCCCGACGAGGCAAAGCCGGTCTATGCCAATGTCAAAGACCCCAACGACGTGTTCGAAATCGGCATGAACCGGGCGGTCGAACTGCTGGCCGAGAAACGCGCCAATCCCGGACGGCGCGGCGGCGGATCGGCGGCCAAGCCGCTGAAAGAACTGGGGGAACATCCCGAAAGCGGCGGCGCGGTCAACGTCATGGACGGCCGCTACGGGGCCTATGTGAAATGGGAAAAGGTCAATGCCACCATCCCCAAGGATGTGGCGGCTGCGGATGTCACCATGGAACAGGCGGTGCAGTGGATCGCCGAGAAGTCGGCCAAGAAGAAGCCCGCCAAACGCAAGACCGCCGCCAAGGCGAAGGCACCGGCAAAAAAGGCCGCGCCCAAGAAGGCCAGCGCCAAGAAGGCCGCCACCAAGACGGCCGAAAGCGAGTAACCCCAGACAGCGGCCGAGCCCGCCCACCCCGGCGGGGTTCTGCACTACGTATATCCTCCCGTAGTAATACGCGCTTGGCGGTCTTCAATTGACTTGCGCCCGGCGCGCCTTCAGAAACGGCAGCAATTCCGGATTTGAGGGAGAATTCCATGAATAAAGTCTATGCGAATGCCACCGAGGCGCTCGACGGGCTGCTGAAGGACGGCCTGTTCATCGCCGCCGGCGGCTTCGGCCTCTGCGGCATTCCCGAACTGCTGCTGAACGCCATCAAGGAGTCGGGCGTCAAGGACCTGACCTTTGCTTCCAACAACGCGGGTGTCGACGATTTCGGCATCGGCATCCTGTTGCAGACCAAGCAGGTGAAAAAGATGATTTCGTCCTATGTGGGCGAAAACACCGAATTCATGCGCCAGTATCTCTCGGGCGAGCTGGAGCTGGAGTTCAACCCGCAGGGCACCCTGGCCGAGCGCATGCGCGCCGGCGGCGCCGGCATCCCCGGCTTCTTCACCAAGACCGGCGTCGGCACGGTGATCGCCGACGGCAAGCTGGAAAAGCAGTTCCCCACCGGGCCGGACGGCGCCATGGAATACTACATCATGGAGGAAGGCAACTTTGCCGACCACGCCATCGTCAAGGCCTGGAAGGCCGACGCGACCGGCAACCTGGTGTTCCGCA
>NZ_JBFJVE010000060.1:0-14260 GCF_041624275.1 Shimia sp.
CGAAAGGCGGCGCTCCCCGGGATATTTTCCGGCAAGAGAAAGATCAGCCATTTATGAAATGCAGCCGCTCGAAGCTGCGGCGCCAATCGGCGGTTTCGGGCGCCAGCGCGTCCGGGTCCGGCGATGACAGGGCGGCGGCGATCATCCCGGCCAGACGCGGCGCGGCGGCGGCCGACATGCCCCAGCGCACCAGTTCCGGGGTGCCGATGCGCAGCCCGTTGAGGTCGCCCGGCAGATCGGCCTCGGGCAGGCCGATGCCGCAGGCGAGAAACCCGGCCCTGCGCAGCGCCCGCGACGCGGTCTGGCCACCGCCGTAGGTGGCGGCGCGAATGGCCAGCTGGTGCGACTGCGTGGCGCCCGCGCGGGTGGTGAACAGCGGCACTCCGGCCGCTTCGAGTTCCGTGGCCAGGGCCCGGGCCATGGCGATCATCTCGCGCGCATAGGCGGCGCCGAAGTCGCGCCAGTCGAGCATGGTCACCGCCAGCGCGGCGGATTTCGCGGCGTCGAAATTGGCGGTCATGCCGGGAAAGGCGATCTGGTCCAGCCGTTCGGCGATCGCGGCGTCATTGGTGACGATCAGCCCCGAGGGCGGGCCACCGAGGCTCTTGTAGGTGCTCATGGTCATCAGGTGGGCGCCTTCGTCGAGCGGGTTCTTCCAGGCCTTGCCGGCGATGATGCCGCATTGATGGGCGGCATCGAACAGCACCTTGGCGCCGATGGAGTCGGCGATCTCTCGGATCTGGCGCACCGGGTGTTCGCACAGGTTGAGCGAGCCGCCGATGGTGATCAAACGTGGCCGTTCACGCTCGGCCAATGCCGCCAGCGCCGCCAGATCGACGCTATAGGTCTCGGCATCGATCGGCGCCGGCAGGCTGCGCAGGTGGTAGAGCCCGGCGCAGCCGGCGCCGTGATGGGTGACATGGCCGCCGATCGCCGCCGGCGGGGCGATGACGGTGTCGCCCGGTTCGGCCAGCGCCATGAAGGCATAGAGATTGGCCATCGCGCCCGAGGGCACCCTTATCTCGGCATGGGCCGCGTCGAAGACCTCGGCGCAGAGTTCGGCGGCGATGACCTCGATCTCCTCCATCGCCTCGAGCCCCATTTCGTATTTGTCGCCCGGGTAGCCGAGCGATGGCCGGCTACCAAGGCCGCTGGCCAGCAGCGCCTCGGCGCGCGGGTTCATCACGTTGGTGGCGGGGTTGAGGTTGAAACAGTCGCGCTCGTGGATCTGACGGTTGCGGGCCGCGAGCTGCCGGATCCGGTCCAGCAGCGCCTCGCTGGAGGTGGTGGCAGTGCGCCGGGCGATGCCTTGGATCAGGCTTTCGCAGCCGTCGGGCACCCAGTTTCGTCGGGCAAGATGGGTCATGTCGGGTCTCCGGTCTCGTGTCGTGAGCATCGAACACCGGCGCGGGCTTTTGCGCAAACCAGTTTTCATGATAACTAGGGCTAGAAAATCTATGGGTATCCGAATGGCCGTGACACCGCCGCGCCCCAAGGGGCCGCCCCTCAATGCCCTGCGTGCCTTTGAGGCCGCCGCGCGCCTCGGCGGCTTTGCCAGGGCGGCAGAAGAGCTGTGCGTGACGCCCGGAGCGGTGGCGCAGCAGGTCAGGCAGCTTGAGGACTGGGCCGGAGCGGCGCTGTTCGAGCGCCGCGCGCAGGGGGTGGTTCTGACCGAGCTGGGCCAGACGGTGCGCCCCGAGTTGCAGGCCGCCTTCGATGCGCTGGGGGCGGCGATCGGGGCCCTGCGCGCGGCGGCGCGGCCGGCCCGGCTGCACGTGGCGGCCCTGCCGGCGGTGGCGCAGCTGTGGCTGTCGCCGCGCCTGCCGGGTCTGCGCGCCGCCCTGCCCGAGGCAGAGATCTCGGTGACCGCGATGGAACAGCCGCCCAATCTCGACCGCGAGCCTTTCGACCTGACGGTTTTCTTCGGCCCGGGCGACGGCCGGCGGATCGAACAGGACCGGATCTTCCCGGTCTGCGCCCCGGCAATGGCGGCGCGGATCGCCTCGGTCGGCGATCTTGCACGGCTGCCCTGCCTGAACGATTCAAGCTGGAGCGACGACTGGCCGGCATGGCTGCGCGCCCAGGGCGCCGATATCCGGGTCTCGGGCCCGGTCTATTCTCTTTATGCCCTTGCGGTGGAAGAGGCGGTGAACGGCGCCGGGGTGCTGATGGGCCACGAGGCGCTGGTGGCACGGCATCTGACCAGCGGCGCGCTGGTGAAACCCTTCGAACATGCGGTGGCGCTGCCGCGCTGGCTGGAGTTCGGCACCCGGAGCGGGGTGCCCGCGCCGCCGCTGCTATCCCTGATCCGCCTGCTCGGCGAAGGCCGCCTCTAGCGCCACTTCCACCATGTCTCCAAAGCTGCTTTCGCGATCCTGCGGGGGCAGGGCGGCGCCGCTGTTCAGATGGTCGCTTACCGTCAGCACCGCCAGCGCCCGGCAGCCGTAGCGCGCCGCCAGCGTGTAAAGCTCGGCCGCTTCCATCTCGACGGCAAGGATGCCGTGCCGGGTCATCTGTTCGTTGAGATCCGGGCGTTCGTCATAGAAGACATCCGCCGAATAGATGCCGCCGGCATGCACCGGCGTGCCCCTGGCCTCGGCCGCGGCCACGGCGGCCTTCAGCAAGTCCCAGTCGGCGCAGGGGGCATAGTTCACCTCGCGGAACATGCCGCGCGACGGCGTCGACAGGCTCGAGGCAGTCATCGCCACGATCACGTCGCGCAGATTGACGTGATCCTGCATCGCCCCGCACGAGCCGATGCGGATCAGGGTCCGCGCGCCGTAGTCGCGGATCAGCTCATTGGCATAGATCGACAGCGACGGCATGCCCATGCCCGAGCCCTGAATGGTCACCGCATGGCCGCGCCAGCGGCCGGTGAACCCCAGCATACCGCGCACTTCGTTGATGCATCGTGGCTCTTCGAGAAAGGTCTCGGCGGCCCATTTCGCCCGATAGGGATCGCCCGGCATCAAAACGGTTTCGGCGATGTCGCCGGGGGCGGCACCAATGTGAATCGTCATCTCTGGCTCCTTGCAACAGGGGCGCAGAATAACAAGACGGCCCTCGTGCACAACGGGCCCCGTTCATCTCGTTGCAAATACTCGCGCCGCAGGCAAAAGCCCCGGGCAGCGGGCCCGGGGCTTTGCGCAACGCTGCTTGCAGGGGCGCGGGCCTATTCGGCGGCCTCGGCCTTGGGGGCCACCAGCGCCACCACATCCATCATGATGGTGTTCAGTTCGAAATCCTTGGGCGTATAGACCCGGGCGACGCCCATGGCGCGCAGCCGCTCGGCATCGTCATCGGGAATGATGCCGCCGACGATCACCGGCACCTCGGCAAGCCCGGCATCGCGCATCCGCTGCATCATCTCCTCGACCAGCGGCACATGGCTTCCCGAGAGGATCGAGAGCCCGACGACATGGGCCCCGGTGTCGAGCGCCGAGGCGACGATTTCCTCGGGCGTCAGGCGGATGCCGTCATAAGAGATGTCCATGCCGCAGTCGCGGGCCCGGAAGGCGATCTGTTCGGCGCCGTTGGAATGGCCGTCGAGCCCCGGCTTGCCGATGACGAATTTCAGCCGCCGCCCCAGCTTGTCGCTGACCGCGTCCACCGCGTTGCGGATGTCGTCCAGCCCCTCGGTCTTGTTCGAGGGCGAGCCCGACACACCGGTCGGACCACGGTATTCGCCGTGGATGCTGCGCATCTGTGCCGCCCATTCGCCGGTGGTGACGCCGGCCTTGGCGGCGGCGATCGAGGCGGGCATCACGTTGTCGCCCTTCTGCGCTGCGCTGCGCAGATCGGCGAGTGCCTTTTCCACCGCTGCCGCGTCGCGCTCAGCGCGCCATGCCTCGAGCCGCGCGATCTGCTCCTGCTCCACCGCCGGGTCGACGACCATGATGCCGCCATCGCCGGTCATCAGCGGCGAGGCCTCGCCCTGCTGGTACTTGTTGACGCCGACGACCACGGTCTCGCCGCCTTCGATCCGGTTGAGCCTTTCGGCGTTGGATTCCACCAGCCGCGATTTCATGTAGTCGATGGCGCCGATGGCACCGTTCATCGAATCGAGGTTGGCCAGTTCGCGGCGCGCGCCTTCCTTCAGCTCCTCGACCTTGGCGTCGACCGCCGGGTTGCCGTCGAAGAGATCGTCGAATTCCAAGAGGTCGGTTTCATAGGCCATGATCTGCTGCATGCGCATCGACCACTGCTGGTCCCAGGGGCGCGGCAGCCCCAGCGCCTCGTTCCAGGCCGGCAGCTGCACCGCGCGCGCGCGGGCCTTTTTCGACAGGGTCACGGCCAGCATCTCGATCAGGATGCGATAGACGTTGTTCTCGGGCTGCTGCTCGGTCAGGCCGAGCGAGTTCACCTGCACGCCATAGCGGAAGCGGCGGTGTTTCGGGTCGGTGACGCCATAGCGCTCCTGGCAGATCTCGTCCCAGAGATCGACAAAGGCGCGCATCTTGCACATCTCGGTGACAAAGCGGATGCCGGCATTCACGAAGAAGGAGATCCGCGCCACCATGGGGCCGAAATCCTCGGCCGGGACACGCGGTTTCAACTCGTCCAGCACCGCGATGCCGGTGGCGAGGGCAAAGGCCAGCTCCTGCTCGGGCGTCGCGCCGGCCTCTTGCAGGTGATAGGAACAGACGTTCATCGGGTTCCATTTGGGCACGTTGGCATAGCAATATTCGGCCACATCCGCGATCATCTTCAGCGAGGGTTTCGGCGGGCAGATATAGGTGCCGCGCGACAGGTATTCCTTGATCAGGTCGTTCTGCACCGTGCCCTGAAGCTTGGAGATGTCGGCGCCCTGTTCCTCGGCGGCGGCGATATAGAGCGACAGCAGCCACGGCGCGGTGGCGTTGATCGTCATCGAGGTGTTCATCTGCTCGAGCGGGATCTGGTCGAACAGGCTGCGCATGTCGCCGAGGTGGCAGACCGGAACGCCGACCTTGCCGACCTCGCCGCGCGACAGGATGTGATCGCTGTCATAGCCGGTCTGCGTCGGCAGGTCGAAAGCCACCGAAAGCCCGGTCTGCCCCTTGGCCAGGTTGGCGCGGTAAAGGGCGTTCGATGCCGTGGCGGTGGAATGGCCGGCATAGGTCCGGATGAGCCAGGGGCGGTCTTTCTGCATCTGCGACATGGATCGTCCTCTTGAATCGTGTGGGCAATTTTATTGCGTCGGACCGTAGATATTCGAAATATCATGTGCAAGTCAATTCGCTGCGTCGCGGCAATTATCCCTTGGCCGTCGGCCATGCGGCCCTGGCGGGCGGAACCATAGGCACGAAAGGTCTGGGCCAGACGCCGGTGAGATCCCGGTCAGACACCGTCAGGCCTCGGGCGGGCGATTCGGGGCCGTCGCCGGCGCGACCTTGGCCGGGACGTTCGAAAAAAATCCATTTACCAGCGGCCCCGGTCCTGCAAGGGTCCGGGGATGACTTCGACTGTCGAACTGCCGCTGTGGCTGTTTATCCTGATTCTGCTCTTTGCCGCGGTCACCGCCGCGAGCCACCTGCTGTTCCCTTCGGTGCGCTGGTTCTTTCGCCGCCGCATGGAAAGGGCCGTGGCCCGGCTCAACCAGCGCCTCGAACGCCCGATCGAACCCTTCAAGCTGGCCCGGCGCCACGACATGATCCAGCGGCTGATGTACAGCCCCGACGTGACCGCTGCCATCGTCGAACATGCGCGCGCCGAGGGCGTGCCCGAAAACGTCGCCTTTCAGGAGGCGCGCGGCTATGCGCGCGAGATCGTGCCCTCGTTCAGCGCCTCGGCCTATTTCGGCTTTGCCATTCGCCTTGCCCGGTTCCTCAGCCGGGCGCTCTACCGGGTCCGGCTGGCCTATTTCGACGAGATCGGGCTACAGAACATCCCCAAGGATTCGACGGTGGTCTTCGTGATGAACCACCGCTCGAACATGGATTACGTGCTGGTCACCTATCTTGCAGCGCAGCGTTCGGCGCTGGCCTATGCGGTGGGGGAATGGGCCCGGGTCTGGCCGCTGTCGCGGCTGATCAAGGCCATGGGCGCCTATTTCATCCGCCGCAAATCGCGCAACGCGCTGTATCGCAGGGTGCTGGCGCGCTATGTGCGTCTGGCCACCGATGGCGGCGTCACCCAGGCGATGTTCCCCGAGGGCGGTCTGTCGCTTGACGGGGCGCCGCGCGAACCCCGGCTGGGGCTGCTGAAATACATCACCGACGGTTTTGACGGCACCACGCGCGACGTGGTCTTCGTGCCGGTGGCGCTGAATTACGACCGGGTGCTCGAAGACCGCATCCTGCTCGAGGCGCTGGCGCGCGGCGGGCAGGGGTTCCGCGCCCGCATCAGCGTCATCGTCGGCTTTTTCTTCAAGCAGATCTGGCTGCGGCTGCGTGGGCGCTATCACAAGTTCGGCTATGCGGCGGTCAGTTTCGGCCACCCGCTGTCTCTGGCCGAGTTCGCCCGCAGTCGCAGGGGGGATGTCACCGAGGCGCTGGCGCAGGAACTGATGCAGCGGATCAAGGCCGTGGTGCCGGTTCTGCCGGTGCCGATGATCGCCGCCATTCTCGAACGCGCCGAACATCCGCTGTCGCGCTCGGCGGTCGAGGCCGAATTCGCCGGCTGGGTGGTCAAGCTGAAAGAGGCGCATATCCACCTGCCGCGCGATGATCTCAGCTATGCCACCGAGGTCGGCCTGCGCACTCTTTACCAGCGGCGGATGATTCTGCGCGAGAACGGCTGCTACATCGCCAACCCCGAGCAGGCCGCCGCGCTGGGCTTCTATGCCAACTCGATCCGCCACCTGTTGAGCTGATTTTGCAGTTGCAGCGGGAATTTCTGCGTTCGCTCGGTCATAAAATTACAAAAAGTGCCGGATTGAGGTTGCAATATTACAAGGCCGCCGATATTTGAGGTCTAGGAATCGCGATTCTGCATCGCGGCAATAGCTCAATGTCAGGAGACGAACATGGCTCTGGATACCGATATCGCCATCGCGCCTTACGATGCGCCCGAAAAAGATCTGTATGAAATCGGCGAAATGCCGCCCCTGGGCTATGTGCCCAAGAAAATGTACGCCTGGGCGATCCGCCGCGAGCGCCACGGCGAGCCGGACAAGTCGTTCCAGGTCGAGGTCGTGGACACCTGGGAAGTCGACAGCCACGAAGTGCTGGTTCTGGTGATGGCGGCCGGCGTGAACTACAACGGCGTCTGGGCCGGACTCGGCAAGCCGATCTCGCCCTTCGACGTCCATGGTCAGGACTACCACATTGCCGGTTCCGATGCCTCGGGAATCATCTGGAAGGTGGGCGACAAGGTCAAGAACTGGAAAGTGGGCGACGAGGTCGTGATCCACTGTAACCAGGATGACGGCGACGACGAGGAATGCAACGGCGGCGACCCGATGTTCTCGCCGACCCAGCGCATCTGGGGCTACGAGACCGGCGACGGCTCTTTCGCGCAGTTCACCAAGGTCCAGGCTCAGCAGCTGATGCCGCGCCCCAAGCACCTGACATGGGAAGAAAGCGCCTGCTACACGCTGACCCTGGCCACTGCCTACCGCATGCTGTTCGGCCACCACCCGCACGAGCTGAAGCCGGGCCAGAACGTTCTGGTCTGGGGCGCCTCGGGCGGTCTGGGCTCCTACGCGATCCAGCTGGCCAACACCGCCGGTGCCAATGCGATCGGCGTGATCTCGGACGAAAGCAAGCGCCAGTTCGTGCTCGATCAGGGCGCCAAGGGCGTCATCAACCGCAAGGACTTCAACTGCTGGGGCCAGCTTCCGACCGTGAACAGCCCCGAGTATAACGAATGGCTGAAAGAGGCCCGCAAGTTCGGCAAGGCGATCTGGGACATCACCGGCAAGGGCGTCAGCGTCGACATGGTGTTCGAACACCCCGGCGAGGCCACGTTCCCGGTCTCGACCCTGGTGGTGAAAAAGGGCGGCATCGTCGTGATCTGCGCCGGCACCTCGGGTTTCAACACCACCTTTGACGTGCGCTACATGTGGATGCACCAGAAACGTCTTCAGGGTTCGCACTTCGCCAACCTGAAACAGGCAGCCTCGGCCAACCGCCTGATGGTGGACCGCCGTCTTGATCCCTGCATGTCCGAGGTCTTCACCTGGGACGAGATCCCGGACGCGCATACCAAGATGCTGAAAAACGAGCATAAACCGGGCAACATGGCGGTGCTGGTGCAGGCGCCCAAGACCGGTCTGCGCACGCTCGAGGACGTGCTCGAGGCCTGATCCCTCTCGGATCATTTTGCAAATCGAATCACCCGCGTGCTCGGATCCGAGCCGCGGGTGTTTTCGTTTTTCAAATCCGGGTGCCTGTTATCAGAGTGTTGCAGAAGACTCCCCCGCGATTTCGGGGGAACAGAAAGATGCGTGCTGTTTATAGCATTTTAATCGTGCTAAGATTGAATTTACTTTTCATTAATCACTATTGGCGAGAGTTGGCATGAAATACGAATGGATACTCGATGTCCTTGCGGACCTGAAGGTTTTTGCGCATGCGAACGGGCTCGATGCGCTGGCGGGCCAGCTGGAACAGACCAGAAAGGTTGCCGCGCTGGACATCCTGGCAATGCCCGGAATGGGCGGTGCGGCGGCGCGGGGTGATGAAGAAGCGAAGAGCACACATACTGGAGACCCTGGCGCGCGCGCCCACGGCTGAGGCCTGCCAGGCGGCCATTCTCGCACTCAGGGACGACCTGCGCGTCGCTCATCTGGCCTATCATCGGGTCATCCCCGATCGCCCCCGCCTCGACTGGGGCACGCTTTCCGACACCTGGACACGGCGCTACAGCGCCCGCGACTACCGGCGCATCGACCCGGTGGTCGCCGGATGCCTCCAGAGATTCCAGCCCACCGACTGGAAACGCCTCGACTGGTCGTCGAAAACGGCCCGGGCCTATCTGGAGGACGCCATCGCACATGGCCTCGGCACCCAGGGCTATTCGGTGCCGATCCGTGGCCCCAACGGCCAGTTCGCGCTGATGTCGGCCAGCCACAGCTGCGATGACCGGGCCTGGCGGGCCTTTGCCAGGGGCAACCGCCGCGACCTGATCCTGATGGCGCATGAGGTGCATCGCAAGGCGCGCGAATTCGCCCCCGACCCGATGCCGGCGCTGGTGCGCGCCCTGTCGCCGCGCGAGGTCGACGCGATCTCGCTGATCGCGCGGGGTTACAGCCGGGCGCAGGTCGCCGGCGCGCTGTCGATCTCGGAACATACGCTGCGCGTCTATATCGAGGCGGCGCGCACCAAGCTCGGGGCGCTGAACACCACCCATGCCGTGGCGCAGGCCCTGCGGCGGGGGCTGATCATGATTTGAAAATGGCGCTGGCCCGGCGCCAATTGCACGCCGGAACTGGCGCTTGGCACGGGGCGGCTGTAGGGTCGCGCCATGGATGCCGCGCCCACACTTTCCCACGATCAGGCCGATGCCTTCGATCGTATCACGACGCTTCTGCGAACGGCGGGGGTCAACCTTGACGATGCGCTGCTGGCGCCGCCGCGCGCTGCCGAGACCGCGGTCGCGGCGGTGATCGGCAAGGCCGGGTCGGGCAAGACCATGCTTCTGGCGCAGCTGGTGAAAGAGCTCGAGGCCGCCGGGGTCGACATCGTGTCGGGCGACTACGAGGGCAAGCGCCGCAAGGACCGGCGCACCCTTGCCATTCTGGCCCCCACCAACAAGGCCGCCAGCGTGCTGCGCATGCGCGGCGTGCCGGCGACCACCATCCACCGCATCATCTACACGCCGGTCTATGATCCGGAATACGAACGTATCGCCGACTGGCTGACCGGCAATGGCGACAGGCCCGAGATCGAGGGGCTGACCGAAGAGGCGCTGGCCCGGGCGCAGGCCTTTTACGAGTTGCACAAGTCGATCCCCGGCGCCTTGGCGGCGGCGGGCCTGCGCGGTTCGGATTTCATCACCGGCTGGAAACGGCGGGACGAGCCGCTGGACATCGGTCTGGTGGACGAGGCCTCGATGCTCGACGACAAGCAGTTCACCGATCTCAAGGAGATTTTCCCGACCCTCCTGCTGTTCGGAGACCCGGCGCAGCTGGCGCCGGTCAACCAGTCGGGGGCCATGGTGTTCGACGCGCTGCCCAAAAGCGCGACCTTCGAATTGCAGCGCATCCACCGTCAGGATGCCGACAACCCGATCCTCGATCTGGCCCATGCGCTGGCCGACCCCGAGGTCGATTTCCATGCCTTCGAGGCCATGGTCGAGGCGGCGGCGCGCCGGGACGAGCGCGTGGTCTGGGGCCAGCGGGTCGAGGTCGACCTGATGGCGCGCAGCCCGGTTCTGGTCTGGCGCAATGCCACCCGTATCCGCCTGATCAACGCCTTCCGCCGGGTCCACGACGCGCCCGAGGACATGCTGCTGGAAGGGGAACCCCTGATCTGCGACGGGCTGGAACTGCCGCTGAAACACCGCAAGAAGCGGCTCGATCTCGAGGCGCGGGGCCTGATCAAGGGGGCGCAGGTGGTCTATCTTGGCCCGGGGCGCAAGCCCGGGTTTTCGCGCCTGCACGTGGTCGGGGCAGAAGATCCGCAGGTCTCGGCGGCCTCGATCGTCAAGATCGAGAAACCGGATGCCGAGGAACCCTTCATTCCCTTTGCCGCCCGCATGGGGGCGACCTTTCTGCATGGCGCGGCGGTGACCATCCACAAGGCGCAGGGGTCGCAATGGGACAATGTGCAGGTCTTTGCCCCCGACCTTTACGCCGCGGCGCGCATGGGCCGGGTCGAAGCCGGCCAACCCCTGTGGAAGCGGCTGGCCTATGTCGCCATCACCCGGGCGCAGGAACGCCTGATCTGGGTCGTGCGCAACCGCCTGTCGCGCCCCAGCGGGCCGCTGCGCACCGACGATCTGAGGGTGGCGCCGGCAGCGCTGAAACTGAAGGAGGAGACCCCGTGAAGACCATTCTGATCACCGGCGCCAGCTCGGGCATCGGCCGCGCTACTGCCGAGCTGTTTCTCGACTCCGGATGGCGGGTCGGTCTGCTGGCGCGCCGGGCCGAGGCGCTCGGGGCGCTGGCGCAGGGGCGCGACAACGCGCTGGTGCTGCCGGGGGACGTCACCGATGCCGCGCGCATGGAGGCCGTGTTCCGGACCTTTGTCGACCATTTCGGCCGGCTCGACGTTCTGTTCAACAACGCCGGCATCTTCGGCGCCGCAGGGCCGATCGACGAGGTGCCGCTGGACAGTTTCGAGGCGGTGATGAACGTCAACATCCGCGGCATGTTCCTCTGTGCCCGGCAGGCCTTTTTCCACATGCGCCGCCAAAGCCCCCGCGGGGGGCGGATCATCAACAACGGCTCGTTGTCGGCGCATAACCCGCGCCCGGGGTCGGTGTCCTACACGACGTCGAAACACGCGATCACCGGCCTCACACGCAGCCTGTCGCTGGACGGGCGGGCCTTTGACATTGCCTGCGGGCAGATCGACATCGGCAACGCCGAGACCGACATGGTGCGCGCGCTGAACGCCCGCCTGGTGGCCCAGGAGGCCGAACCGAACCCGACCATGGATGTCTCCGAGGCGGCGTCCTCGGTTCTGCACATGGCCGGAATGCCGCCCGAGGCGAATGTCCAGTTCATGACCGTGATGGCGACCAAGATGCCCTATATCGGGCGCGGCTGATCCGCGCCTAACCGCCCTGCCGCAGGAACTGGAACACCGCCGAGGCGCTCCATCCGGCGACGATGGCGATCGCCAGCGACAACAGGCCGTAGATCAGCGGCTGTTGCCGCGAGAGGTTGAACAGCCAGCGTTCCAGCCCCACCTTGCGCACGTCGATCGTGGTTTCGAAATGCGACACCACCTTGCCGCCCCGGGTCAGGAAGACCCGTGTCGAATAATCGCCTTCGGTGAGGTTGGCGGGCATCGAGATCGAGGTGCGGAACAGGGTCTGCTGATCTACCGTGACCGTGTTCTCGAGCATCTGGTAAAGCCCGTTCTCGGTGCGGATGCGCATCACGGCTTCGGCAAAGCGCTGGGCGTTGTCGACCGTCATCGGCGCCCCGACCGAGCGGATCATGCGCGGGATCGACACCTTGTGGCGCAGATCCTCGACCGAGGTCATGATCTGGTTGAAGGGCTTGCTGGTGGCGACCGCGTAGAAGCTTGGCGCGTGGTCGACATCGACGCTTTCGGTATTGACCCAGATGCCGAACCTCTTGGATTTCTTGCGCACCGTGACCGGCAGCAGGGGCCCCGAAACCGCCACCACCACCTCGAGCGGCGGTTCCTCCTGAATCGGGCTTTCGCGCTTCACCGCGCCGAACAGCAGAATCTCCGAGCCGTCGAAATTGGCGGTGATCGCGACCCGGTTCTGGCTCATGCCGAGAACCACCTCTTCGTCCACGAGCTCTTCGGCGCCAAGCGGCGCGGCCAGCATGAGGAACAGGGCGCAGAGCAGGCGGATCATCGTCAGTGCCCCCCGCTCGGGCCGAGCGAATAAAGCTCGCCGGGTTGCAGCAGAAGATCGAAGGCCAGCTTGCCGCAGACCGCCAGCACCATCATCGCCAGAAGGATGCGCAGCTGCTCGGCCTTGAGCATGGTGCCGATGCGGGTGCCGATCTGGGCCCCGACCACGCCGCCGACCAAGAGCAGGACTGCCAGCGCCATATCCACGGTGTAGTTGGTGGTGGCGTGCAACAGCGTGGTGAAGGCGGTGACGAAGATGATCTGGAACAGCGAGGTGCCGACCACCACCTTGGTCGGCATGCCCAGGAGATAGATCATCGCCGGCACCATGATGAAGCCGCCCCCGACCCCCATGATCGCCGCCAGCACGCCGACGCAGAGCCCGACCAGCAGCGGCGGGATGACCGAGATGTAAAGCCCCGAGACGCGGAACCGCATCTTGAAGGGCAGCCCGTGAATCCAGTTGTGGTTCTTGCGCTTCACCGGGCCGGTGTTGCGGCGCGACTTGCGGATCGCGTTCAGGCTTTCGATGAACATCAGCCCGCCGATGACACCGAGGAAGACGACATAGCAAAGCTTGACCAGCAGGTCGACCTGACCAAGCGATTTCAGATAGTTGAACAGCAAAACGCCAAGCGCGGCCCCCAGAAGGCCGCCGATCAGCAGCACCACCCCCATCTTGAGGTCGACCGACCGCCGCCGGAAATGCGCCAGTACGCCGGAAAAGGACGAGGCGACGATCTGGTTGGCCTCGGTGGCGACGGCGACGGCCGGGGGAATGCCGATGAAGAACAGCAGCGGCGTCATCAGGAAGCCGCCCCCGACGCCGAACATGCCGGACAGGATGCCGACGATGCCGCCCAGCCCGAGCAGCAGAAACGCGTTGACCGAGACTTCGGCGATCGGAAGATATATCTGCATACCCACTGTTAGCGTGTTGCAGCGCAGCGTGGCAACCTGCCCGACCGGCTGGACCGGAAAATTGGCCGGATTTGGACCTAGTTCAACGCTCTTTGACGTAGGGTTCGCCACCGGCGCGCGGTGGAATGGCCTTGCCGACGAAGCCGGCCAGAATCACCACCGTCAGGATATAGGGCAGGGCGCCGAGAAGCTGCACCTGGACCTTGACGCCAAGCAGGGTCTCGATCAGGTCGGGCCGCAGTTCGATGACCTGGAAGAAGCCGAACAACAGGCAGGTGCCCATCGCCTGCCACGGGCGCCACTTGGCAAAGATCAGCGCCGCCAGCGCGATGAAGCCGCGCCCGGCCGACATGTCCTTGACGAAGCCGGCCTGCAGCGCGGTCGCCAGATAGGCGCCGGCGATGCCGCAGAGCACGCCGCAGATCAGCACCGCCGCATAGCGCAGCCCGACCACCGAGACGCCGGCAGTGTCCACCGCCGCCGGGTTTTCGCCGACCGCGCGCAGGCGCAGGCCGAAACGGGTGCGGTACAGGATCCACCAGGTCAGCGGCACCATGGCCAAGGCCAGATAGACCAGCACCGAATGCCCCGAGATCAGCTCGTAGTAAAGCGGGCCGACCAGCGGCACCTCGCGCAGCGCCTCGGCGCCCGGCAGGGTGATCGGGCCAAAGCGGGCATCCCCCTCGAGCGACGGGGTGCGGCCGCCCTGGCGGAACCAGTCCTGCGCCACCAGAACCGTGATGCCGGCGGCAAGAAAGTTGATCGCCACCCCGGATATCAGCTGGTTGCCCCGGAACTGGATCGAGGCCAGCCCGTGCAGCACCGACAACAGGACAGAAGCACCGATGCCGGCCAGCAACCCGAGCCAGACCGAGCCCGACATGTAGGCGATCGCCGCCGAGAAGAAGGCCGCCGCC
>NZ_JBFJVE010000061.1:0-14122 GCF_041624275.1 Shimia sp.
CGATCCGGGTCTTCTGGCACAGGGTCAGCTGCACGTCTCCGGTGCCCGGCGGCAGGTCGACCAGCAGCACGTCGAGCGCCCCCCATTGCACCTGCATCAGCATCTGTTGCAGCGCCCCCATCAGCATCGGGCCGCGCCAGACCACCGCCTGATCCTCGTTGGTCATCAGCCCGATCGACATCATGGTGACGCCGTGGTTGCGCATCGGCAGGATGGTCTTGCCATCCGGCGAGGCCGGCCGCCCCGAAACCCCGAGCATGCGCGGCTGGCTGGGGCCGTAGACATCGGCATCCAGCAGCCCGACGCGCAGCCCCGACTGGGCCAGCGCGCAGGCCAGATTGGCCGAGACCGTCGACTTGCCGACGCCGCCCTTGCCGCTGGCCACCGCGATCACCCGGGCAACGCCGGGGATCTGCTGCGGGCCCTTGGGCTCTGCCGGGCGCGAGGGCTTGAGATCGGGCGGCGTCTTGTCGCTGTGCCCGGTCATCACCACCGAGACCGTGTCCACCCCGTCGAGCGCCGAGACCAGCGCCTCGGCCTGTTCCTTCAGCGGCGTATAGGCGGCGGCCTGCTGCGGCGCGATCTCGAGCACGAAACGCACCGTGCTGCCCTCGGTATTCAGTGCCCGGACGACGCCGGACGAGACGATATCGCCGCCCCGCACCGGGTCGGCGATGGTTTTCAGGGCCTCGAGGACCTGTTCGCGTTGTGCCACGGTCTTATTCGCCCTTGATCTCGCCGGTGACCTCATGGGTCATGCCCAGCTCTTCGATGGTCACCACCGCCTTGACGGCATAGGTCTTGCCGCCGCTGTCGGCGCCGCGCAGCGCCTCTTCGATGGCCTGCTGCGAGGTCACGCCGACCTGTTTCAGGAACTTGCGCATCGACATGTTGAAATCATCGCTCATGGTTCACCTCTTTTCGGTTGATTGACGGGGCCCCGCAAGGCTGCCTAGGGTCGGGGCATGGGTTTTCTGCGTGGCATCCTGTTGGTTCTGCTTCTCGTGCCGTGGCCGGTGGCCGGCCATGCTGACAATGGCGCCGACGACCGTCTGGTGCGGCTGAGCGCGCCGGCCGAACTGGTCGAGACCGGGCTGCTGAAGCATATCCTGCCGCGCTTCAGCCTGAAACACCAGATCCGGGTGCGGCTGGTGGGGTCGGGCGCGCCGGCCGACATGGTGCTGGGCGACAGCGGCGTGGCGCTGTTTCAGGGCCTCGGGCGCAGCTGGCGCATGGAACTGACCAGCCCCGAGCACAGGGGCAGCCGAAAGCTGGCCGACTGGCTGACCTCGGAGGTGGGGCTGCGCACCGTGACCGGCTTTGCCCCCGGCGGCGCGGCGCTGTTCACCGCCCCCGAAGACAGCGGGGCCACGGCGGTGGCGCAGGAATTCGACGGCGACCCGGCGCGGGGTCATGCGGTGGCGCGCGGCCAATGCGCCCGCTGCCACCGGGTCGATGATGAAAGCCGCATGTCGGGCATCGGCTCGACCCCGAGCTTTGCGGTGCTGCGTAGCCTTGACGACTGGCAGGAGCGGTTTTCCGGCTTTTACACGCTGAACCCGCATCCGTCCTTCACCACGCTCACCGGGGTGACGCCGCCCTTTCCCGGCAACCGCCCGCCGCCGATCCATCCGGTCGTGCTGACTCCCGAGGACCTCGGGGCGGTGCTGGCCTATGTCGCCGGGATGGTCCCGGCGGATCTGGGGGCGCCCCTTGTCCATCAGTGATCGCGCCGCTTGCTGAGGTAATCCTCGGTGCTGCGCGGGCGCGGCCGCTCGCCGCCCTGAAAGGGGTTGTCGGCGGCGTGGAACTGGGCGTTGACGCGGCAGTCGTCGCACATCTGGATCATCCGCAGCTTGTCCTCGCCGGCAAACATCGCGTGATCGCGCAGCTTCTCGGTGATCCGCTCGATGGTGGACCTGACGCCAAAGGGCGCGCCGCATTCGATACAGTCGAAGGGGGCCTCTTCGTTCAGCACCCGCTGGCTCAGCGCCGCCTCGCTGAGGTCGAGGCGCGGTTCCAGCGCGATCGCATCCTCGGGGCAGATGGTGGCGCAGAGGCCGCATTGCAGGCAGGCATCTTCCTGAAAGCGCAGCTGTGGCGCATCGGGGTTGTCGCCGAGCGCCCCCGAGGGGCAGAGCGAGACGCAGCTGAGACAGAGGGTGCAGGCGCCGGTGTCGACCCGCACCGCGCCATAGGGGGCGCCCTCGGGCAGGTGCAGGGTCTCGGCTACGGGATGCAGGGCGCGGGCCGCCTGACGGGTGATCTGGCGGCGGGTGCCCATCGGGCGCACCGGGCTGGCGAGCGGGGCAGGGGGGCTCTCGGCGTATAGCGCATCCGACAGCGCGTCGGGATCGTCAAGATCGAGGGTCGCGACGGTGCCGGGCCCGCCGATGGCCCCGGCCAGCGCCACCTGCGCGGCCAGCGCGTCGCGGTCGCTGCCCGGCCCCGGCATCACCGAGACCGAGGCAAAGCCGGCGGCCAGCGCGGCGACACTCTCGGCATGGCCGAAGGCGCCGATGGCGGGCATCTCGAGCGGGATCACATCTGCCGGCAGGCCGCGCCCGTGGCGGGCGGCAAGGCGGATCATCTCGGCGCCATGGGCGTCATGCACCAGAAGGCGCGGCGCGAGCCCCCCGGCCTCGAGATAGGCCCGGGCCAGGGTCTGCACCCGGCGCATGGTCAGGTCGACGGCCGGGGCGTCATAGCTGATCGCCCCCGAGGGGCAGGCCGCCGAACAGGCGCCGCAGCCGGCGCAGACCATCGGGTCGACGCTGACGTGATCGCCATTGGGGCTGATCGCGCCGGTGGGGCAGAGCGTCAGGCAGCGGTTGCAACCGCTCTGCCCGGCCCGCGAATGGGCGCAGAGCAGCGGTTCGGCGCGCACGTAAAGCGGCTTTTCGAAAGTGCCGACCAGATGGCTGGCCGCCAGCACCGCCGCCGCCACCGCCGCCGGGTGGCCGGGATCGGCGCGCAGGTAGCCTTCGCGCTTTTCATGGGCCGGGAACAGCGGCGTTTCGCGGCGCAGATCAAGGATGATGTCGCAGTCCGAGCGCCCGCCGTCGCGCGGTGCCCCGAGGGTCAGCCCGCCGCGCCCGCCGGGCTCCAGCTGGCGCAGCGCGTCGATCACCACCTCGAATTGCCCCAGCGCGCCCGAGGCCCGGCGCAGGCGGCCGCTGACCACGTCATAGTCGCGGCTGTCGGGCAGATCCTCGGTGGCGCTGCCCAGCAGCACGGTGACCCCGAGATGCTGTTTCAGCGCCTCGGCCGCCGGCAGCGCCACATCGGCGCTCCCGAGGATCAGGCACAGCCCCTCGGAGACCACGTCGAGGGTTTTCTGCGCCGCGGCGGGCAGCAGCGCCTCGGCCACGAGGGCGGACATTTTGGGTAGTGTCGGGGCGCTGTCGGCGGTCCATCCGGCGCGGTCGCGCAGGTCGAGCAGCGGCGGGGCAGGGCGGTCGAGTTCCTCGGCCAGAGCGTCGAAAACCCGCCCCTCCTGGGTGCAGCAAAAAATTGCCCCCTCCTGTTGCAGGGCGGCGGCCGCGCGGTCGATCTGGGTGGTGCAGAGCGCCGAACAGGCGGGCGGGACATCAAGGCCGGTGGCCTCGGCCAGGGCCTTGGTGTCGAGGGTCTGAGTCCCAAGACAATCACATGTTATCAATGACTTGACCATGGTTTTCCCCTGTCCGAATGGCTGTGTTCCGCCCCCCGTCGGGGGCGAATTTGCCCAAAGCTAGACATGATTCGCGGGGGCCCACAACCGGTTTTGCGGCCTCTCCGGCACCGCCGGAGCGGCGAATTCAGCGGCGAATCGGCGGGGTGATTCGCTGCCCCGCGCCGGCGGCCAATTCCGACCAAAACGGTCAAAATGGACAATTCGTCCCTGCGCCCCCGGCGGCGTCGGGGGGGCTGCCCAAATTGTCCGGATTTGCGCAAAGAATGCGGCGGTATGCAGAAACGCCTTCCCCGGCGGAAGCCTGTCGCACATCCTGTCTGCAACAGGGAGAAAACACCGTGATCCACAATCCGGAGATGTACCGCACCATGCCGGTCGGCGTCGTCCTGCGCCGCTCTCCGGGTGTCACCCGCTGGGTGCCATGGGTCTGGACCGCGACCGGGGTGCTGCCCGGGGCCGGCGCGGCGGACTGGCGCGAGCTGCGCCGCGAGGGCGAGACGGTGGAATATCACGCCGCCACGGCGACGCTCGAGCTGCACGGCGCCGAGACCGAGGCCTATCTGCACGGGCTGTCGGCCGAGATCCCCTGCCTTTACGTGGTGATGCGCGAGGCCGAGGGCGATGTGCCGCTCGAGGTGGTGCTGGTCACCGCCTCGCCCTATGAGGCGCAGGATTACACCGACAGCGGCGAAGAGATCGTCGAGAAGGTGGCGATGCCGGCCGGGCTGATCGCCTGGGTGCATGATTTCGTCGCCGAATTTCATCAGGACGAGGTTTTCGTCAAACGCAAGCGCGACAAGAAGCGGGTCGATCTGGTGCAGGACGGCATCGGCGATCCGCGCATCGGCAAGGCGGCTGACATCTATGCTTCGCCCGAGTTGAAGCGGAGGCGGATGCAATGAGCGATTGCAGGAAAAGTGGTTGCCGGTTTTCCGGTTTGCAATCGCGCCAGTCCAGCCGGTGCGATTGCAGGAAGAGTGGCAGCCGGTTTTCCGGTTTGCGATCGCGGAGGGGGCTGGCATGAGCGATTTCTGGTCCCGTCGCCGCGCCGCCGTCGAGGCCGAGGCCGTTGCCGAAGAGCGCCAGCGGGTCGAGGGTGAACAGGCCGCCGAGGAACAGGCGCTGGCCGAGCGCAGCGACGAAGAGCTGCTGGCCGAGGCCGATCTGCCCGATCCCGACACGCTGACCAGCGCCGAAGAGGTGCAGGCCTTTCTGAAATCTGCCCTGCCGCAACGGCTGAAGACCCGCGCGCTGCGGCGGCTCTGGGGGATGAACCCGGTGCTGGCCAATCTCGACGGGCTGGTCGATTACGGCGAGGATTTCACCGACAGCGCCACCGTGGTCGAGAACCTTCAGACTGCCTATCAGGTCGGCAAGGGCATGCTGAGCGCCTTTGTCGAGGAGACGGCGGATGCGGACGCCGAAGTCGAGGCCGAGGCAGAGGCCCCGGATCAGGCCTCGGATCAGGCCGCGAGCGCCGAGGCGCTGGCCGATGATCCCGCTGCCGCCGATCTGACCGATCCGCAGGAAACCCTCCGCCCCGCGCCCGCGCCTGCGCCTGAAGCTGAGCCCGAGCCGTGGCTTTTGCCCGACGCCGATCCGGTTCCCGCCCCCGCCCGCCGCATGCGTTTTGAATTCGAGACCTGAAGGACTGACATGACACCTGCCACCCAAGTTCAGATTGCTGCCGAAGACCGCCTGCGGGCCGATCTCTACAATTTCCTCGGCCTCCTGCTGTCGGCCCCGCCGGACCAGATGCTGCTGGACCAGACCGCCGGGCTCACTGGCGATGACAGCGATCTCGGGCAGGCCATCGGGGTGTTGGCCAAGCTGGCTCGGGTGACCAAGCCGAAGACCGTGGAAAGCGAATATACCCGGCTGTTCATCGGCCTCGGGCGGGGCGAGCTGCTGCCCTATGCCAGCTATTACCTGACCGGCTTTCTCAACGAAAAGCCGCTGGCCACGCTGCGTCAGGACATGGCGGCGCGCGGGCTGGCGCGGTCGCAGACGGTGTTCGAGCCCGAGGACAATATCGCCAGCCTGATGGAGATGATGGGGGCGATGATCGTCGGCCGCTTTGGCACGCCGGCCGATCTTGGCAACCAGAAGACCTTTTTCAACCGGCATATCGGCCCCTGGGCCGGGCATTTCTTTGCCGATCTCGAAACCGCCAAGGAATCGGTCTTTTTCGCGCCGGTGGGCACGGTGGGGCGGATCTTCATGGAGATCGAGGCCGAGGCCTTCCGCCTTGGCGGGGCCTGAATGATTTTCGGCGCGGGATGAGCCCGCGCCGCAACCGGCGGGCAACCGCCACCATGAGAGGAGGAGCTTTCATGACCAAGGAAGAAGGCGCGACGCGCCGCGACTTCCTGAAACTGGCCGGAACGGCAGCGCCCGCAGCGGCAGTCGCCGTGGCCACCTCGGCGGGCACCGCCGAAGCGGCCGAGCCGGACCTGACATCGGACCGGATGCAGGACACCGCCCATACGCGGGCCTATTTCGCCTCGGCGAAATTCTAGAGCACGGCATGGCCCGCGAGACCGGGCCCTGTGAACCGACCGAAGGCGACTGGTTGCGTGACGCCCGACAGCCCTGAGGTCAAAGCCATAACCAAGCAAGCCCGGCCAGGCGCCGAGCAAGCAAGGGAGAGAGAAACATGTTGAGGAAAAAGACCAACGGGGTTGCGAGACGCCCCCAGCGGACCTCGATCCTTTCCGAGGTGTCCAACGCCTCGGTTGACCGCCGTGCCTTTCTGCGCGGATCCGGTCTTGCCATCGGCGGGCTGACGGCGATTGCCGCCACCGGCGGCACCGTGACCCAGGCCAATGCCGCCGCCACCGGCACCGCCGGCGCGATCGAGTTGAAGAAATCGGTCTGCACCCATTGTTCGGTCGGATGTACCGTGGTCGCCGAAGTGTCGAACGGCGTCTGGGTCGGGCAGGAGCCCGGCTGGGACAGCCCGTTCAACCTTGGTGCCCATTGCGCCAAGGGCGCTGCCGTGCGCGAACACGCCCATGGCGAGCGCCGGCTCAAGTACCCGATGAAGAAAGAGGGCGGCGAGTGGAAGCGCATCAGCTGGGAACAGGCGATCAACGAGATCGGCGACGGCATGATGAAGATCCGCGACGAAAGCGGACCTGACAGTGTCTATTGGCTGGGCTCGGCCAAGCACAACAACGAACAGGCCTATCTGTTCCGCAAGTTCGCTGCCTATTGGGGCACCAACAACGTCGACCATCAGGCGCGGATCTGTCACTCGACCACGGTGGCCGGTGTGGCCAACACATGGGGCTACGGCGCCATGACCAACAGCTACAACGACATCCACAATTCCAAGGCGATCTTCATCATCGGCGGCAACCCGGCCGAGGCACACCCGGTCTCGCTGCTGCACGTGCTGAAGGCCAAGGAGCAGAACAACGCGCCGCTGATCGTCTGCGATCCGCGTTTCACCCGCACCGCGGCCCATGCCGACGAATATGTGCGCTTCCGTCCGGGCACCGACGTCGCCCTGATCTGGGGCATCCTGTGGCACATCTTCGAGAACGGCTGGGAGGACAAGGAGTTCATCCGCACCCGTGTCTGGGGCATGGACCAGATCCGCGAGGAAGTGAAGAAATGGACCCCGGAAGAGGTCGAGCGCGTCACCGGCACCCCCGGTGAACAGCTGCGCCGCGTCGCCCGGACCATGGCCAACAACCGTCCCGGCACGGTGATCTGGTGCATGGGCGGCACCCAGCACACCAACGGCAACAACAACACCCGCGCCTATTGCATCCTGCAGCTGGCGCTGGGGAACATGGGCACCTCGGGTGGCGGCACCAACATCTTCCGCGGCCACGACAACGTGCAGGGCGCCACCGACCTTGGCGTTCTCAGCCACACGCTGCCCGGCTATTACGGGCTGTCGAAAGGCGCCTGGGCCCATTGGGCGCGGGTCTGGGAAGAGGATGGCGAATGGCTGAGCGGCCAGTTCGCCAAGACCACCGGCGCCGACGGCAAGGAAAAGTCGCTGCAGAACCTGACCGGCATCCCGGTTTCGCGCTGGATCGACGGCGTTCTGGAAGACCCCGACAACATGGACAACCCCGACAAGGTGCGGGCGATGGTCCTCTGGGGGCACGCGCCGAACTCGCAGACCCGCCAGGTCGAGATGAAGAAGGCGATGGAGATGCTGGACATGCTGGTCGTGATCGACCCGTATCCCACCGTCTCGGCGGTGCTGCACGACCGCACCGACGGTGTCTATCTGTTGCCGGCGGCGACCCAGTTCGAGACCTATGGCTCGGTCACGGCCTCGAACCGCTCGTTCCAGTGGCGCGAAAAGATCATGGAACCGATGTTCGAGAGCAAGACCGATCACGAGATCATGGGCCTGTTCGCCAACAAGTTCGGCTGGGCCGACCGGTTCTTCCGCAACATCGAGATGGACGACGAGAACACGCCGAACATCGAGAGCGTCACCCGCGAGTTCAACAAGGGTCTGTGGACCATCGGCTATACCGGGCAGAGCCCGGAGCGGCTGAAGCTGCACATGGCCAACCAGCACACCTTTGACCGCACCACGCTGCGCGCCAATGGCGGGCCGGCCGACGGCGACTATTACGGTCTGCCATGGCCCTGCTGGGGCACCGCCGAGATGGGGCATCCGGGCACGCCGAACCTTTACGACATGTCGAAACCGGTGGCCGAGGGCGGCCTGACCTTCCGCGCCCGTTTCGGGGTGGAACGCGATGGCGAGAACCTTCTGGCCGATGGCGTCTATTCGGTGGGGTCGGAAATTCAGGACGGCTATCCCGAGTTCACCATGCAGATGCTGATGGACCTGGGCTGGGACGGCGACCTGACCGAGGAGGAACGCGCCGCAATCGACGCGGTCGCGGGGCCCAAGACCAACTGGAAGACCGACCTGTCGGGCGGCATCCAGCGGGTGGCGATCAAACATGGCTGCGCCCCCTTCGGCAACGCCAAGGCGCGCACCGTGGTCTGGACCTTCCCGGATCCGGTGCCGCTGCACCGCGAGCCGCTCTACACGCCGCGCCGCGATCTGGTGGCCGACTACCCGACCTATGAGGACCGCAAGTTCTATCGTCTGCCGACGATGTATGCCTCGATCCAGAAGCAGGATTTCAGCAAGGACTATCCGATCATCCTGACCTCGGGCCGTCTGGTCGAATACGAAGGCGGCGGCGACGAGACCCGGTCGAACCCCTGGCTGGCCGAATTGCAGCAGGACATGTTCGTCGAGATCAACCCGCGCGATGCCAACAACCTTGGTATCCGTGACGGGTCTCAGGTCTGGGTCGAAGGCCCCGAGGGCGGCAGGGTCAAGGTCATGGCGATGCTGACCGAGCGGGTGGGCGAGGGCGTGGCCTTCATGCCCTTCCACTTCGGCGGCCATTTCCAGGGCGAGGACCGGCGGCCGAAATACCCCACGGGGGCCGACCCCTATGTGCTGGGGGAATCGACCAATACCGCCCAGACCTATGGCTATGATTCAGTGACCCAGATGCAGGAGACGAAGACGACTCTCTGCAAGATCTGGGCGGCGTAAGGAGGAAAGAGAATGGCTAGAGCAAAGTTTCTCTGCGACGCCGAGCGCTGCATCGAATGCAACGCCTGCGTCACGGCCTGCAAGAACGAACATGAGGTGCCCTGGGGGATCAACCGCCGCCGCGTGGTGACCCTGAATGACGGCAAGCCGGGCGAGCGATCGCTGTCGGTGGCCTGCATGCATTGTTCGGACGCGCCCTGTATGGCGGTGTGCCCGGTCGACTGCTTCTACCAGAACGAGGAAGGCATCGTTCTGCACAGCAAGGACCTGTGCATCGGCTGCGGCTATTGCTTTTACGCATGCCCCTTCGGCGCGCCGCAATATCCGCAGGCGGGCAATTTCGGCAGCCGTGGCAAGATGGACAAATGCACCTTCTGCGCCGGTGGCCCGGAAGAGAACCACAGCAATGCTGAGTTCTCGAAATACGGCCGCAACCGGATCGCCGAGGGCAAGCTGCCGATCTGCGCCGAGATGTGTTCCACCAAGGCCCTGCTGGCGGGGGATGGCGACGTGGTGTCGGCCATCTACCGTGAACGCGTGGTCGCCCGCGGCTTCGGCTCGGGCGCCTGGGGCTGGGGTACCGCCTACGACCAGAAAGACGGCTGACACCGTCGCGGCGGGGCGGGCCTGTTCCGCCCCGCCGTTCCTTCCATGTTCACGACCGCCCGGCCCGGCGCCGGCGCGGTTCCTGACCGACGCCTGATTGGGGGATCACCCATGCTGCGCCATTTCATGGCCCTTTTGACATTTGTCCTGCTGAGCCTGCCGGGAATCCTCCCGGTCGCCGCATTGGCCCAGGACTCCGACACAACGGCGATCGACCGTTCCGCCACCGGCGGGGCGCAGACGCTTGAAGACATTTTGCGCCGCCAGCGCGGCGAGACCATCGACGACCGCTTCCGATCCGAGAATACCGGCGGCAATGCGGTGATGGCGCCGGGGCTGGGCCCGCTTGGCGGCAGCTCGGACCCGGAACTGTGGCGCGCCCTGCGCTACAACAAGGCCGACGTCACCGTCAGCAGCGGCCAGGAGGTGGCCAAGGTGCTGGTCACCGACGGCGGGCTGAAATGGCTGACCTGGCGCGAGGGGCGGTTGCAGATCTGGGGCTTCTGGATGGTGGTCGGCACCGCCGGCGGCCTGCTGGCCTTTTACCTGCTGCGCGGCCGCATCCCGATCGACGGCGAGCTGACCGGGCGCACCGTCACCCGCTTCAAGGCCATCGAGCGTTTCGGCCACTGGCTGCTGGGGATTTCCTTCCTGGTGCTGGGGCTGACCGGGCTGTTCGTGCTGTTCGGGCGCAAGTATCTGGCGCCGATCCTCGGCAAGGAATTCAACGCCGACCTGCTGTGGCTGTCGAAACTGGTGCACAACAATGTCGCCTGGGCCTTCATGCTGGGGCTGGTGATGGTCTTTGTAATGTGGGTGATCCACAATATCCCCAATCGCGGCGATATCACCTGGCTGCGCCAGTTCGGCGGCATCATCGGCAACGCCCACCCGCCGGCGAAGAAATTCAATGCCGGGCAGAAGATGATCTTCTGGTCGGTGGTGATCTTCGGCGCGGTGATCTCGATCACCGGCCTGTCGCTGCTGTTCCCCTACCGGCTGGGCTTTCTGGCCGAGATCTACGGGATGATGAACGACTGGGGCCTGATGGCCATGGTCGGGCTGGAAGAGCGCGCCGCCGACATGACGGCGCAGGAACAGATGCAGATGGCGCAGGCCTGGCACGCGATGGCGGCCTTCATCTTGATGATGATCGTCACCGCCCATGTCTATATCGGCTCGGTCGGCATGGAGGGCGCCTTTGACGCCATGGGCTCGGGCGAGGTCGACGAAGCCTGGGCCCATCAGCACCATTCGATCTGGCTTGACGAGGTGCGGGGCAGCGATGCGAAACCGGCGGCGCCGGAACAAGAGGGGGCCCGCAAATGAAGACGATAGCAGCCGGCTTTGCCGCCATGATCGTGATCGCCTTTGCGGCCTGGTTCGTGCTCGGCGAGATGGGATTCTCGAGCGCCGAGCAGGCGACCGGCCAGAACGTGCGGCTGGACTAGGCGTGGACAGGCGCTAAAACGGTATCATGACACAGGCCGATGAATATGGCGGCACCCTGGCCGGCGCCTCGATCCTGGTGATCGACGACGAGCCGGGGATGCGCAACTTCCTGACCAAGATCCTCGGCCCGCGCGTCAAGCGGGTCGAGGAGGCGGCTTCGCCGCGCGAGGCCTCGCAGCGGCTGGATGACGCCCATTTCGACCTGGTGATCCTCGACAACATCATGCCCGGCGGCACCGGGCTCGACTGGGTCACCGAGCAGCGCCGCAAGGGGTTCTTTGCCGACACCATCCTGATCACCGCCTATGCCGACCTCGAGACCGCGATCGCCGCGCTCAGGGCCGGGGTCAGCGATTTCGTGCTGAAACCCTTCCGCGCCAACCAGATTCTCGGTGCGGTGGCGCGCACGCTCGACCGCAAGTACCTGCGCCGCGACAACGCGCTTCTGCGCCGCGAGCTGTTGGGCGAGGTCGACCGCGGCAAGCTGCTTGGCACCTCGCCGGCGCTTGGTGCGGTGCGCGAGATGCTGGCGCGGCTGGCGCCGATGCCGACCCCGGTGCTGTTCACCGGCGCCAGCGGCACCGGCAAGGAGCTGGCGGCGCGCCACCTGCACCAGCTGTCGGACCGCGCCGACAAGCCCTTTGTCGCCGTCAACTGCGCCGCCATGGCCCCCGAGCGCATCGCCGCCGAACTGTTCGGCGTGGTCGAGGCCGACAACCGGCTGAAACCGGGGCTGCTGCTGCTGGCCGACGGCGGCACGCTGTTCCTGGACGAGATCGCCCAGATGCCGGACCAGCTGCAGGCGGCCTGGCTGCGGGTGCTCGAGGACAAGAAGGTGCGCCCGGTCGGCGCCGAGCGCGAGATTCCGCTGAACCTGCGGTTTCTCTTCGCCACCAATGCCGATCTTGACCGCGCGATGGAGACCGGCCGTTTCCGCCGCGACCTCTATCACCGGATCAACGTGGTCAAGATCGAGATGCCGGCGCTCAGCGACCGCTCCGAGGACATCGTCGAGCTGGCCTCGTCCTTCATGGCGCGGTTCTCGCGCATGCTGGGCATGCCGGCGCTGGAGCTGGACGAAGAGACCCTGCTGAAGCTGCGCCGCTATGACTGGCCCGGCAATGTGCGCGAGCTGAAGAACATGATCGAGCGTTCGGTGATCCTTGGCGAGTTCCCCGAGGATTTCGCCGGCTCGGGCAGCGTCACCGGCGCCCGCGCCCTCGAGGATCTCGACCTGGTGATCCAGCGCCACATCCTGCATGTCCTGGACAATTGCGACGGCAACCGCGCCGAGGCCGCCCGCCGCCTTGGCGTGTCGCGCAAGACCATCGACCGCAAGATGGCGGTCTGGGGGCCGTGAGGGGGGGTGACAGCTGCCCCGCCGATAATCGGTGTTATGTTGTAATTTTGGCGTTCGCGAAGGCCGTGCCTGAAGGTCGTGTTGCCTGAGAAAAAGACATGCATGCGCGGTGCCCTGTCAGTTTCGCATCACCCGGCCCGCGTCCAACCGCGGTACCAGTCGACGAAGTCCCGCACCCCGTCTTCGATCGCCGTGCGCGGCAGGGTGCCGACAAGGGCCTCGACCAGCCCGGCATCGGCCCAGGTCGCGGGCACGTCGCCGGGCTGCATCGGCATCAGGTTGCGTTCGGCGGTCCGCCCGGTGGCCTTTTCGATGGCGGCGATGAAATCGCCCAGCATCACCGGCGCGCCGTTGCCGATGTTGACCACCCGGAACGGCGCCACCGGCGACAGGCTGTCCGAGGCCGCCACCGGCGTGGTCCCGGGCGGCACCGTGGCCAGGCGCCGGATGCCCTCGACCAGGTCGCCGACATAGGTGAAATCGCGCTGCATGTTGCCGTGGTTGTAGACGTCGATCGGTTCGCCGCCAAGGATCGCCCGGGTGAACTTGAACAGCGCCATGTCCGGCCGCCCCCAGGGCCCGTAGACGGTGAAGAACCGGAACATCGTCGTCGGCACGCCGTGGATATGGGCCCAGGAATGCGCCATCGCCTCATTGGCCTTCTTGGTCGCGGCATAGAAGGACATCTGCAGGTCGGCCTTCTGGGTCTCGGCATAGGGCATCTCGGTATTGGCGCCATAGACCGACGAGGTCGAGGCCATCAGCAGATGCGCCACCCCCTCAGCCCGCGCCACCTCCATCACGTTGAAGGCGCCGACGATATTGCTGTCGACATAGGAGCGCGGGTTCTCGATCGAATAGCGCACCCCGGCCTGGGCCGCGAGATGCACGATGACATCGGGGCGGCAGGCCTCGGCGGCGCGGCCCAGGGCCGCCATGTCCTCGAGCATGGCCTCGGTGGCGACGAAATTCTCATGCGCTTTCAGGATGTCGTGGCGGGCCCGTTTCAGCGCCACGTCGTAATAGTCGGTCATCCCGTCATAGCCGTGAACGACCCAGCCCTCTTCCAGCAGCCGCCGCGCCAGGTGAAAGCCGATGAAGCCGGCGCTGCCGGTGATGAAGGCCCGTTTCATCGCCCCACCGCCGCGTATGTCGCAAAGCCCGCCTGCCGCGCCGTGTCGGCGGAATAGACATTCCTCAAATCCGCCATGACCGGCGCCGCCATGGCGCCCGCCAGCCGCCCGAGGTCGAGGGCGCGGAACTCGTTCCACTCGGTCAGGATCACCAAGAGGTCGGCCTCGGCGGCGGCGGCATAGGGGTCGTCGTGCCAGGTGACACCGGGCAGCAGGTCGACGCCTTCCTTGCGGCCCTGCGGGTCGGTCACCCGCACCTCGGCACCGCCGCCGATCAGGGCCGGGACGATGGTGAGCGCCGGCGCCTCGCGCATGTCGTCGGTGTTGGGCTTGAAGGTGAC
>NZ_JBFJVE010000062.1:0-14098 GCF_041624275.1 Shimia sp.
ATGGTCGAGAACAAGCCGATCATGCAGCCTTTCGGCGACCGTTCGAAAGTGGTGATCGAGCCGATGCTGACCGACCAGTGGTTCGTCGACGCCGACAGGATCGTCGGTCCGGCCCTCGAGGCGGTGCGCGACGGCACGGTGAAGATCCTGCCGGACTCGGGCGAGAAAGTCTATTTCCACTGGCTGGAGAACATCGAGCCCTGGTGCATCTCGCGGCAATTGTGGTGGGGTCATCAGATCCCGGTCTGGTACGGCTTTGACCTGAGCGGCGACGGCTTTTACGACGACGAGGGCGACGGCTGCCTCGATCTGGTCGAGATGGGCCGCCTGCTCAACGATCAGCACATGCTGCTGGGCGAGGAACGCCACCATTGCGCCGCCAGTTTCGACGAGGTGAAGGACCTTTTCGCCGATGTCGAGGCCGCACTGCCGACGCCGCTGAACCATGCCACCGTGGTCGAGGTCGCCGACCGCGCCGAGGCGGTAAAGGTGTTCGCCGCCGCGCTGGCCGATTACGAGATCACGCAGGACCCGACCAAACTGGTCTATCCGGTGTGGCGCGACCCCGACGTGCTCGACACCTGGTTCTCGTCGGGCCTGTGGCCGATCGGCACCCTCGGCTGGCCCGAGGACACGCCCGAGCTGGCGAAATACTTCCCGACCTCGACGCTGGTCACCGGACAGGACATCCTGTTCTTCTGGGTCGCCCGCATGATGATGATGCAGCTGGCCGTGGTCGATCAGGTGCCTTTCGACACCGTCTATCTGCACGGGCTGGTGCGCGACGCCAAGGGCAAGAAGATGTCGAAGTCGACCGGCAACGTGATGGACCCGCTCGACATCATCAACGAATACGGCGCCGATGCGCTGCGTTTCTCCTCGGCGGCGATGGCGGCGCTCGGCGGGGTGCTGAAGCTCGACATGCAGCGCATCGCCGGCTACCGCAACTTCGGCACCAAGATCTGGAACGCGGTGCGCTTCGCCGAGATGAACGGCGTCTACGAGGCCGGGGCACCGGCGCAGGCAGCGCCCGAGGCCAAGGCCACCGTCAACCGCTGGATCATCGGCGAGACCGCCAAGGTCCGCGCCGAGGTCGATTCCGCGCTCGAGGGCTACAAGTTCAACGATGCCGCCAGCGCGCTCTATGCCTTCGTCTGGGGCAAGGTCTGCGACTGGTATCTCGAGTTCTCCAAGCCGCTTCTGAACAGCGACGACGCGGCCGTGCTGGCGGAAACCCGCGCCACCATGGGCTGGGTGCTGGATCAATGCCTGATCCTGCTGCACCCGATCATGCCCTTCATCACCGAAGAGCTTTGGGGCGTCACCGCCAAGCGTGACGGCATGCTGGTGCATCAGGACTGGCCGCTTTACGCGCCCGCCGACCTGGTCGATCCGGATGCCGACCGCGAGATGAACTGGGTGATCTCGGTGATCGAGAACATCCGCTCGGCCCGCGCCCAGATGCATGTGCCGGCCGGTCTCAAGATCCCGGTTCTGGTCAGCGAGCTGGACACGTCGGGCCGCGCCGCCTGGGCCAGCAACGAGGCGCTGATCATGAAACTGGCCCGGCTGGAAAGCCTGGCCGAGGTCGATGCCTTTCCCAAGGGCTGCGCCACGGTGGCGGTCGAAGGCGGCACCTTTGGCCTGCCGCTGGCCGACATCATCGACGTCGGCGCCGAAAAGGCCCGGCTTGAAAAGACCCTCGGCAAGCTGGCCAAGGAGCTGGGCGGCCTGCGCGGACGGCTCAACAATCCGAAGTTCGCCGCCTCGGCCCCGCAGGAGGTGGTCGAGGAAGCCCAGGCCAACCTGGCCGCCCGCGAGGAAGAAGAGGCCAAGCTGAAAGCGGCGCTGGACCGGCTGGCCGAACTTGGCTGAAGCCGGTCACAGAGCCAGCTGAAAAAGGGGCGTCCCGCGGCCGGGGCGCCCCGTACCGTTTTTGAACTGGACAAGACATGAGCAGCAAACCCGCCTTCGACCGCACCGACACCATCATTTTCATGGGCGGCATCACCGCCCTGACCGCGGTCTCGGTCGATATCGTGCTGCCCACCACCGGCGTGGTGGCGCGCCATTTCGGGGTCGAGGCCAGCCGCGGCGCGCTGCTGGTCGGGGTCTATTTCATCGCCTATGCCATCGGCCAGCTGTTCTGGGGCCTGTTTTCCGATGCTTTCGGACGCCGCCTGTCGCTGATCCTGTCGCTCAGCGGTTTCACCCTGGCCAGCCTGGCCTGCGCCCTGGCCCCCAGTTTCACCTTCCTGATCGTCGCCCGTTTCATCCAGGGCCTGATGGGCGGGGCGCCGATCATTGCCCGCGCCATGGTGCGCGACGTGGCCTCGGGCACCGAGGCGGCCCGGCTGATGACCGTGCTCGGCGCCATCCTGACCATCGCCACCATGTTCGCCCCGGTGATCGGCTCGGGCCTGCTGGTGCTGTTCTCGTGGCGGGCGATCTTCCTCGGCCTCACCGTGCTGTCGCTGAGCTTCATCGCCTACACGCTGCTGGTGCTGCAGGAAACCGGCGGCCAGCGCCGGCCCGAACGCTTTACCCTCTCCTTCCTGCGCCGCGCCGGCGCTTACCTGCTGACCAACCGCCTGTTCCTGACCCCGATGCTGGCCGGCAGTTTCACCTTCGGCGGCTATGCCTCGGTCGGCGCGGTCGGCGCCATCATCGCCGAAGCGCGCTATGACGTCTCGCCCGAGGCCTTCGGGGCGCTCTTCGTTCTTGCCGCGCTGTGCAACACCGGCGGCGCCCTGCTCGCCGGGCAGATGCTGAAGCGGCTGAGCCTGCGGCAGGTCGGCACCGTGGCGATGGTGCTGTTGTTCTTTGCCGCCCTGGCCAATCTGGCGCTGGCCTTCACGACCCCCTCGCTGCAAATGTTCTGGGGCGGGGTCTGCCTTTACGTGCTGGCCTTCGGCATCATCCTGCCGACCTCCTACGCCTCGGCGATGGAACCGGCCGGCGAAATGCCCGGCTTTGCCGCCTCGCTGATGGGCGCCATTTCGATGTCGATCGCTTCGGGGGCCACGGTGATCGCCTCGCGGCTTTTCGACGGCACCCATCTGGCGGTCAGCCTCTGCATGGGCCTTTTCGGTCTGGCCGCCGTGCTGACGGTGGTGGCCGGCCGCAGCCTCGGCCGCCGCAGCCCGCTCTGAGCCGGCTTTCTCTTGCCCGAAATATCCCGGGGAACGTCGCCTTTCGCCCCGAAAGGCGACGTGGGGCAGCGCCCCCTTTTCGCGCCCCTCAGTCCTTGAACACCGGCGCGCGTTTCTGCAGGTTGGCGGCGATCACCTCCATCTGGTGCGGCTTGCCGATCAGCGCCGCCTGGGCGCGGCTTTCTTCCAGCAGCACCGCCGCCGGGTCGGCCGTATTGGCCTCGGCATAGGCGATCAGGCGCTTGGCGGCCCGCATCGCCGAGGGGCTGCGGGCGGCGATCCCGCGCGCCATCTCCAGCGCCGCCGCCTCGGGGTCTGCGGCCAGTTCGGTGACCAGCCCCCAGCGCTCGGCCTGCTCGGCGCTGATCCGGGCGGCGCTGTAGGTCAGTTTGCGGATCACGTCCGACCGGGTCAGCGCCGGCAGCAGCGCCATGCCGCCCATGTCCGGCACCAGCCCCCATTTCATCTCCATCACCGACAGTTCGGTGCCCGGCGCGGCGATGCGGATATCGGCGCCGAGCGCGATCTGGAAGCCACCGCCGAACACCACCCCCTTGAGCGCCGCGATCACCGGCACCGGGATCCTGCGCCAGACCATGGCCACCTGCTGAAAGCGGTTGCTGTCGCCATGGCTGCGCGGCATCAGCACCTCGACCGGGTCCTGGGTCGCCAGCGCCCCGAAACTCATCACGTCGAGCCCGGCGCAAAAGGCATCGCCCTCGCCGGCCAGCACCACCGCCCGCACCTCGGCGCGTTCGATCAGGCTTTCTCCGGCGGAGATGATGGCATCGATCATCTCGGCGTCGAGGGCATTCATCTTGTCGCCCCGGGTCAGGGTCACGCGGGCGATGTGGTTTTCGATCTCTACGGATACACGGGCCATTGGGGTCTCCTTTGCTTGCCGCCATCTTGCCCTGCTTTTCGCCGGAATCCACCGTAACGTCAGGGCAGGCCCGCTGCTGGCCCGCTGCTGGCCCGTCGCTGGTCTGGCGCGGGCCCGTCGCTGGTCTGGCGCTGGCCCGTCGCTGGTCTGGCGCTGGTCTGGCGCCGGGCGCCGATTTCGGGCCTTGCCGGCGGCGCCCGGCTGGGTCAAATTCGCCCCATGACCGGACCCAGATACACCGCCCTCGCCCTGAGCCTGCCCGCCACCGTGCCCTTTGTCGGCCCCGAAGCCCAGGAACGCCACCGGGGCAGCGCCTTTCGCGCCCGGCTGGGCGCCAACGAGAACGGCTTTGGTCCTTCGCCGCGCGCCATTGCCGCCATGGCCGAGGCCACCGGCGGCATCTGGATGTACGGCGACCCCGAAAGCCACGACCTGCGCCGGGCGCTGGCCGAAAGCCATGGCGTTGCGATGGCAAACATCGTCGTCGGAGAAGGCATCGACGGGCTGCTCGGCTATCTGGTGCGGCTGCTGATCGAACCCGGCGACGCGGTGGTGACCTCGGACGGCGCCTATCCGACCTTCAACTACCATGTCGCGGGCTTCGGCGGGCAGCTGCACCGGGTGCCCTATGCCGAGGATCACGAGGATCTCGAGGCGCTGATGGAACGCGCCCGCGAGGTCGATGCCAAGCTGGTCTATTTCGCCAATCCCGACAACCCGATGGGCACCTGGGTTGCCGGCGACAGGATCGTCGCGGCGCTCGAGCGGCTGCCCGAGGGAGCGCTGCTGCTGCTCGACGAGGCCTATGTCGAATTCGCCCCCGAGGGCACCTCGCCCGCTGTCGACATCGAGGATCCGCGCCTGATCCGCATGCGCACCTTTTCCAAGGCCCACGGCATGGCCGGGGCCCGCATCGGCTATGCGCTCGGCGCCGCGCCGCTGATCCGCAGCTTCGACAAGATCCGCAACCATTTCGGCATGAACCGGGCCGCGCAGGCCGGCGCGCTGGCGGCGCTTGCCGATCACGGCTGGCTCGAGAGCACCCGCACCAAGGTGGCGGCAGCGCGCGCCCGCATCACCCGCATCGCCCGCGACAACGGCCTGACCGCCCTGCCCTCGGCGACCAATTTCGTTGCCGTCGACTGCGGCCGTGACGCGGCCTTTGCCAAGGCGGTGCTCGAGGGGCTGGTGGCGCGGGGCGTCTTCGTGCGCATGCCCTTCGTGGCGCCGCAAAACCGCTGCATCAGGATCAGCTGCGGCCCCGAAGCCGAGCTGGACATACTGGCCGAGGCCCTACCGGCGGTGCTGGCGGAACTCGGCCCATAAGGCGCGTTCACAAAGCTTTCAACTGACGGTTAACCATTCACCGGCTAGACTTGTGCCGGAGGCACGACCATGGCCCGACATATCCGGCGAGTCGAAAACTATACCAACGCCGCCCTGTTGATGGGGCTGGTCAATCTGTTGTGGATCCTGACCGTGATCTGGGTCAACTGGGGCCTTGTGGCGCTGGTGCTGACCACGGTCTGCCTCAATCACCTCATCACCCTGCTGGACCGTCACCTGCACGCCCGCGACGAGATCGGGAAAACCCCGCCCGGCGACGCCCCGCCGCCCGCAGCGCCGCCTTCGGGCTGAGCCCTAATTCGGGGCGCAATCTGGACATCCGGTCGCGAACGGGCATAGAGTCCGCCGGACCGGCGAGCCCCCTGCCCGCCCGGCAAACGGACGAAAACAAGCTGCAAGGTGCCCCGGTCGTGAGCAAGCGTGAACCCAAGCCCGACACCCCGGAAACCCGTGGCCTGTTCCTCTGGATGTGGCGCAATTTCCTGAGCAGATACAAGTGGTACCTGCTGCTGGCGATCGTCTTCATGGCGATCGAGGGCTCGATGCTGGGCGCCATCAGCTACATGATGCAGCCGATGTTCGACGACGTGTTCAGCGCCGGCAGCGCCGCCGCGTTGTGGAGCGTCGGGCTGACCATCCTGGCGATTTTCATCACCCGCGGCATCTCGGGCATGGTCCAGAAGGTCACCCTGACCTACATCCAGCAGAAATCCTCGGCCGATCTGCGAATCCGCATGCTCGACCGGCTGATGATGCAGGACAGCGCCTACCACCAGACCCACCCGCCCGGATACCTGATCCAGCGCGTCCAGGGCGACGTGCAGTCGATCAACGGCGTCTGGACGGCGCTGATCACCGGCGCCGGGCGCGACACTTTCGCGCTGGTCACGCTGATGGCGGTGGCGATCAACGTCGACTGGCGCTGGACGGTGGTGGCCTTCGTCGGCATTCCGGTCTTGGTGCTGCCGTCGCTGGTGGCCCAGCGGTTCGTGCGCCGCCGGGCCCGCGAGGCGCGCGACATCGGCGCCGATGTCTCGACCCGCCTTGACGAGGTGTTCCACGGCATCATCCCGGTCAAGCTGAACCGGCTGGAAGAGTATCAAAGCGGCCAGTTCCGCGATCTTGCCGACCGGCTGGTGCGCACCGAGGTACGGGTGCGGGCCGGCTCGGCCTCGCTCACCGGGCTGGTCGACATCATGGCCGGCCTCGGGTTTCTCGCGGTGCTGATCTACGGCGGCGGCGAGATCATCTCGGGCGAGAAGACCATCGGCCAGTTCATGAGTTTCTTCACCGCCCTGTCGATCGCCTTCGAACCCCTGCGGCGGCTTGGCGCGCTGAGCGGCCTGTGGCAGGTCGCGGCCTCGGGCATCGAACGCATCAAGGAGATCGTCGAGGCCGAGCCGACCCTGGTCTCGCCGCCCGCCCCCAAGCCGGCCCCCGCTGGCCTGCCTGAAATCCGCATGCAGGACGTGCGGCTGGCCTATGGCGACGCCAAGGTGCTGCGCGGCGCATCGCTGGTCGCCGAGGCCGGCAAGACCACCGCCATTGTCGGCGCTTCGGGCGCGGGCAAGTCGACGGTGTTCAACATCCTGACCCGGCTGGTGGACCCGCAGAAGGGTCAAGTCAGCATCAACGGCGTGGCGATCCGCGACATGGCCCTGGGCGATCTGCGCGACCTGTTCTCGGTGGTCAGCCAAGAGGCACTGCTGTTCGATGACACGGTGCGCACCAACATCCTGCTTGGCCGCACGGACGTTGCCGAGGCCCGCCTGCAAGAGGTGCTGGACGCCGCCCATGTGTCGGATTTCCTCAGCAAGCTGCCGGACGGGCTCGACACCAGGGTCGGGCCGCGCGGCACCAACCTGTCGGGCGGCCAGCGCCAGCGGGTGGTGATCGCCCGCGCCCTCTTGCGCGACACGCCGATCCTGCTTCTGGACGAAGCCACCAGCGCCCTGGACGCGCAGTCGGAAACCGTGGTGCAGGCGGCGCTGGAAAGACTGTCGCAGGGGCGCACGACGCTGGTCATCGCCCACCGTCTCAGCACCGTGCGCGAGGCCGACAAGATCGTGGTCATGGATCGCGGCAAGGTGGTCGATCAGGGGCGTCACGAAGAGCTGCTGGCGCGTGACGGGCTTTATGCCGAACTGCACCGGCTGCAATTCAACACCGAAGGCGACACCGCCGAAGCCCAGGCGCTGAAAGCCGCCGTGGTGCACGGCGCCGACAAGCGCGCCAAGCCCAAGCGCAGCTTTCTCGGCCGGCTGCTGAAACGCCTGCCGCGTATCTGACGGCTCATTTGGGCCGGTAGGCCCGGGCCAGCGTCTCGGGGCGGGCCCCGGCGGCATAGCGCAGTTGCAGCCACAGGTTCCGCGCGCCGCGCCGCAACCAGCCCTGGCGGCGGTATTTCTCGGCGCTGGTGGTGACATGGCAGGGCAGCAGGCGCACCCGCCCCGGCAGCGCCCGCACCATGGCGATATCCTCCATCAGCGGCTGGTCGCGATAGCCGCCGGCACGGCGATACTGCTCGCGCCGCATCAACAGGCCCTGATCGCCGAAGGGCAGGCCCAGCCAGCGGCTGCGCAGATTGGCCCAGCCCGCCGTCATCCGCGCCAACGGGCCATCAGCGTCAAAGCGCAGCCGGAAACAGGCCGCACCGCGCCGCGCCAGATGCGCCGCGACCGCATCGGTCCAGCCTTCGTCCGGGATGGAATCGGCGTGCAGCGCCAGGATCCAGTCGGCGCGCGCGGCCTCGCACCCGGCGCGCAGCTGCCCGCCGCGCGACGGCGCCGCCTCGACCAGCACCGCCCCGGCGGCGCGCGCCAGCGTCACGGTGCCATCGCTCGAGCCGCCATCAACCACGATCAACTCGTGCACCAGCCCCTCCTGCACCCCCCGGTAAAGCGCCGGCAGGGACCGCGCCAGAGCGCGTTCGGCGTTCAACGTCGGAATCACGATCGAGATTGGCGCCCGCATTTCTGGCCTCTGCCCTGTTGCTCCTGCCGCTTCTCATTATATGACAGAAGAGGACAGGAACAGGACCCGCCATGACCCAAGATCGCCGTCTTTTCGAAATATCCGGCCCCGATGCAGAGCATTTCCTGCAGGGGCTGATCACCAATGACATCGCGCGGCTCGACGCGGGCATGGTTTACGCGGCCCTGCTGACCCCGCAGGGCAAGTATCTGGCCGATTTCTTCCTGTCGCGCCGGGGCGATGCGATCCTGCTGGATGTCGATGCCGCGCTGGCCGAAGGGCTGGCGGCGCGGCTCGGCATGTACAAGCTGCGCGCCGACGTGGCGATTGCGCCGCTGGAATTGCATGTCCACCGCGGGCTTGGCGATGCGCCGGAAGACGGCCTTGCCGACCCGCGACACCCGGCGCTGGGATGGCGCGCCTATCGCGATGCGCCTCAGGGCGACGACAGCACCGACTGGACCGCGCTTCGGGTGGCACATTGCATCCCGCAGTCGGGCATCGAACTGACCCCGGACAGCTATATCCTTGAATCCGGCTTCGAGCGCCTGAACGGCGTCGACTTCCGCAAGGGCTGCTATGTCGGCCAGGAAGTCACCGCGCGCATGAAACACAAGACCGAGCTGCGCAAGGGGCTGGCCACGGTGACAATCGAGGGCAGCGCGCCGCAAGGCAGCGAAATCACCGCCGACGGCCGCGCCGCCGGCACGCTTTACAGCCAGTCCGGCGGCCGGGCCATCGCCTATCTGCGGTTCGACCGGGCCGAGCGCGAATTGCGCGCCGGCGATGCGGTCTTGCGCTGGCACCCCTGAGGCGGCAACGAAAAAGGGCCCGCCAATCGGCAGGCCCCTTGACGCCAAGGCTGATCGGCCTCAGGCGCGTTCGGAATATTCCAAGGTCTCGGTGTTGACGACGATATCCTCGTCCTGACCGACGAAGGGCGGCACCATCACCCGCACGCCGTTGTCCAGCAGGGCCGGCTTGAACGAATTGGCAGCGGTCTGGCCTTTGACCACCGGCTCGGTCTCGACGATCTTGCAGGTCACCTTCTGCGGCAGCGTGGCGTTCAGCGCCTCTTCCTCGTAGAACTCGACGACGATGGTCATGCCGTCCTGAAGGAACGGGCGCCGGTCCCCAAGCAGATCGGCCGGCAGCTGGATCTGTTCATAGGTTTCGGCATCCATGAAGACCAGCATGCCGTCATCCTCGTAAAGGAACTGCTGGTCCTTCTGCTCGAGGCGCACGCGCTCGACCTTGTCGGCGCTGCGGAAGCGTTCGTTCAGCTTCGAGCCGTTGCGCAGGTTGCGCATCTCGACCTGTGCAAAGGCGCCGCCCTTGCCGGGTTTGACGTGGTCGACTTTCACCGCGGCCCAGAGGCCGTCGTTATGCTCCAGCACGTTGCCGGGGCGAATTTCATTTCCGTTTATCTTGGGCATGGGACAAAACCGTCGCGAAAAGGTTGATATGAGCTGGCCCAACCCTATATCGGGCAGGCTGGCGGCTGGCAAGACAGCCAGTGACACCGGCATTGGGCAGGATGCAGCCGCAGAAAGCCATGCGAGTTTTGCATAGATGGTATGCAGATACGCCCTATCCGAATCAACAATTTGGCGTCATAAGGGGCGCCACGCCGAAAACGCAAGAGCAATAATACAAGGACGACGAGATGCGAGATTTCGTTGATGGAACGGCCTTTAACAATGAACAGGGCAACCGCGCGCGCAAGCTTTTTGCCGCCGTGGTGCTGGCTGCGCTGGACGATGCAATTGCCGATGACAAGAAATACGGCAATGGTCCGGAACAGATTGCCCGCTGGGCCCGGTCGCGCGACGGCCGTGAAGTGCTGAGCTGTGCCGGCATCGACCCCAACGAACGTGTCGTTGAGGGGCTGATGGACTTTGTCGGCAAGGGTGTGCGCACCTCGGTCGCGCTGTCGCGCGAAGAAAGCGAACGCCGCAACGCGGCCCAACAGGCCGAAGCCGCCTGAAGACCGAATGCCCCTGGGCAACCGGAAATGAAAATGGCGCGCCCCGGTGGCGCGCCTTTTCTGTTGGACCTGTCGCGCGGCTGCCGGGCCGGTCGCCCGGCCCCGGTCAGTTCAGGTCATGCGCCGCCAGGGCGCGGTGAATCTCGCGGCGCACCAGCTTGCGCACGTTCCGGGTGATGCGTTCGCCCAGGGTGCCCTGCAACTCCTGGCGCACGATGTCGCTGACCAGCTCGCGCAGCATGGTTTCGTCAAGCAGCAAATCGCTCTCGGCCGTATCGTCGCCGGATGCCACCGAAGACACGCTCTGCGTGACCGCCGCATCGAAGGCGCGGAACACTTCGGCTTCGACCTGATCGCGGACCCCGGAAAACACCGCTTCGGGCGCCATTCGGTCCGGCCCCTCACCTGCCTCGGCGGCGGCTTTCTGCGTCGCTGCGGCCTCGGGCGCGGGCGCGGCGCTTTCGTCGTCGGCCTCGTCATCATCGACGCCCTGCGATCCCCGGCTCGCCGCGCCGACCCAGCCCAGCGAGGCGATCTCGGTGCCCGCATAGTCACTGTCGCCCGGCGCATCCGGCTCGTAAGCCAGGATATCGGCATCGGTCATATGCTCCCACTGAACGAGACGCGAATCCAGCGACTGCGCATCGGACAGGGCGATCCCCCCGTCCTCGTCGAAAAGCGATCGCGTTGCGTCGCCATCAAGGTCGTGGTCCGGGGCGTCTTCCTGCGGCACTTGCGGTTCGCGATCAGAGGCAAACCCGGCAGCAGGCGCCGGATCAAGCTCGGCATCCACGACGCGGGTCTGCGGCGCATCGGCAGACTCCCCCTGCCCGGCTTCCGCCTCCCAATCACGGGTTCCCCGCAGGAACGACAGGGTCTCGGCCAGGCTGGCATCGCTCTCGTCCTCGTCATCAAGCGCGGCGGTCTCGTCGCCGGTCGTCGATGCCTCGGCGCCGACCACACGCAGCGCCGGGGTCAGGACCAGCCGGTCATTCGGCGGCGCCGCGGAAATGGCGACCTCGGGCGCGGGCCTATCCGTCGCGGCATCGGCTTCCGGTTCCGTCACCGGCTCGGCGTCGCGCGGCGCCATGCCCCGAGGTTTTTCCGAAGGCGTCACAGCGGTGTCCGGCCGGTCGAATTTCGGGGCGGCATCCCGCCCCACGCCGCGCGAAACGGCCTGAGCCGCCGACGAAGACGCATCCGGGGCCGACGAAGACGCAGCCGGGGTCGCAGCCGGGGTCGCAGCCGGGGTCGCAGCCGGGGTCGCAGCCGGGATCGCAGCCGCCTTTTCCGAGACCAACCGACGAATCGAGGTCAAAACATCTTCGATTTCCACATTGGTCACGGGATCAGACATAAAAATACCACTCCTGCCTCGAGCAGAGTTTACCCGCTCGGGCATTTTCGCACAACAGATAGCGAAAATTGTTACTCTTTGCCGATGGCGCGCAGGACCTGGTCAAGCTGCTTGCCGCGCGCGCTGCGCAGGGCCGGCGCGTCCTTGACCATCTCGTAATAGGCCGCCGGGTCGTATTTCTCGACCCTGAGGTTCAAATGATCGGTGGTCAGCAGCCCCATCGACGCCAGCAGGCTGTAGGCCGCCGTGATCTGCGAGGTCTGGGCCGTGATCCGTGCCGCCTCGGCGTCAAGCAGCGCCTGTTCCGAAATCAGCACATCCAGCGTCGTGCGCGCCCCAAGCTTGGATTCCTCGCGAATGCCCTCGAAGGCGATTCGCGCCGCTTCGACCTGGCGCGCAGTGGCCACCAGCTGCGCCTTGGCCGCCGCCAGCAGCGCCCAGGCGTTGCCGGCGTTCTGGCGCGTCGAATGGCGCAGCACATGCAGGTTGGAGCGTTTGGCATCGCGCTGCGCCATGGACTGGCGTAACACCGAGGACAGGGCACCGCCGCGATAGATCGGGCCGCCCAGCGTCACCGCGACCTTGCCGACATGCGAATAATCGCTGTCGTTATAGCTTTCCTGAACCGACAGGGTGCCGTCCAGCGTCACCCGCGGCCCCATGGCCGCCTCGGCGGCCAGAACCTGATATTCGGCAGCCTCGATCTCGTGCTGCGCCTGGATCATCCCGGGGTGGGTGCGAATCGCCACCGCCTTGGCCTGATCCGTCGATCCCGGCACCTGGGGCAGCCCGCGCGGGGCAGCAAGATGGCCCGGCCGATGCCCGATGGCGGCGGTGTAGAATTCCTGCGACTGCATCAGGTTGCCCTGCGCGGCAGCCAGTTCGGCGCGCCCCCCGGCCAGGCTGGCCTCGGCCTGGGCGACATCGGTGCGGGTGACCTCGCCGACCTCGAAGCGATCGCGCGCCGCCTGCAATTCACGCTCGACAAGGCGCAGGTTGTTCTGCCGCAGCTCGACGATCTGGGCGTCGCGGATCACGTTCATATAGGCCTGAACCGCGTTCAGCAGCACCGACTGCTCGACGCCGACCAGCGCCTGGCGCGTGGCGAGAACGGTTTCCTTTGCCGCCTCGATCGAAGCCTGCGTCTGGCCGTTGTCGTAAAGCAGGATTTGCAGCGACAGCCCGATACTGGCATTGGCGCTGTTGACATCGACATTGACCGCCGAGGTGCGGGTATTGCCGAATGTATAGTCGACCGAGCCGAACCAGTTCACGATCGGTTGCAGGCGGGCATAGGTCTGGGCGACATTCTCGTCGGCGGCCCGTAGCAGCGCCCGGTTCTGCTCGAGCAGGCCACTGTGGGCATAGGCATCGGCCAGCGCGTCAGCAAGGTTTTCGGCCAGCGCCGACACCGGGGCGAAAACCGCCACCGAAATCGCCAGCGCCGAAGCACGCAAAGAATTCACCAGTCTCCGAGCCATCCTGCCCCCTCCGACACTGCCGCCCCTTTGGCGGGCCGCTATTGGTCTTACAATGTGAACGCGCTGTGCTTTTCGAACCCCGGCAGAACCGGTGCACCGCCGTTGAAGGCAAAGCGCCAGTTCAGCTCGCCGTCGATCCGATAGCCGACGCGCACGGCACCGAGTGCGCCGTCCATCATCAGACATACGATGCGCCCGCCGTCTTTCAACTGCGCCACGAGGTTTTCCGGCAGGTTCTGCACCGCGCCCTGAATCACGATCACGTCGTAGGGGCCGTGACCGACCGCGCCGTCGGTCAGCTTGCCCTGATGCACCACCACGTTGTCGGCCCCCTGTTCGGACAGGTTCGGCTGGGCCTCGGCGGCGCGGGTCTCGTCCTCTTCGACGGCAACAACCGCCTCGGCCATGCGCGCGATCACCGCCGCCGAATAGCCAAGCCCCGACCCGATATCGAGCACCAGTTCATCCTTCTGGATATCCGCGACATCAAGCATCTTGGCCAGAAGGCGCGGATCGAGGACCACGCGACCGGGTTCCAGCGGCAGGTGTTCTCCGACATAGGCGGCGTCGCGCTGATCGCGCGGCACGAAGGCTTCGCGCGGCACGGTGAGCATGGCTTCGATGACGGTGAACTTGGTCACATCCGACGGGCGCACCTGAGTGTCGACCATGGTTGTACGAAGGGTGGAGTAATCGGTCATACTAAACTCGTTCGTTCAGACTCGGGGTTTTGCATGTCTTGCCACAGAACCCCGGGATCGGCAACGTCCCGAGGCGGCTTTTCCGCCGCTTTCCCCCTTGCGGCCCTGCGACAGATCAGCTAATTCCGCCTCACACCATGGCTGGCGAGTTGGCGGAGTGGTGACGCAGCGGATTGCAAATCCGTGTACACCGGTTCGATTCCGGTACTCGCCTCCA
>NZ_JBFJVE010000063.1:0-13913 GCF_041624275.1 Shimia sp.
CGCGCCGCCCTGAGCGGCGCCTCATAGCGGTCTTGCGGCGCATCGAGAAGCGCCTCGGTCGCCCCCAGTTCAAGCTGCCATTCCAGCAGCGCGCGCGCGGCATGATAATCGAGGTGAGCGTCGAGGGCCGAATCCATGGCGCCACATTACCGGGTTGCGAATGCCGGGGAAAGAGCGCCCGGCTGGGGGGACGCTGGGGGGACACAGGGGCGCTGCCCCTCTTGGCCTGCGGCCAATTCACCCCGGGATATTTCCGGCAAGAGAAATGGGGCCGGCATTCTTGCCGAGGCCCCGGCGGCTTCTTATAAGCGGGGGGCCGTCACTACAGGAGCGCATCATGGGGTTCAGTCAGAAGCATCTTCTGGGGATCGAAAACCTTCGGCCCGACGAGATCACCGCGATCCTGGATCTGGCCGATCAATATGTCGATCTCAACCGGCGCGACGTGAAACATGCCGATGCCCTGGCCGGGCTGACCCAGGTCAACATGTTCTTCGAGAATTCGACCCGCACCCAGGCCAGTTTCGAACTGGCGGGCAAGCGTCTTGGCGCCGACGTGATGAACATGGCGATGCAGGCCAGTTCGATCAAGAAGGGCGAAACCCTGATCGACACGGCGATGACGCTGAACGCCATGCACCCCGACCTGCTGGTGGTGCGCCACCCGCATTCCGGTGCCGTCGATCTGCTGGCGCAGAAGGTGAACTGCGCGGTGCTGAACGCCGGCGACGGGCGCCACGAGCACCCGACCCAGGCGCTGCTGGATGCGCTGACCATCCGCCGCGCCAAGGGGCGCCTGCACCGCCTCAGCATCGCCATCTGCGGCGATATCGCCCACAGCCGGGTGGCGCGCTCGAACCTGATCCTGCTGGGCAAGATGGAGAACCGCATCCGGCTGATCGGCCCGCCGACGCTGATGCCGAGCCAGATCGGCGCCTTCGGCGTCGAGGTCTACGAGGACATGACCGAGGGGCTGAAGGATGTCGACGTGGTGATGATGCTGCGGCTTCAGAAGGAGCGCATGGACGGCGGCTTCATCCCCTCGGAGCGCGAATACTACCACCGCTACGGGCTTGATGCCGCCAAGCTGGCGCAGGCCAAGCCCGACGCCATCGTCATGCATCCGGGCCCGATGAACCGGGGCGTCGAGATCGACGGCGAGATCGCCGACGACATCAACCGTTCGGTGATCCAGGAGCAGGTGGAGATGGGGGTCGCGGTGCGCATGGCGGCGATGGACCTCTTGGCGCGCAATCTGCGGGCGGCGCGCCAGGCGCGGCCGGTGGAGGTCTGAGATGGAAGACCCCAAGGATCCGAAAATGTCAGGCCGCGTCGCCATGGTCGCCCTGATCGTGATGTTCGCCATGGTCGGGCTGATGGTCTGGATTGCCGGATGACCCGGATGGAGGTCACATCCACCGAGCGCGGCCTGATCCGCCTGTTCGCGCTGGATCTGCCCCCGGAAGAGATCGCGGCCTTTGCGGCGCCGGGTCCGCAGGGCCGCTGGCCGCTCCGTGACAGCCTCGGTGCGAGCGATCTTGATCAGGACCACGTCGAATGGTTCGACATCGCCGATCTCGAGGAGCTCGGGCTTGGCGGCTACATGACCGAGGGGCTCGGCATCGCGGCCGATGAGATCGCCCGGGACGGCGCCCGGCTTGCCAACCTGTCGGGGCCGGTCGTGATCGTGTTTTCCGCCGCCTTCGCCGGCATCGCACAGACCCTGACCCCGCGGGCACCGCTGCGCTGGATCGGCACCTACCGCGAAGACAGTGCCCCGGTGCGCTTTCAGCCGCTGCCCGATGCCAGTGCCAGGGGCAACCTGGCCCCGGCCCGATCCGCGCCTGCGAACAATCCGCATCTGACCCTGCTTTGGGCGATCCTGGCCCTGCCGGTGCTGGCGCTCGTCATCTTCGCCGCGATCTATGGAGTGACACGATGAAGAACCGCATGCTCCCCGACACGCCGCTGGTGAGCGGCGAAGAGGTCCTGGCCTCGTTCCGCGCCGACCGCGCCACCTACACGCGCAGCAATACCTGGATGGCGGTGCTGGCGATGGGCGGCGGCATGGCGGTGCTCTGGGGGCTGGGCAATGCCCATGTCTGGACCGGGGCCGTGGGCGGGCTGCTGGCGGTGGCGGTACGTGCCTTCTACCTGATGAGCGAAGAGCTGGCGGTGCGCTGGGACCTGACCGACCAGCGGCTGCTGGGGCCGATGCAGCGGGCGATCCGGCTGGACGAGATCACCCGGCTCAACAAGCTGGGCAACGTCGTGCAGGTGGTCACCCGCGGCGGCGACAAGCACCTGCTGAAATACCAGGCCGACCCCGCAGAGACCATCCGCCGGATCAAGGCGGTTCAGCTGGGAGAGCGGCCATGACCATGGCCTGCCGCGACGCGGCCGCGACGCCGGTTGAAGTGACCGCGGCAATCGGGGATATGAATGACGCGCGGGTTGCCCGCACAGACAGAGAAAGACAAGCCGCATGACCACGCTGTTCACCAATGCCCGTCTGATCGACCCCGAAACCGGCGAGGATGCGCCGGGGTGGCTTGAGATCGCTGACGGGCGGATCACCGCGCGCGGCACCGGGGCGCCGCCAGCAACGAGGGGCGCGGCCGAGGTCATCGACTGCAACGGCAAGTGCCTGGCGCCGGGCATCGTCGATATCGGCGTCAAGGTCTGCGAGCCGGGCGAGCGCCACAAGGAAAGCTACAAGACCGCGGGGCTGGCCGCCGCCGCCGGCGGGGTCACCACCATGGTCACCCGCCCCGACACGCTGCCCGCCATCGACTCGCCGGAAACGCTGGATTTCGCCACCCGCCGCGCCAACCAGGCGGCACCGGTCAACGTGGTGCCGATGGCGGCCCTGACCAAGGGGCGCGAGGGGCGCGAGATGACCGAGATCGGCTTTCTGCTGGACGCCGGGGCGGTGGCCTTTACCGATTGCGACCACGTGGTCAGCAACACCAAGGTGCTGTCGCGCGCCATGACCTATGCCCGCAGCCTCGGGGCGCTGGTGATCGCCCATCCGCAGGATCCGGGGCTCTCGGCCGGGGCTGCCGTGACCTCGGGCAAGTTCGCCTCGCTGCGCGGGCTGCCCGCCGTCAGCCCGATGGCCGAGCGCATGGGGCTGGACCGCGACATCGCCTTGGTCGAGATGACCGGCGTCAGGTACCACGCCGACCAGATCACCTGCGCCCGCGCCCTGCCGGCATTGCAGCGCGCCAAGGCCAACGGTTTCGACATCACCGCCGGCACTTCGATCCACCACCTGACGCTGAACGAACTGGACGTCGCGGACTATCGCACCTTCTTCAAGATCAAGCCGCCGCTGCGCCCCGAAGAGGACCGGCTGGCGATCATCGAGGCGGTGAAATCCGGGCTGATCGACATCATCTCGTCGATGCACACGCCGCAGGACGAGGAAAGCAAGCGCCTGCCCTTCGAAGAGGCGGCCAGCGGCGCGGTGGCGCTCGAGACGCTGCTGCCGGCCGCCATGCAGCTTTATCAGAACGGCGACCTGTCCCTGCCCGAGCTGTGGCGCGCGATGTCGCTGAACCCGGCCCGGCGTCTGGGCCTGCCCGGAGGCCGGCTGGCAAAAGGCGCCCCGGCGGACCTGGTGCTGTTCGACCCGGATGCGCCCTTTGTCATGGACCGCTTCAAGCTGCAGTCCAAATCCAAGAACACGCCGTTTGACGGCCGTCACATGCAGGGCCGGGTTCTGGCGACCTATGTCGCCGGCGCTGCCGTTTACCGGAGGGGCTGATGCCGGAGATCACCCATACCCTGCCCGTGCTGCTGATCTGGGCCGCTTTCGGCTATGTCCTGGGCTCGATCCCCTTCGGCATTGTCATCACCCGCCTCTTCGGCCTCGGCAATCTGCGCGAGATCGGCTCGGGCAATATCGGCACCACCAACGTGCTGCGTACCGGCAGCAAGCCGGCGGCGGCGGCGACGCTGATCCTGGACGGCGGCAAGGGCGCGGTCGCGGTGCTGATCGCCCGCGCGCTGGCCGGAGATGACGCGGCGCAGGTCGCCGGCCTGCTGGCCTTTGCCGGGCATTGTTTCCCGGTCTGGCTGGGCTTTCGCGGCGGCAAGGGGGTGGCGACCTTCCTCGGCCTCGTGCTGGCCCTGGCCTGGCCGGTGGGAATCGCCTGCTGCCTGACCTGGCTGGCCACCGCAATTGTGGCGCGTATTTCGTCGCTGTCGGCGCTGGTGGCGGCGGCCTCGGCGCCGCTGTGGATGCTGCTGCTCGGCCATGGCGATATTGCGCTGCTTGGCGTTGTGACCGGAGGGCTGATCTTCTGGCGCCACCGCGACAACATCGCCCGCCTGCGCGCCGGCACCGAGCCCCGGATCGGCAGGAAGTAGCAGCGCTGTAGGCGAAGCGACCGGCAAAGCGCCGCCCGCCTCAATAGCTGAATTCGTCGTAGATCCGGCTCAGGTCGCCGTTCCAGTCGCCATGGTAGCGGGCCAACAGTTCATCGGCCGGCACCTTGCCGCTGTCGACGCTTTCCTTCAGCGCGGCAAGGAAATGGCTCTCGTCCGGCACCAGGCCGCCCGATCCCGTCTTGCCGCGGGCCACCAGACCGGCCTCGGCGATGGTCAGAACCTCGCGCGCCAGATCATGCATCTTGACCGCTCCGGCCTGCGCCTGAAGCCCGTCAACGCTGGCCGAGACCCGCAGCATCTCGCGGGTTTCAACGTCCCAGCCCTTGACCAGATCCCAGGCCGCATCCAGCGATGACTGCTCATACATCAGCCCGACCCAGAAGGCCGGCAGGGCGCACAGCCGCCGCCACGGGCCGCCATCGGCACCGCGCATTTCCATGTATTTCTTGATCCGCGCCTCGGGGAAGGCGGTGGTCAGATGGTCGGCCCAGTCGCTGAGCGTCGGCGTCTCGCCGGGCAGCGCCGGCAGCTGGCCTTTCAGGAAATCGCGGAAGGACATGCCCAGCGCATCGACATATTGCCCGTCGCGATAGACAAAATACATCGGCACATCCAGCGCGTATTGCACCCAGGCCTCGAAGCCGAACCCCTCGTCAAAGACAAAGGGCAGCATGCCGGTACGCGCCGGGTCTAGGTCGCGCCACACGCGGCTGCGCCACGACTTGTGGCCGTTCACTGCGCCGTTGAAGAATGGCGAATTGGCAAACAGCGCCGTGGCCACCGGCTGTAGCGCCAGGGCCACCCGCAGCTTCTGCACCATGTCGGCCTCGGAGGCGAAATCAAGGTTGACCTGCACCGTGCAGGTGCGGCGCATCATGTCCCGCCCCATGCTGCCGACGCGCTGCATGTAGCCGTCCATCAGCTGATAGCGCCCCTTGGGCATCAGCGGCATGTCGTCATGGGTCCAGACCGGGGCGGCGCCCAGCCCGATGAAGCCGACACCGATCTTGTCGGCGATGTCCTTGACGTCCTCGAGGTGCTGGTTGACCTCGTCACAGGTCTGGTGAATGCTCTCCAGCGGCGCCCCGGAGAGTTCAAGCTGCCCCCCCGGTTCCAGCGAGACGTTGGCGCCGCCCTTTTCCAGCCCGATCAGCTTGCCGGCCTCTTCCACCGGGCTCCAGCCATGACCGTCACGCAAGCCTTCGAGCACCGCCAGGATCGAGCGCGCGCCCTCATAGGGCAGCGGCTTCAGCGTGTCCTTGCAATAGCCGAATTTCTCGTGCTCGGTGCCGATGCGCCACTCATCCCGCGGCTTGCACCCCGACTCGAGGTACTCGGCCAGCTGGGAATGATGTTCGATCGGCCCGCCGCCGGACTGGGGAATGGACATTGAAGAGAGCTCCGGTCCTGGAAAATGCGCATATCGCGTCAGTGGATAGGTGATTTGCCGCCGGTGTCAATGCAGGGAGACGCCGGGTTTTGACCAGATCACGACAGGGTGATGCGGTTTTTGCCGCAGCTGCGCCAGCATGTGTTCGGTGCGTAGACCGGGCAGCACCGCGAAGGCGTCGAACAGCGCATCGGCGCCCTCGGCGGTCACCGGAATCCGCAGTTCGGCGCGCCCCGGATGGTGCAGCACCCAGACGGCTGGGGTCGCAGAACCGTCGAGCAGCACGCAGAAGAGGTCTTCCAGCGCCACCACGCCACCGCCCTTCGGCGCGAAATAGGTGATCTGGCGTTCATCGACCTGAACCAGCCCCAGACCGCCCTGCCCGACCCGGAAACGGCCCCGCTGAACACCCGCCATCAGCAGGGCGAGACCCGCGACGACGACCGCCACCCCCAGCCATCTGAGCAGTCCGAACCCGGAGGCCCAGTAAAGACCAAGCAGCACCACGGCGGCGCCAAGGAGGACCTCGCGCCAGCGCCACAAGGCCGCCCGGGCCTCGGGGCGGATGAAGCTCATGCCCAATCTCCCAGCGCCTGTTGCCACAGGGTCATCGCCGCCACCGCCGCCGTGTCGGCGCGCAGGATGCGCGGCCCGAGACTGACGACATGGGTTTGCGGATGCGCCGCAAGACGCGCGCGCTCGGCCTCGGAAAACCCGCCTTCGGGGCCGATCAGGATCGCCCATTTGTCGCCGCTGGCCGCGCCGAGCCGCCGGGCACTGCCGGCCTCGGCCTCGTCGCAGAACATCAGCTGGCGATCGTCGGGCCAGTCGGCCAAAAGCCGGTCGAGCCTTTGCAGCCCCGCCACCTCGGGCACGAAGGTGCCGCCGCATTGCTCGGCCGCCTCGACCGCATGGGCCTGCAGGCGATCCTGGCGGATGCGCTCGGAATTGGTGAAATCGGTCTGCACCGGCAGGATGCGTGCGGCCCCCATCTCGGCCGCCTTCTCGACGATGAAATCGGTGCGCGCCTTCTTGATCGGCGCAAAGATCAGCCACAGGTCGGGCGGCGGTTGCAGCGGCCGGGTCTGGGCCTCGCACGCGAGGCTCCCGGCGCGTTTTCCGGCCTCGGCCACCACGGCGCGCCACTCACCGTCGCGCCCGTTGAACAGCAGCACCGGATCGCCCAGCGCCAAACGCATGACCCCGAACAGGTAATGCGCCTGATCGCGTTCCAGAGGAACCGATTGCCCTGCCCCCAGTGCCTGTTCTACATACAGCCTGACTTTTGCCTGTTTCATGGACCCTACATATGGCCGACACGCCCACAACACCAGAGCCCAAAGGGCAGGTTTCAGACGCGGTTCGCGGCAACTGGGTCGACCACCTGGCGCCGGCGGCCAGCCGCCCCTATCTGCGCCTCAGCCGCGCCGACCGGCCGATCGGCACTTGGCTGTTGCTGCTGCCCTGCTGGATGTCGCTGCTGCTGGCGATGCTCTTTGACGGGCGCGCCGGCTGGCACGATTTGTGGATCGCCGCCGGATGCGCCGGCGGTGCCTGGCTGATGCGCGGCGCCGGCTGCACATGGAACGACATCACCGACCGCAAGTTCGACGCCCAGGTCGAACGCACGCGCTCGCGCCCGATCCCCTCGGGGCAGGTCAGCCCCCGGCAGGCGGCGATCTGGCTGGCGGCCCAGGCGCTCATCGCCTTTGCCATCCTGCTCAGCTTTCACCCCAACGCCATTCTTCTGGGGGTGCTGTCGCTGGCGCCGGTGGCGGTCTATCCCTTTGCCAAGCGGTTTACCTGGTGGCCGCAGGTCTTTCTCGGCATCGCCTTCAACTGGGGCGCCCTGCTGGCCTGGACCGCGCATACCGGCGCCCTCGGCTGGCCCGCCGTCACCCTGTATCTGGCCGGGATTTCATGGACGCTGTTCTATGACACGATCTATGCCCATCAGGACACCGAGGACGATGCGCTGATCGGCGTCAAATCCACCGCCCGCCTCTTCGCCGAGAAAACGCCGCAATGGTTGCAGGGCTTTCTTGTCCTGACCGTCCTCCTGATGGCCATCGCGGTTTTCATGGCCACGCGCGAGCGCAGCCCGCTGTCGCTGGTGGTGGCGCTGGCAGGGCCCTGGGCGATGGGCTGGCACATGCAGTGGCAGCTGCGCCGGCTCGACACCGGGGACGGGCAGGGGCTGCTGAAACTGTTCCGTGCCAACCGCGATACCGGCCTGCTGCCCTTGCCGTTTTTCGCCGCCGCGCTGTTCCTTTGATTGCAAGCGACGGGCGCGCGTCGTAACAAGACGCACCCGGTCACCAAGAAACACCTGCGCATGCGTCTTTCTTCACTTTTCATCGTCATCTCAACCTTCGTCGCGGCGGCTGTTCTGTGCCTTGTGGCGGCGATGTTTTCGGCGGATCTGATCGAAGACACCTCGAAGCGCAGCGTCAAGCGGGCGCTGGACGAGGAAAACATGCTGTGGACCGATGTCCATGCCGAGGGGCTGCAAGTCTTTCTGACCGGCGTCGCCCCGACCGAGGCCGACCGCTTTCGCGCCATCTCGACCGCTGGCGGCGTCGTCGACGCCTCGCGGGTGATCGACAACATGCAGGTCGAAGCCATCGCCAACCTCGCCCCGCCGCGCTTCTCGGTGGAAATCCTGCGCAACGAGGCCGGGATCCAGCTGATCGGCCTGATCCCGCAAAGCGCCGACCGCGACGGGCTGCTGACGAGGCTGCGCAAGCTCGACGGATCGCCCCGGATCACCGATTTCCTCGAGACCGCCGCCTATGATCCGCCCGAGGGCTGGGACGCGGCGACGAAATTCGCCCTTTACGCGCTGGACCTTCTGCCACGGGCGAAGATCTCGCTCGAGGCGCAGCGGGTCGCGGTGACCGCCATGAGCGACAGCGCCAAACAGCGCGACGCGCTCGAGGCGAAACTGCGGCGCAAGGCGCCCTCGGGGCTGGCGCTGACGCTCGACATCTCGGCACCGCGCCCGGTGATCACCCCCTTCACGCTGCGTTTCGTGCATGACGAGACCGGTGTCCGTTTCGATGCCTGTTCTGCCGACAGCGAAGCCGCCCGCGACCAGATACTGGCCGCCGCGACCGCCGCCGGGCTCGACGGCGAGGCAACCTGCACCATCGGGCTGGGCGTGCCGACGCCCAGCTGGGCCGAGGCCGTGGGCATCGCGCTGGCCGGCATCGGCGAGCTTGGCGGCGGCACGGTGACCTTCTCGGATGCCGACATCACGCTGGTCGCCCGGACCGGCACCGAGCAGGCGCTGTTCGATCGTGTCATCGGCGAGATGGACTCCGATCTTCCCGACGTCTTTGCCCTGCATTCGACCCTGCCCCAGCCCGAAATCGTCAGCGAGGCCGGGGCGATCCCGGATTTCACCGCCACGCTAAGCCCCGAGGGGCTGGTCCAGCTGCGCGGCCGGCTGCGCGACGAACTCAGCCGCGACACCACCGGGAACTATGCCCGCGCCCGCTTTGGCAGTGATGCGGTGCACATGGCGGCGCGTCTCGATCAGGGGCTGCCGCATGGCTGGGCGCTGCGCGTCATGGCCGGGCTCGATGCTCTGGCACAGCTGCACAACGGCGCGCTGACTATCACCCCCGACAGTGTCACCCTGCGCGGCACGACCGGCGACCCCGAGGCGAATGCACGCGTATCGCAGCTGCTGGCCGACCGGCTGTCGCAGACCGACAGTTTCAGCATCGACGTCACCTATCAGGAAGAACTCGACCCGGTGGCCCAGCTGCCGACCCCCGAAGAATGCGAACTGGCGGTTCAGGAGATCCTCGCCGACGAGAAGATCACCTTCGAACCCGGCTCGGGCACGCTGGATGAGTCCGCCGGCCCGATCATCGACCGGATCGCCGCCGTCCTGACCGACTGCACCGGGGTGCGGCTGGAAATTCAGGGCCATACCGACAGCCAGGGGCGCGAAGAGATGAACCTGGCGCTCAGCCAGACGCGGGCGCAATCGGTGCTCAACGCCCTGCACGAACGCCGGCTGCTGACCAGCAGCCTCGAGGCGGTCGGCTATGGCGAAAGCCAGCCGGTGGCCGACAATGACACCGAAGAGGGGCGCGAAGCCAACCGCCGCATCGCCTTTGTTCTGGTTCACCCCGAACCCGAGGAAGAGGGCGATACCGAAGGCGGCGCCGACACCGCGACCGAGCCGCAGGCATCCGAGCCGGGCGAGGATACCGCCGCCGAAAATGACGCCACCGCTGCCGAACCGCAGGAGAGCACCGATGACCAGAATTGATTTTATCATCACCACCGCGATCATTCTCTTCGTGGCCTTCTGCATGGGGTGGTTCGCCAACTGGCTGATCCACCGCTTTACCCGCGTCAGCCAGGCCGACGTCGACCAGCTCGAGCGCATGAGCCAGGAGCTGCACGAGGCCGAAGAGACCCGCGATCAGGCGATCACCTATCTGCAGCAGCGCGAGGCCGAGCTGACCAACCAGCTGGCCCAGACCGAGGCCGAGTTGTCGGCGGCGATGGAAGGGCTGCGCGATGCGCGTCACGAGGCAGAAGAGCTGCGCAGCTATATCGAGCAGCAGAACGCCGGCTGACCCGCGGCGCAGGCGGTCTCAGGTCTCGGGGGTTTCCGGCGGGCGGAACCACAGCAGCGCCAGCCGCAAGGTCAGGATCAGCGCAAAGCCGCCCAGCGTCGCCGCCGGCTCGGCCAGCCATTCGGTCAGCAGCAGATAGGCCGCGCCGCCGATCACCGAGATCGTGGCATAGAGGTCTTCCTTCAGGACGCTGGGCGTGATGTTGCACAGAAGGTCGCGGATCATGCCGCCGGCGGTGCCTGTCACGCAGCCGATCACCACCGCCGGCACCGGAGACACGCCGGCCGAGACCGCGACCTGCACCCCGGTGAGGGTGAACAGCGCCAGCCCGATCGCGTCGAGATACATCAGCAGCTTCAGCCGCGCGCCGTTGCCGGCGGGCAGGCGCATGGCCAAGAGGTAGCTGAGGATCGAGGCCGGCACAGCGGTCAGCAGAAAGCGGATGTCGGCGATCCAGAACACCGGCGTCAGGCCAAGAAACAGATCGCGCAGCGATCCGCCGCCCACCGAGGTCACGATGCCCAGAACCACGGCGCCGAACAGGTCCAGCCGGAAGCGCCGCGCCTGAATCGCCGCCGAGGCCGCCATGGCAGCCGTTGCCACCAGCGACAGGGGCACGAAAATGATCGAAAGAGACTCCATGCCGCCCCCTCAGTTCGGCCCCGGCAGGCCAGTGCTCACCAGCGGTCCAGGGCGTCTTCGTCCGCGTCCTTGGCGGCCACCCATTCGGCGCCGTCGGCGGTAAATTCCTGTTTCCAGAACGGCGCCCGCGACTTCAGGTAGTCCATCAGGTATTCCGCCGCCTCGAAAGCATCCTTGCGGTGCGGCGCGGCGGTGGCCACCATCATGATCATCTCGCCCGGGCGCAGGTCGCCATAGCGGTGGATGACCAGCACATCGCCCAGGTGCCAGCGCGCCTGCGCCTCGGTGGCGATCTTGGTCAGCGCCTTTTCGGTCATGCCCGGGTAATGCTCGATCACCATCCGGTCGAGGCTGTCGCCGAGCAGGTCGCGCACCACGCCGGTAAAGGTCACGATGGCGCCCATGTCTGTATGCCCCGAGGCAAAGGCCTGCGCCTCGGCGCCGAGATCGAAGGCCGCTTCCTGAACCGAGATCCGCACGCGCCTCAGCCCCCGGTCATCGGCGGGAAGAACGCCACTTCGCGGGCATCGCCCAGCGCCGCGTCGAAATCGGTCAGCTCCTGGTCGATGGCCACCCGCAGCGCCGCCAGGTCGCTGAAGGCCAGCGCATAGCGGTCTTCTCGCCCGCGGAGCTCCTCGACCAGATCCATCACGGTGACGGCGCTCGTTTCCAGCTTTTCCTTGGGCAGCCCGATCCGTTCGCGCACCCATGCAAAATAGAGAATGTCCAGCTTCATCGCCTCAATCCTTCAAATGCGGCCATGCCTTGCGGAAGTAATCATAGCCGGTGACGGCGGTCAGCGCACCGGCGATCCACAACAGCACCAGCCCGATCCAGCCCGACCAGACCATCCCGTCCAGCTTCCAGCCGAGGCCGTGATCGTCCTTGATCTCGCCGATCAGGATATCGCTGACGATATCCTGATCCATGCCCAGGGTCGACATGCCCAGATAATGTTCGAACACGCCCTGCCCGAACAGGAAGGTGATCGCCACCATCTGGGTCGCGGTCTTCCACTTGGCCAGCCTGGTCACTTTCAGCGTGCCCGCCACATCCCCGAGGAATTCGCGCAGCCCCGAGACAAAGACCTCGCGGAACAGAATCACCGTCGCCGGCAGCACCAGCCAGGGCGACATCGACGAATAGCCGACGATCACCATCAGCGCGATCACCACCATCGCCTTGTCGGCGATCGGGTCGATCATGGCGCCCATCTTGGTCTCCTGCCCCCAGGACCGCGCCAGATAACCGTCGAACCAGTCGGTGACCGAGGCGACGATGAACAGGCCGAGGGCGAACCAGTCGGCATAGGGGCGCGAGAAATACAGGAACATCACCGCAACCAGGGGCGCCGCGGCAAGACGCAAGACAGACAGGATATTGGGGATCGTCCATTTCATGAGGTCTTCCTAGCTTGTCTGGCTGCGGGTGGAAAGCGCTTCTCCCGCGGTTATGACCTGCCAGCGACATCTGTGCTATACTATCCTCACTGCCGGAGGTCCGGCTTGGCTGGACCCCGGTCCCATTCGGATAGGGGAGGGCCAGAAGTGCAACCTATTGTCTTACTCGTCGGGCGGATGCCCAATATCGGAAAAGTGGTCGAACAACTCGACCATCTGCCCATCCAGTGGCTGGGCGCGCATGATCACGCAGAGGTCGTACGGCAACTGGACTCCGAACCGCGCATCGAATGCGTGATTATGGGTGCGGGACTGGATGACAGGGTGCGCGGCGATCTGGTCGGGCTGATCGCCGATCTGCGACCCGACATCTGCATGTATCTCAAAGACCGGGCCTCGGGGCCGGACGGGCTGGTGCCCTTTGTCGAACGCATCGTCGAACGGCTGGTGCTGCAAGATCGCAAACGCGACGCCGCCTGACCGGCGAACCGCGCACCGAAGCGGCGCCTGAGTTTCGGCTCAGCCGCTTTCGTGGAAAAAATCATAGATGGTCTGCGCCAGCGCACCGGAAATACCGTCGACCGCCTTCAGATCCGCCAGATTGGCGCGGCTCACCGCCTTGGCCGAGCCGAAATGGGCCAGCAGGGCGCGCTTGCGTGTCGCACCGACCCCCGGCACATCGTCCAGAGGGGTGGCGCCGATGCTCTTGGCGCGCTTGGCACGGTGGGTGCCGATGGCAAAGCGGTGCGCCTCGTCTCGCAGGCGCTGGACGAAATACAGCACCGGGTCATTGCGTTGCAGGGCAAAGGGCCGGCGGCCCAGCCGGTGGAACTCTTCCTTGCCGTGATCGCGGTCCACCCCCTTGGCGACACCGACCATCGGAATCTCCTCGACCCCCATTTCGCGCAGGATCTCGGCCACGGCCGAGACCTGCCCGGCACCGCCGTCGATCAGCAGCAGGTCGGGCCAATGGCCCTCGGCGCGGTCCGGGTCGTCTTTCAAAAGACGTTTGAAGCGCCGCGACAGCACCTCTTTCATCATCCCGAAGTCATCGCCCGGAGTCAGCCCGTCGCCCCTGATATTGAACTTGCGATAGCTGTTCTTCATGAACCCGTCGGGCCCGGCGACAATCATCGCGCCAACCGCATGGGTGCCCTGGATATGGCTGTTGTCATAGACTTCGATCCGCTGCGGCGGCCCGTCGAGGTCAAAGGCCTCGGCAATACCCTTGAGCAGCCGGGTCTGGGTGGCCGACTCGGCCATCCTGCGCGCCAGGCTTTCGCGGGCATTGCGCGCCGCGCCGGCGATCAGCTCGGCCTTTTCGCCCCGTTGCGGCACCACGATCTCGACCTTGCGGCCCAGCTTCTGACCAAGGGCCTCGGCCATCAGGTCGGCGTTCTCGATCGGATGCGACAGGATCAGTTGTCGCGGCGGATCCTTGCCGTCGTAGAACTGGCCGAGAAAGGCCTCGAGCACCTCCTGCGCGTC
>NZ_JBFJVE010000064.1:0-13890 GCF_041624275.1 Shimia sp.
CTGCACGAGATGCCAGGTGGCCAGTTCACCAACCTCAAGGCGCAGGCGCGTTCGCTGGGGTTGGAAGAGCGCTGGCACGAGGTCGCCCAGACCTATGCCGACGTCAACCAGATGTTCGGCGATATCGTCAAGGTGACGCCGTCGTCGAAAGTGGTCGGCGACATGGCGCTGATGATGGTCAGCCAGGGGCTCAGCCGGGCCGAGGTCGAAGACCCCAAACACGAGGTCGCCTTCCCCGATTCGGTGATCGACATGATGCGCGGCAATCTCGGCCAGCCTCCCGGCGGTTTCCCGGAAAGCTTTGTCGCCAAGGTTCTGAAGGGTGAAAAACCCAATACCGAGCGCCCCGGCAAGCACCTCGAGCCGGTCGATCTCGAAGCGACCCGCGCCGCACTGTCCAAGGAACTCGAAGGTTTCAAGGTCGATGACGAGGATCTGAACGGCTACCTGATGTATCCCAAGGTCTTCCTCGACTACATGGGCCGCCACCGTCTTTATGGGCCGGTGCGCAGCCTGCCGACCAAGACCTTCTTCTACGGCATGGAGCCGGGCGAGGAAATCGCCGCCGAGATCGACCCTGGCAAGACGCTGGAAATCCGCCTGCAGGCGATCGGCGAGACCGATGAGAACGGCGAAGTGAAGGTGTTCTTCGAGCTCAACGGTCAGCCCCGCGTGATCCGGGTGCCCAACCGGCTGGTGAAATCGACCACCATCCAGCGCCCCAAGGCCGAGGCCGGCAACGCCAATCACATCGGCGCGCCGATGCCGGGTGTCGTGGCCTCGGTCGGCGTCACCGCCGGCCAGAAGGTCAAGGAAGGCGATCTGTTGCTGACCATCGAGGCGATGAAGATGGAGACCGGCATCCACGCCGAGCGCGACGCCACGGTCAAGGCGGTGCACGCCCAGCCCGGCGGCCAGATCGACGCCAAGGATCTTCTGGTCGAGCTGGAATAGGCCGGGACCGGATCACAACAACGAAAGGGCGCCTCAGGGCGCCCTTTTTCTTGGCCGTGCCGGCGCCGGTTCCGGCCCCGCGGCGGGGTTGTGGCAGGCTTACAGCCAGATGCCGTAGCGCCCCTGCAGGTAGCGCACCGCATGGGCATTGGCCGCGCTGCGCCCGCCTTCGCTGTTTTCCAGATCGGTCAGCGAGGCCTCGGCATAATGCGGATGCGAGGTCGGCTCGCGGCGGCGCGGGATCATCCAGGCGTGATGGCCGTTCTTGGCGGCAACGCCCGACAGCCAATAGTCGTCGACCCGCCGCAATTCGGGCGGGATGTCGAACACGTCTTCGTCGAAGAACTCGGGGCGCACCAACACCCCGCCATAGCCCATGAAGATCTCGGCATATCCCGCCACAAGGCAGCGCCGGCGCCCGACGAAACGGCGCGGCCAGCCCAGCACCCGGCGCCCGAACCCCTCGACCAGCAGGCGCAGGTGCTGCTCGAGGTCCAGCTCGTTCCAGAGACAGAAGGCGCGCGGCCGCTGGACCTGCCGACGCTTGCGCCGCGCCGGCTCGAGCACCGATTCCGAACACAGGGTGATGCAGGCTTCGGGCCGGCGCCGGCGCTCGGCAAGAAAGCCCTCGGCCCAGTCTTCCGGGTAGTCCATGTCGTCGTCGCAGAACAGGATTTCCTGATCCTGCGGAAACTCCCGCAGCGCCGGCAAAAGCTTGGTCGCCGGCCCCCAATCCCGGTCGGCGATGCGGATCTCGACCCCCTCGGGCACCTCGGGCAGCCGCCCGTCCCACTCGGGAAACCGCGTGTAGGACCGGGGCAGATAGACGATCACGCGCGCGGCCGGCACCGTCTGGCGCACCAGCTTGTCCAGCGTCAGCCGCATGCGGTCGAACCGCGGCGGAATGGAAGACAGGGTGATGACATAGCCGCTCATGTCAGCTCCATAATCCGTATTCCTTCTGAAAATAGCGCACCGTTTCCAGGTTCGAGTCGTCGCGCGTCGCGCCGCCGAATTGCGAGCGGTAAAGCGCGGTGTCGTTCTCATGGTCTTCGGTCGGTTGCGGCATCAGCCGCGGATAGAACAGCCCGCCCACGATCCATGGCGCATGGCCAAGGCGCGTCGCATGGCCCGACAGCCAGACATCGTCCACCGGCCGGGCGAAATCGGGAATGTCGAAGACCTCTTCGGGAAAGAACTCGGGGCGTACCATGACGCCCGAGAACCCCTCGAACCCGTCGGCATATCCGGGGCGCAGCACGTTGCGGCGCACCGGGTCGATATAGGGCCGCCCGGTCAGCAGCCGCGCGATCTCGGGCCGCACGAGGCGCAACAGAAAGGCCGGGTTCAGGTACTTGGAGTAAGGACGCATGCGCGGAAGCTGCACGAAACGGCGCCTGCTGGCGCCGGGCGGCGGGGGAAAACACGCCATGCCGCTGCTGGCAATCGACGCCTGCGGGTGGCGCCTGCGGGCCGCGAGGAAACGGGCCGCCATGGTCGGAACATAGATCTGGTCGTCGTCGCAGAACAGGATTTCCAGATCCTCTCCGGCGAAATCCCTCAGCGCCGGCAGGATCTTGGTCGCCGGCCCCCAGTCGTGATCGACATGGCGGATCTCGACCCCCTCGGGCACCTCGGGCAGGCGGCCGTCCCAGTCGGGATAGCGCGGGTAGTGGCGGCTGAGATACAACAGGACCTTCTCGGGCCGGACGCTCTGATCGAGCAGGCTCTGCAACGGGCGTTGCAGGCCCGGGAACCGGGGCGGAACCGAGGTCAGGCTGACAATGTATCGGCTCACGTCCGGTTCTCCCGCAGGGCTGGCCCAGCCGTTTCCTAGCATGGTGCCGCGGGTCCGCAAAGCCCGCAGCCCGCCGTGTCCGGCCCCGCCCGCGAAATCCCGGCCGGCTGCCGATTTGCCGCGCCCGCAGTGGCCCGCCATCGGGCGCGCGGCGGAAAACCCGAGGCGGCACCAAGGTTTTTTTGCCGCTGGCGCGTTTTTCCTCTTGCGGCCTGTCCCGAGTCTTTATATCTCCGCCTCACTCAACGGATGCGGGCGTAGCTCAGGGGTAGAGCATAACCTTGCCAAGGTTAGGGTCGTGAGTTCGAATCTCATCGCCCGCTCCATTGAAGACATAGCTTTCTGCAAGCGGGCGTAGCTCAGGGGTAGAGCATAACCTTGCCAAGGTTAGGGTCGTGAGTTCGAATCTCATCGCCCGCTCCAGAAGGACAGACGAAAAGGCGCCGGTCACTCCGGCGCCTTTCGTTTTTTTGTGGCTCATCCGCGCCGTCGATCACCCCCGCCCCGGGCCCTGCCGCCGCTTCCTAGGTCGCCAGCTGCCGGGCCAGCGCATTCTGCCGCGCGATCACCCTTGGCAGGTCGATCGTGGCCACCTGCCCGCCGCGCACCACTTGGCGGCCCTCGATGAACAGATCGCGGACCCGCAGCGGGCCCGCCAGCAACAGCGCCGCCGGATCCCAGCTGCCGGCGCTTTCCAGCCCGCCGACATCCCAGAGCGCAAGGTCGGCGCGCTTGCCGACGGCGATCTGCCCGCAATCGTCACGGCCCAGCATCTCGGCGCCGCCGCGCGTGGCGATCTCCAGCGCCTCGCGCGCGCTCATCGCATCCGCGCCCCGGCTGACGCGCTGCATCAGCATCGCCTGGCGCGCCTCGAGCACGAGGTTGCCGGCATCGTTGCTGGCCGACCCGTCGACGCCCAGCCCGACCGGCACCCCGGCATCGCGCAGCGCGCGGACCGGCGCGATACCGCTGCCCAGCCGGCAATTGGAACAGGGGCAATGGGCCACCCCGGTCCGCGTGCGGGCAAAAAGCCCGATCTCGTCCCCGTCCAGCTTGACGCAATGGGCATGCCAGACATCGTCACCCACCCAGCCGAGCTCTTCGGCATATTGACCGGGGCGGCAGCCGAACCTCTCGAGACTATAGGCGATGTCCTCGTCGTTTTCCGCCAGATGCGTGTGCAGCATCACCTTCTTGTCGCGGGCCAGCAGCGCCGCCTCGCGCATCAGGTCGCGGCTGACGGAAAAGGGCGAACAGGGGGCGATGCCGACCCGGCACATCGAGCCTTCGGACGGGTCGTGGAACCGGTCGACAAGGCGAATCGCGTCTTTCAGAATGGCGTCTTCGCGCTCGACCATCGCGTCCGGCGGCAGGCCGCCGTCGCTTTCGCCGATGCTCATCGCACCGCGTGTCGGATGAAACCGCATGCCGATCTCGGCCGCCGCCGCGATAGTGTCGTCCAGCCGCGATCCGTTGGGGAACAGGTAAAGGTGATCCGAGGTCAGCGTACAGCCCGACAGCATCAGCTCGGCCAGCCCGATCTGGGCCGAGACAAAGATCTCTTCGGGGCTGAAGCGGCTCCAGATCGGATAGAGTTTTTGCAGCCAGCCGAACAGAAGCGCGTCCTGCGCGCCGGGCACCGCCCGCGTCAGGGTCTGGAACAGGTGGTGATGGGTGTTCACCAGCCCCGGCGTCACCACGCAGCCTTCGGCGCCGACCACCTCGCCCTTGGCCGACAGGCCCTGGCCGATCTCGGCGATCACCCCGTCGACAAGCCGGATATCCACGCCCGCAAGCTCGCGACGGCGATCGTCCATCGTCACCACATGCGAAGCATTCCTGATCAAGATTTCGGGCACGGGGCGTCCTTTCACACTTCATGACGCCCGTTTCGTATCGAAGTGTGAACGCGCCGACGGAAAGCAGGCAAAGGACTCGGACGCCCCCTATCCCTAGCACCCGCTGAACGGGTGTTCAATACCGCTTCAGAATCGCAAGGGTTTCGGCGTGAACTGTGGCATTGGCGGCAGCAAGCACCCGCCCCCCCTGATGCGCCGGCCCGCCCTGCCAGTCGGTGACGATCCCGCCGGCGGCCGCGATCACCGCGATCGGCGCCTGAATGTCATAGGCATTGAGCCCCGCCTCGATCACCAGATCGACCTGGCCGGCGGCGACAAGGGCATAGGCATAGCAATCCATGCCATAGCGGGTCAGCCGGGCGCGCGCCGCGACCTCGCGAAAGGCGGCGGCCTCCTGCGGGGTGCCGACCTCGGGAAAGGTGGTGAACAGGGTCGCGTCCTGCAACCTGCTCTCGGGGCGGCAGGCCAGCGGCTGCACCCCCTGCGGCCCGTCGACCTCGGCCAGCCCGAAGCCACCGACGAATCTTTCCTTGACAAAGGGCTGGTCCACCAGACCGAACACCGGGCCCGACGCATCGGCGACGGCGATCAGCACGCCCCAGGTGGGGGTGCCGCTGATGAAGCCGCGCGTGCCATCTATGGGGTCCAGCACCCAGGTCAGCCCGCTGCGCCCATCCGAAGCGCCGTATTCCTCTCCGAGGATCGCATCCTGCGGGCGTTCGGCGGCAAGAATCGCGCGCATCGCCCGTTCGGCGCCGCGGTCGGCCTCGGTCACCGGATCGAAGCCCTGCGCATCCTTGTTGGACGCGGCAAGCCCCGGCTGCCGGAACAGCGGCAGAATCGCTTCTCGGGCGGCGTCTGCCATCGCATGCGCCACCCGAATGATTTCTTGTTGCTCCGATACGTTCACCCCAAGGCCCCTCAGTCACTGCCGTCGCGTCACGGCTAGCCCAAGGAGGGGGGGGAACTCAAGCCACGTCGGACAGAACGCGCGCCAGTTCGAACAGGCGGCGACGCTGGTTCTCGGGGATCGAGTAGTAGGAGCGCACCAAATCCAGCGCTTCCTTGTCACCCATGAGATCGGCCGGAACCTTGCTGGTATGGCCGGAGTCGTCGGTTTCCAATCCTTCAAAGAAAAAGCTCACCGGAACTTCGAGAGAATCCGCGATGTCCCACAATCTCGACGCGCTCACACGGTTGGCGCCGGTTTCATATTTCTGGATTTGCTGGAACTTGATTCCCACCTGTTCCGCAAGTTGTTGCTGCGTCATTCCTGTCAGCCAGCGTCGCTGGCGAATGCGTTTCCCTACGTGCACGTCCACTGGGTGCGTCATTACCTGACTCCTTAGTTAACCGATCGGCTTCTGCAAAAGTCGCGTTCAATAGCAACGGCCGCCACTTACCGTCACAAATTCACCACGCCCCCCCGTGCCGCGATACCTTCCCATTAACAGTTGAGCTTAATCCATCAATTACTTTGGCACAAGCCTTTGGTTAGATGGCCACGCGAACATTCAATCCAGAGGCGACTGATACCTTGACCATGTGTCACCTTACGTAAGTTGTCCCCGCTCTCTTCATTCAAAATGGCAAAATGGTTAAACAGTGGAAAACAGGAGACCCCAAATGCGCGCCTTTCACATCACTTCGCATTCCGAGCCCGCTGCCGTGACCGACCTGCCGATTCCCGAGCCGGGCCCCGGAGAGATTCGCCTGCGCATCGGCGCCTGCGGGCTGAATTTCGCCGATCTGCTGATGCAGAAAGGCACCTATCAGGACACCCCGCCCCTGCCCTTCGTCGGCGGCATGGAGGTGGCCGGCACCGTCGATGCGCACGGCCCCGGAGTCGACGGCCCGGCGGTCGGCACCCGGGTCGCGGTCTTCGGCGGCCAAGGCGGTCTAGCCGAATACGGCTGTTTCGACGCCCGGCGCGCCATTGCGATCCCCGACGGCATGCCTTTCGAGGACGCGGCGGCCTTCGTCATCGCCTATGGCACCAGCCACGTGGCGCTGGACTACCGCGCCCGCATGCAACCGGGCGAAACGCTGCTGGTTCTGGGGGCCGCCGGCGGGGTCGGGCTGACCGCGGTCGAGATCGGCAAGCTGATGGGCGCCAAGGTGATCGCCTGCGCCCGGGGGGCGGAAAAGCTCGAGATCGCGCGCCGCTTCGGCGCCGACCACCTGATCGACGCCCAGAGCGACGACATCCGCGACCGGGTGCGGGCGCTCGGCGGCGCCGACGTGGTCTATGATCCGGTCGGGGGCGATCAGTTCCGCGCCGCCTTCCGCGCCTGCAACCCCGAGGCCCGGCTGCTGCCGATCGGCTTTGCCAGCGGCGAGGTGCCGCAGGTTCCCGCCAACCACCTGCTGGTCAAGAACCTGTCGGTGCTCGGCTTCTACTGGGGCGGCTACATGGCCTTCCGGCCCGAGGTCATCACCGACAGTCTGGCCACCCTGTTCCAATGGTACACCGAGGGCCGCCTGCACCCGCATGTCAGCCACAGCCTGCCGCTGGAACGCACCACCGAGGCGATGGAGCTGCTGCGCAGCCGCAAATCCACCGGCAAGGTGGTGGTCACCATGGGCTGACCCGGTCGCCGGGCGACACCATGCGCCGCGCGCTCACCCGGCCTTGGCCGGGTGGCGCAGAACCTGGCCGCGATGCGGCTTTGCCGACACGAACCCCTTGCGCAGCAGCCCGGCGAGATAGGCAATCACCGGGCCCTTGCCTTCGGCGGCGCCGTACATGTTGATGTGCTGGATCCCGAGGTCGGGCAGGGCTCCGCCGTGTTCGATGACCTCGAGATGCGGCGGCTCGGTGCCCTCGAGCATCGCCATGACCCCGAGATCGGCGCTGACCGTGGCCTCGACCGAACGCGCCGAGCCCGAGCGCAGCGCCATTTCCCATTCCACCGCCGCCTCGTCCAGCGCCCGAATCGCCCGCGCCCGGAACAGGCAGTCGGTGCTCGAGGCAAAGCGGAAGGGCCGGCGCCGCCAGGTGGCGCCGCCCGGGGCGCCGATCCAGACCAGCGGCAGGGTGCACAGCTCTTCGGCACCGGCGCCGAACTCGACCTCGGTGGTCAGGATGAGGTCGCATTCGCCGCGGTCGAACTGCGCCCGCAGCGCCCGGGTGTGCGAGGCCACGAGGTCGACCTTGACCCGCGGATAGGCGGCGGCGAACTGCTGCATGGCGCGCGGCACCACCGGGTAGACGATGTCATGCGGCACCCCGAGCACGATCTCGCCTTCGAATTCCTCATGGGTCAGACGGCGGATCATCTCGTCGTTCAGCGACACCATGCGCCGGGCATAGCCCAGCAGCTGCTCGCCCGCCGGGGTCAGCGAGATGCCGCGCCCGGTGCGGTCGAGCAGGTCGACGCCGATCAGTTCCTCGAGCCTTTTCAACTGCATCGACACCGCCGATTGGGTCAGGTGCAGAAAGCCCGCGGCCTTGGTCACCCCGCCAAGATCGGCCACGGCCACGAAACTGCGCAGGGTTGTCACGTCGAGATTCCGCATATCATCACCGCCTTTGATGGATCACTTCACAAACATTCGTTTTCATTATTACTCATGACAGGCCATAGAGATCAAGCAAATTGATGAAACACCAAAAACCCATCAATAACCAGGAAAGGACAAGACAATGACCCTTATTGCCACCCTCGGTCGCCACGCTGGCCTCTCTCTGGCCAAACCGCCGTCTCTCGTCCAGATGGCCGCCCTGCGCCGCCAGCGCAAGGCGCTGGCCCGGCTCGACGACATGTCGCTGCGCGACCTCGGCCTGACCCGCAGCCAGGTTAAGGCCGAAGCCAAGCGCCCGGTCTGGGATGTACCGGCCAACTGGCGCGGCTGAAGGCGACGCGGATTTTCGCTCCGGTATCGCTTGAAAAACACTTACGCCTCACCGATATTCTCTCCAAAGGCCGTCAGGGAGACCTGGCGGCCCGCAAGTTCAATATCGGAGGCTTTCATGGCTGAATTTGACACGATCCGCAGCGCTGCAGGTGCACGCTCTGCCGCGATCGACGAAGGGCTTCGCGCCCATATGAACAAGGTCTACGGCACCATGTCCGTGGGCACCCTGATCACCTTTGTCGCGGCCTGGGCGATTGCCGGACTGGCAGTGACCACCGACCCGTCTGCGGCCAGCGCCCAGATCGGCGCCAACACCTATCTGACCGCCTTTGGCCACGCGATCTACGCCTCGCCGCTGAAATGGGTCATCATGCTGGCCCCGCTGGGCATGGTCTTCGGCTTCGGCGCGGTGCTGAACAAGATCTCGGCCGCTGGCGCACAGACCTATTTCTATGTCTTCGCCACCCTGATGGGCCTGTCGATCTCGTCGATCTTCATCGTCTACACCGGCTATTCGATCGCTCAGGTCTTCCTGATCACCTCGATCGCCTTCGCCGGCCTGTCGCTCTGGGGCTACACCACCAAGAAGGACATCTCGGGCTGGGGCGCCTTCCTCATCATGGGCCTGATCGGCATCATCGTCGCCTCGCTGGTCAACATCTTCCTCGGCTCGCCCGCCATCGCCTTTGCGGTCTCGGTTCTGGGCGTGCTGATCTTTGCCGGCCTCACCGCCTATGACACCCAGAAGATCAAGACCACCTACCTGCAAATGGCCCATGCCGGCGATCAGGAATGGCTGGGCAAGGCCGCGATCATGGGCGCGCTGAGCCTCTATCTGGACTTCATCAACATGTTCATGATGCTGCTCTCGCTGTTCGGCAATCGCGAATAACCCGCGCGGAACACGACGCATTCAGGGCCGGTCAGCTTGACCGGCCCTTTTTTGTCACAGCTCACGCTGCATCTGGATGGCCGGGAAATGCACCCCGGGGGCAAGGGTCAGTTCGACCTCGCCCAGCGCGGAAAACCCCATCTCGGCATAGAAGGCGCGGGCCGCCAGCGTGCTCATGCAGTTCATGCGAGCGACCCCGAAGGCGCGCGCCGAATCAAGCGCGCATTCGACCACCCGCCGCGCCAGACCCCGGCGCAGGAAACAGGGGTGCACCGCCACGTGCCGCAGGTGGCCGACCCCCGGCGCGGCCACGCCCCGGGCGGGCGAGACATCGGTCCAGCCGCCAGCGCCGACCACCCGCCCCTGCTCGTCCTGGGCCAGATAGTAGGTGCCGCATTCCAGCAGCGCCGGCTGGGCCGTGGTGATGAAGGGCAGCGCCGCGCGCAGGGTGGCGGCGGTATAGAATTCCGGCAACAGATCGGGATAGGCGCGGCGGAACAGCGCCGTCACCGCGCCGCGATCCGCCGTGGTTGCCGGGCGTATGTGAAAATCTTCCGTCATGATATGCGTCCTTCGGTACCGGGTGTCGGGGAACGTCAGGGCGCGGCGGGTGCTGTCTCACACAAAAAAGCCGCGCTCTGCTGGCGCGGCTCTTTGCAGTTCTTCCAAGGGGCGATCTTACTTGATCTTGCCTTCCTTGTACTCGACATGCTTGCGCACCACCGGGTCGTACTTGCGTACGACCATCTTCTCGGTCATGGTTCGTGCGTTTTTCTTGGTCACGTAGAAATGGCCCGTGCCCGCGGTCGAGTTCAGACGGATCTTGATAGTCGTCGGCTTCGCCATTGTTCTTCTCCTGCGCCGGGCGCACGCGCCCGTAAAAATCTCATGAAGCCTGCCTTTTAATGATGCAGGCCCGCGAGTCAATGGGCCGGGCCCATGAAAATGGGGCAAAGGGAAAAATATTCCCGCTCACCCTGTCGCAGGCCGAAATGCGCAGAGGGCCTGTAAGCCGGATTCTGTCACGCCGGGTCGCCCCGGCGCCGATGACCATTCATCTTGAGCCCCCGTTGCCGGAGACCCTCTAGCTGCCAACCCGGACCTGCTCGGGGCAAGGCGCCCCTGTGGCTGACGCCACGCGCGGTCCCTATTTGGCATTGCTCCCGGTGGGGCTTGCCATGCCGGTCCGGTTGCCCGTCCCGCGGTGGGCTCTTACCCCACCGTTTCACCCTTGCTCCCGCGGACGGGAGCGGTTTGTTCTCTGTGGCGCTTTCCCTCGGATCGCTCCGGCCGGGCGTTACCCGGCACCGTTGCCTTGTGGAGTCCGGACTTTCCTCGGGCGTTGCCGCCCGCGGCCATCCGGCCCTCTGCGCCCCCCCGACTTAGGCGCTGTCGCGGGCGCGGTCAACGGGGTAGCGCCGCGCCAGATCGCGGATGATCGCCAGATCGCGCAGATCGGGCGCGCCGCGTTTCCACGGCCGGAACCGCAGCCGGAACGCCGCCAGAATCTCCGCGCTCGGAACATCGGCGCAATAGCCGAAATCCCGCGCCAGCGCGGTGAACTGCGACAGATCGCCCCCCGGCCGCAGGTCGTCGCCGGGCCAGACGCCCAGCCCCTGCCGGGCCAGCCGCCGCCAGTCGAATCGCGGCCCCGGATCGATCTTGCGCCCCGGCGCCATGTCGGAATGGCCGATGATCCGCTCGGGGACGATCGGCCAGCGGGTTCTGATCCCGGCCAGAAGCCGCTCCAGTGCCGCCATCTGCGGCTCGGGGAAGGGGTGGTCGCCGCAATTGGCCAGCTCGATGCCGATCGAGCGCGAATTGACATCCGTCACCGCGCCCCAGCAGCCGGCACCGGCGTGCCATGCGCGCATCGCTTCCGCCACCATCTGCCAGACGGTGCCGTCCTCGCCGATCAGGTAGTGGGCCGAGACCTCGACCGCGGGATCGCAAAGCCGCGCCAGCGCCGCCTCGGCGCTGGTCATCGCGGTGTAATGCAGCACGATCATGTCCGGCGTCACCCCGTCGCGGCGCGGGCCGAAACTGGCCGAGGGCGCAGACCGGATATCCGCCAGCGCGCCCATGGCGGATCAGTTGCGGGCGGCCTGGCGGAAGGGGGCCGGATCCCAGGCGCAGGCATAGCCGTCGCCGTCGGGGTCGAGGCCCAGCCGGTCCTTCTTCGGCCCGCCGCGCGACAGAAAGGCGCTCTGGGCGTCGCCCGGGGTGGCGTATTTGGCACAGGCCTTCTGGTGCCGCGCCTTGCTGGTCAGCCCGATGCGGCCGTACATCTTGGTGCCGACCGGGTGGGTCAGCGACAGCGCATAGGCGACGATATTGGGCCCGGTGCTGGTGCGCTCGGGCAGGGCCGTGGGCGCGATCACCTCATAGGTGGCGCGGTTGCTGGCGATCAGGGCGGCATCATCCGCGATGCTGCGCCGCGACCCGACCGCGTCAAAGCTGTTCTCGTCCGAGATACCGGGGTTGTTGACCAGCTCGGGGGCCGGGTTCGACGGGCTGGCGTGGACGATCCCGTCCGCCGTGGTCTGCGGCGCGCCGGGGGCCGCGCTTGTCGGGGCGCTGGGGTCGGCCGAAGCGGCGCTGGCCGTCCTCTGCGGGGCCGCCTGCGCGGGGGGCTGGGCGGGGGGCTGGGCCGGGCTCTGGGCCGCGGGCCGGGGCGGCGCGGCAACGGCGGTGGTGGCCAGCGGCGGCGGCGCCCTGCGTGCCTCGGCCGAGGTCAGCGGCTCCTGCGACACGGCCGAGGCCGGCGGCAACGCCGAGGCGGTCGTGGCCGGCGCCGGGCGCGGCGACAACACGGCGTTGTCAAAGCCGACGCCGGCGGCGCTGTCGGGAATGGTCGGTTGGCACGCCGCCAGCGCCACCAGGGCGCAGCCAGTCACTATCGCTCGCATCTCATTGCCTGCTCAGGGTCGTTTCGAGCGGTTTACCACCAATTTCCCGGTTTGGCCACAAAGCCCGCCGCGCTCTCGAGCGCATAGGCGGTGTTCAGCAGATCGCCCTCTTCCCACGGACGTCCGATCAGTTGCAGCCCCAGCGGCAGCCCCTGATGATCCAGCCCGGTCGGCACCGAGATCCCCGGCAGACCGGCAAGGTTCACGGTCACGGTGAAGACGTCGTTGAGGTACATTTTCACCGGATCCTCGTCGTTCATCTCGCCCAGACCAAAGGCCGCCGAGGGCGTCGCCGGGGTCAGGATGGCGTCGATGCCGGCGGCAAAGGCGTCGTCGAAGTCCTTCTTGATCAGCGCCCGCACCCGGCGCGCGCGGTTGTAATAGGCGTCGTAGAAACCGGCCGACAGCACATAGGTGCCGACCATGACCCGGCGCTGCACCTCGGGGCCGAAGCCCTCGGCGCGGGTCTTCTCGTACATCTCGGTGATGCCGTCGCCGGCGGCCAGCTTGGCGCGGTGGCCAAAGCGCACCCCGTCATAGCGCGCCAGGTTCGACGAGGCCTCGGCCGGGGCGATCACGTAATAGGCCGGCAGCGCGTATTTGGTGTGCGGCAGCGAAATATCGACCAGCTCGGCGCCGGCGGCCTTCAGCATGGCGCGGCCCTCGGCCCAGAGGGTCTCGATCTCGTCGGGCATGCCGTCCATGTGGTATTCGCGCGGAATGCCGATCTTCTTGCCCTTGATGTCGCCGGTCAGCATGGCTTCGAAATTCGGCACCGCCATTTCGGCGCTGGTCGAATCCTTGGGGTCATGGCCGCACATGGCTTCCAGCATGATCGCCGCGTCACGCACGGTCTTGGTCATCGGCCCGGCCTGGTCCAGCGAGGAGGCAAAGGCCACCACGCCCCAGCGCGAGCAACGCCCATAGGTCGGCTTGATGCCGACGATGCCAGTAAAGGCCGCCGGCTGGCGGATCGAGCCGCCGGTATCGGTGCCGGTGGCGGCAAGGCAGAGATCGGCGGCCACGGCCGAGGCCGAGCCTCCCGACGAGCCGCCGGGGGTCAGCGGTGTGTCGTCATTGCCGCGGCGCCAGGGGCTGACCGCATTGCCGTAGACCGAGGTTTCGTTGGACGAGCCCATGGCGAACTCGTCCATGTTCAGCTTGCCCAGCATCACCGAGCCGGCATCCGCCAGCTGCTGCGAGACGGTCGATTCATACTCGGGCGTGAAGCCTTCGAGAATGCCCGAGGCCGCCTGCGAGGCCACGCCCTTGGTGCAGAACAGATCCTTGATGCCGATCGGCAGGCCGCACATCGACGGCGCATCACCGGCCTGGATCCGCGCATCCGCCGCCTTGGCGCGCTCGAGCACGATCTCGGGCGTCTTGTGCACGAAGGCGTTCAGCGCATCGGCGGCATCGATGGCCTTGAGGCAGCTTTCGGTCAGCTCGACCGAGGTGGTTTCGCCCTTGCGCAGCAGGTCGCGCGCCTCGGCCAGGCTCAGCTTGTTCAGATCGCTCATCATTCAACCACCTTGGGAACTGCGAAAAACCCTTCGCGCGCATCCGGCGCATTGGCCAGAACCTTGTCCTGCTGATCGCCATCGGTGACCACGTCTTCGC
>NZ_JBFJVE010000065.1:0-13872 GCF_041624275.1 Shimia sp.
ACGCACTTCCTCTTCCAGCATCACCGCCCGCTGGAACTGGGTATAGGCCGCGCCCGAGGCCTCGGTGCTCTGCTCCACCCGGCGCATCAGGGTCTCGGTGATCTTCAGAAGCTTCTCGTTCTGACGCTCGAGCGAATCATGCGGATCGATCAGGTTCTGGGGCATGGTTCAGGTCTCGTCCGGCGGGTAGATGGCGACACCGGTCAGGGTGTGGTTGACATGCATCGAGTTGATCTGTTCGCCGTAGGTCGAGAAGCCGACCACGCGATGCGAAGACAGAACGCGCGAGATTTCTCCGGTCAGCTGTTTCTGCTCGGCTTCCAGGCGCCGGTAGATGCAATCGCAGCCGATGATGATCTCGGGTTTCTGCGCGGCGCTGAGCGCGGACATTTCCTTTTTCAGGTGCGGCGCCATGGGTTCGGAGTCCGCCAGCGACAATACCAGGCCTTCGTCGATGGCGGAAAAGAAGATCAGATCGCCGTTGTCGGCCACCTGCTGGATGGCGCGGACATGGTGCTGATCGCCGATCCGCACCACCACGGGGTGGGCCGCAAAGGTGAAGGGTGACAGGTGATCCGGGTTCTTGCCCAGCAGGCGCGCATATTCACGTGCCGCCGGTTCGGCGTTGATTTCATGGACCACGCGGTTGGCCGGGTCGGCGCCGGTGACCACCATGCGGGTGTCGGCCGGAATCAGGTGATCGGTCTTGAACACCTTGATCGAACAATCGGTGTGCACCTGGATCAGAACCGCCGAATTGGAGTGCGCCTTGCCGCCGTGCAGCACATAGGTCTCGCCGAAATCGGTGCCATCGCCGGCCGAACCGCCGAAGAACGGCACCGGGCCAAGCCCCACGGAGAGCTGCGAAGTCAGCAGGTCTTCCTTGGTAGACAGCCCGTCGATCAGCAGGAAGGTGAAATCCGATGACCAGTCCGGGGTTTCCCGCGCCATGTGGTTGCGGTTGCGGATCATCTGTTCGATCAGCCCGTGCGGCTCGAAATTGTCGAGATCGTCAACCAGGATCGTGCGGGTCTGAAAATGCGCCCGGGGAAAACCGATCGCGACGATCTGGCCCTCGGCGTAGCCGGCGTCGGATATCTCTCCGGCGGTGGTGCAGCCGACCACCTGGGCCGGCGCAAAGGTCTTCTGGGCCTCGTCGATCAGCCGCGAGACATCGGTCTGTGGTGACAGGAACAGCACGACCAAGGACAGATCGCCCGGATGCAGCGCCTCGGCCAGGCGCGCCACCGCGTCTTCGGCCCGGCAATCAACGAAGCCCGAACGCACGATCCGCGCATCCGTGGCAACCTCCCCGGACGGACCACGCAGATGGTCCATCGCATTCTCCTCCCTTTATAACGCCGACAGCCTAAGCCGGAGGCGTCGCGTCGTGCAAGACATTGGCAAAGCTGGTCTGCTTTGCGATCAGCACCGCCTGGGTGCGGCTCTGCACGCCCAGCTTGCGCATGATGGCGGTGACATGCGCTTTGACGGTGGTCTCGGCGATCGACAAGTCATAGGCGATCTGTTTGTTCAGTTTGCCTTCGCAGATCAATTGCAGGATGCGCGCCTGCTGGTTGGTCAACGAGGCCAGCCGTTTGATCGTGTCATCCTTGCTGGCGCTTTCGCTCTCGTCCAGCAGCATATAGCCGTCGGGGATGAAGCTCTGCCCCTGCTGCAATGTCGTCATCGCGGTTTGGAACACGTCGCGTTGGCTGTGCTTGGGGATGAACCCCGCCGCGCCGGCGCGCACAACCGAGCTGATGATGCGGTTGTCGGCCATCGACGAGACGACGATGATCGGGCTGGTGGTGGCATTGCGCAGCCGCAAGAGCCCGTCAAGCCCGTTCACGTCGGGCAGGGTCAGATCCAGCACCACCAGATCGACCTCTAGGCCCTGCGACAGCAGGTCGAGCGCCCCCTGAAGCGTGGGCGCCGTATGCATGCTGCTGATCGACGACACCGCCTGCAATGTCATGGACAGGGCATCGCAGAACAGCGGGTGATCGTCGATGATCAGGGCCGCGTGAAACTGCTTGAGCATGGGCAAGTCGGTATTGGGGCGCATTCGAAGTCCGCTGTCGTTCCAGTCCTACCAGCATAGCAAAGTTGCCTGCCGGAGGCATATAAGCCTAAAGTCGCAGAACGGCAAATGCGCGCCCGGTCGGGCGCGCATCGTTTTTCAGTATGTCCCTGGCAGGGATCAGTTGGCCATCGCCAGTTCTTTCGGCAGCTTGAATGTCCAGACCATGCCACCCTGGTTCAGGTAGTTGACCTTCTTGGCCACTTCGCCGCCCCAGAGAGGCACCGCGCCGCCCCAGCCGGAAACGATCGAGACATATTGCTCGCCATCCTGTTCCCAGGTGATCGGCTGGCCGACGATGCCGGAGCCGGTCTGGAACGACCACAGCTCTTCGCCGGTCTCGTCGTCAAAGGCGATGAACTTGCCCTCCGGGGTGCCGGTGAACACCAGGCCGCCGGCAGTGGTCATCACGCCGCCCCAGAGCGGCGCGTCGTTCTTGAACTCCCACTTGATGTCGCCGGTATCCGGGTCGATCGCCTTCAGGCTGCCGATATGGTCTTCGTAGTTCGGCTTGATGGTGAAACCCGCACCCAGATAGGCCGCGCCCTTCTTGTAGGTGATCGGCTCGTTCCAGATATCCATGCCCCATTCGTTGGAGGGCACATAGAAGTTGCCGGTGCGCTGCGAAAAGGCCATCGGCATCCAGTTCTTGCCGCCAAGGAAGGACGGCGAGGCAAAGATCACGTCCCCCTTCTTGCCGTCGGCCGCATCCGCCGGGTTGCCGGGGCGGTTTTCCTCGACAAAGATCGGACGCCCGTTTTCGTCGATGCCGCTTGCCCAGGAGATGTCCTTGACGAAGGGGGTGGCCGAGACGAAGGCACCGTCTTCGCGGTTCAGCACGTAGAAAAAGCCGTTGCGGTCGGCGGTGGCATAGCGCTTGTTGCCCGTGCGGTCGGTATAGGCGACCACCTCGTTGACGCCGTCGTAATCCCAGCCTTCGCGCGGGGTGGTCTGGAAATGCCACTTGATGTCGCCGGTTTTCGGGTCGATGCCGATGCGGCTGGCGGCATAGAGGTTGTCGCCGGTATTGCCTTCGGTCGGGGTGCCGGCACCGCGCAGGTGGCTGTTCCAGGGCGCCGGGTTGCCGGCGCCGAAGACCAGCGTATCGGTGTCGCTGTCATAGGAGCCGCCCAGCCAGGTCGCCCCGCCACCGGTCTTCCACAGATCGCCGGGCCAGGTCGCGTTCAGCGTCCCGGTCATGGTGCTTTCCTTGCCGTTCAGCGTGCCCATGTGACCTTCGATCACCGGACGGGTCCAAACCAGTTCTCCGGTCTCGGCGTCGCGGGCCTGCACCTCGCCGATGATCCCGAACTCGCCGCCCGAGTTGCCGGTGATGACCAGCCCGTCAACGATCAGCGGCGCGGCGGTATAGGAATAGCCCGCCTTGTAATCGGCAATCTTCTTGCGCCATTTCACGTCGCCGGTCTTGAGGTCCAGCGCCACGATGCGGGCGTCCAGGGTGCCGAAATAGAAGTTGTCGCCATAGATGGCGCCGCCGCGGTTGATCACGTCGCAGCAGGGCAGGATGCCCTCGGGCAGACGGGCATCATATTGCCACAGCTCGTCGCCGGTCTTGACGTCGATGGCATAGACCCGGCTGTACGAGCCGGTGATATACATCACGCCGTCATAGATCAGAGGTTGGGTTTCCTGGCCGCGCTGCTTTTCACCGCCAAGCGAAAAGGCCCATGCCGGTTGCAGCCTCTTGACGTTCTCGGTGTTCAGCGTGTCGAGCGGGCTGTAGCGCTGAAGGTGGCGTCCCATCCCGTTGGTGACCACCTGGCTGGTGATGCTCTGGTCGTTCTTCAGTTCGTCCTCGGTGACGCCGGCGATACTGCTGCCGGCCATCAAGACGCCTGTAACGACCGCTGCGATAAAGCGATTCATGTGGGCTCCTCCCATCTGTCGTGTTGCAAGGCCAGGGCCCCATTCGCGCGAGGATCCGGCCACGCACATTATTGGGAAGCACCGCCTGCGACGGTATTGCACAATGGTCGTAGGGCGCCGTTCCGGGGGTGCCGCTATGGTTTGGCGGCCAAGCCGAGATCCTTTGGAAAGGGGGGCGATATGTCCAAGATATTGAAATGGATGGCCTGTTTTGCTGCCCTTCTGGCATCTCCGGCGGCGGCCGAGGGGCTGGAGGGGGCGAAAACCATCTGGCTGGTCGATGGTCAGGGGGCGCGCATCGAGATCGGCGCGGTCCGGTTCCGGGGCCGCGCCTATCAGGTCGAGCTGAAGGACGACGCCTTCACCGACCATTTCCTGTCCATGCGCCCGTTCAAATGCCTAGAAGGGCCGGACAGGCACTGGTGTCACGTGCCCTATCCCCATGCCATTCAACGGCGGATCGGCCCGGATGATCTGACGGATCTGGAATACGATCTGCTGTTTGTCTGGAAAGGGGCTGCGGACTACGGGATCAACATGTGGAACGGCGTCTATTATCGATTGACGATGACGGATCGCGGCACCCTGACGGGGCAATTGCACGAGGTGGACATGGATGTGCTGTCGCTGCCGCCGCAGGCCGGCGACATGCGCCCGCTGTCAGCGGACGACCTTCATCCTGCCGACCCCGACAGCCATTGGCTGCCGGGGCTGGTGATCGACTAGACGGGCAGATGGCCCGCGGCCTCAGTCGGAGGCCGCCGAAGCCTTGTCGGTGGTGATCGAGACCAGATAGGCCAGGATGAATTCCTGAACAGTGCTGTCGGTGATGCCGACATGGCGCATCTTGGTGCCGGGCATGAAACCGTCGTTGTCTTCCATCCAGGCGCGCAGGGCGGCGGGTGTCCAGACGATGCCCGATGCGCGCAGCGCCTCGGAATAGGCGTAGTCCGCATAGCTGCCGGCGGCGCGGCCCACCACGTTTTCCAGCGGCGGGCCATAGCTGGGATCGGTGGCGTCCGGTGTATGGCAGCGCCGGCAGTTGCTGTCGAACAGCGACTGCCCGGCATCGACCTTGATGCGCTGGTAGAGGGCTTCGCTCGCGGTGGCGGGCAGGGCCGGAGCAAGAGCGAGGAAAAAGAGGGCAGGGATGATCCGTTGCATGGCGTTCTCCGATGTTTCAGGCTGTATGGAGCTTAGGACATCCAGCAGTGTGAATCATCGAAAAACTGATAAAAAACAAAAGGTTCGCATAAGACTTTAGTCGCATGTCCGGCCCGGAACCACCCGCTGTCTAGAACATCGGCGCATATTTCCAGCTGTCGGCATCCGGCGTGACCTCTTCAAGATCATAGTTGGCACCCTGCAACCGCCGGGCGACCCCGAGCCCCGCCTCGGCGGCTTCGTCGACCAGCGCCCGGCCACGGGTCTCGTCGCGCGACACCCCATGTCCGCGAATAAGGTCCAGCCCATAGTTGAACTTGCCGACCGGGTCGCCGGCTTCGGCCGCGCGCCGGTCCCAATTGGCGGCGGCATCCGGATTGTACGCGCCGCCAAGCCCGTTGTTGTCGAGCTGGCTCATCCAGGTCATCGCGCCGGTATAGCCGGCCTCGGCGCAGGTTTCGAAGACTTCGCGGGCCATCGCATGGCGGCCGCTCTTGGTGATGAAATACCCCGACGCGCAAGACACCATGTCGGTCTGGCCTCGGCGGATGTTCTCCATCACCCGGCCCAGCGTCATTTCGTCGGGGTTCAGCGTGCCGTGACCGTCATCGGTCTCGGCCGCCACAGGTGTTGCCAGCAGCAACAGGATAGCCAGGGTTCGTGACATTGCGCGGTCCTCCTTCGGGCCAGCCTAGCAGCCTTTCGCGCACGGCGCATGGTCGCCATGGTCGTAGATTGCGTCAGTGCTTGCGACGTATCAGGCCCCGCGCCGGATCATACCCCCACAGCGCCAGCGCCAGCAGGATGACCGCCACAAGGCCGGTCCAGATCAGGGCAGGGCCGTTGAAATGACCATAAAGGGCAAAGCGGATAAGCTCGACCGCCTGCGTGAAAGGGTTCACGGCGCAGATGTCGTGCAGGAGTTTTGAACTTTCGGCCATTTTCCACAGCGGGTAGAGCGCGGTGGACAGGAAGAACATCGGGAAGATGACGAAATTCATCACCCCGGCGAAGTTCTCCAGCTGCTTGATGAGCGACGACAGCGCCAGCCCGAGGCTGCCCAGCATGATCCCGGAAATCAGCAGCGCCGGCAGAAGCGTGAGGTAGCCGAGGCCATCAAAGCGAATGCCGTAAAGCGCGGTGACGGCCAGGAAGGCATAGACCTGCAGGACCGAAATGGCGGTGGTGGCCAGCAACCGGCAGAACAGCAGCCACCAGCGCGGCAGGGGGCTGGTCAGCAGCAGCCGCATCGAGCCCATCTCGCGGTCGTAGACCAGCGAAAGCGACCCCTGCATGCCGTTGAACAGCAGGATCATGCCGCACAGGCCGGGGACGATATAGACCTCGTAGGTGGTATAGGTCTGATAGGGGGGCGTGATCGACAGACCCAGCGCGGCCCGGAATCCGGCGGCAAAGACGACCAGCCACAACAGCGGGCGGATCAGCGCCGCGACAAAGCGGCTGCGCTGACCGACAAAGCGTCTGGCCTCGCGGGCCAGAATTGCCAGGAGAACCACCAGATACACCCTCATGCCAGCTCTCCGGTCAGGGCAAGGAAATGGTCGGCCAGGCTCCTGTCGCCGCGCAGATCGCCGGTGGTGCCGCTTTCCCGAAGGCGCCCCTGATGCAGGATCAGCAGCTGGTCGGTGTCGAGGATCTCGTCGGTCAGATGCGTTGCCCACAGCACCGTCAGGCCCTGGTCCTCGGAAAGCGCGTGAACATGGTCGGTGATCGCCCGCCGCGTGGCGGCATCCAGCCCCACCGTGGGTTCGTCCAAAAGCAGCACCTGCGGGCGATGGATCAGGCTGCGGGCGATTTCCAGCCGGCGGCGATGACCGCCGTTGAGACGGCGCACGATCTCGTCCCTGCGCTCGCCCATGTCCAGCCGGTCCAGCGCCGCCTCGATGCTGCGGTCCGCAGCGCGGCCCGAAAGCCCGTGCAGGGCGGCGAAATAGGTCAGGTTCCGATGCACGCTCAGGTCGAGATCAAGGGTCGGCTGCTGGAACACGACCCCCATCTGCCCAAGCGCCCGGCGCGGCGCCTTGGCCATGTCGTGCCCGGCGATCTCGATCCGCCCCTGCGGCGCGGTGAACAGCCGGGTCAGCAGGGCAAACAGGGTGGACTTTCCTGCCCCGTTGGGGCCGAGCAGGGCGCAGAACCGCCCGCGCGGGACGTCAAAGGACACATCCTGCAACGCCCGTTTGGCGCCGTAGTCAAAGCTGAGATTGTCGACCCCGAGCCCGCTCACTGGATGATGATCTCGAGCCTCTGGGTCTCGCCGGTCGAGCCGGGAACCTTGAGGTGATAACGCCCCGGTTTCAGGGCGATGAAGCCGATTTCCATCTCGCCGGCCTCGTCGAACTCGACGCTGTCCAGCCCAAGCGGGCGGATCTCCAGCCCCTCGATCACGATCTCGTCGATCCAGATGGCGCGGAAGAATTCCGGGCCGACCAGCGCCAGCTCCTGGCTGCCGTCGGCCTGAATCTCGAACTCGTAGTAGGTGCCGGATTTCAACGCCCAGGGCGCGTCCGCCAGTGGCATGCCGGCGGACAGCGTGATCGGCGGCAGGTCTTCCTTGTTGGAAGCCGACAGCAGCCCGGCAAGGCCGAATTGCGGTGCATCGTCATCGTTGTCGGCCAGTGCCAGGTTGGGCAGGATCAGGCCCAAGGCGGCGGCGAGAGAAACGGTTCGGAACATGGTGAAACTCCTGTGTGCGTGTCTGGATGTCGGGGTCAGGGGCGCAGCGCCGCACCCCATGGGAAGCGCCCGACCTTGATCGACTTGATCGCCTCGCGTTGTGCCACGTCGATCACGGTGACGTCGCCCGAGACTCCATTGGTGGTGAACAGAAGCGATTTGTCCGCGGAAAACGCCATGTGCCAGACCCGGCGGCCGACCAGGATGTAATCCTCGACCTCGAGTGTTTCGGCATTGACGACGGCGACGTGGTTCGACGGGCCGAGGGCGACAAAGGCGGTTTTCTCGTCCGCGGTGAACTCAAATCCGACCGGCTGGACCCGGTCCGGGTGCACCCCCTTGACCTTGAAGCCGATCTTGCCCTTTTCGCTCTGGGTCGCGACATCAAAGACGGTGATGGTGCCACCGATTTCCGAGCTGACCCAGAGCTCGGAGCCATTGGCGGTGAACTCGGCGTGGCGGGGGCGGGAATCGACCAGCGTGTTGGCGAACAGCCTGCGGGTCGCAGTGTCGATCCAATGCGCCATGTTGGTGGTTTCCGAAGTGGTGATGGCGATTTTGCCGTCGGGGGACACCGCCATGCCCTCGGGCTCGATGCCGACATTGATCTGGGCGATCACCCTGCGGGTTTCGGTATCGACCACGGTGGTCACAGCGTCATCCTCGTTGGCGATATAGAGATGCCTGTCGTTGGGGTGCAGAACGAATTGCTCGGGGTCTTCGCCCGAGGGCAGGTCGTGCAGGACCCGGCCGGTCTCGGGGTCCATGACCTGCACCGTGTCGCTGTCCGAGGCGCAGATGAAAACGCGCGAATGGTCCTTGGAAAAGGTGATGCCGCGCGGGCGTTCGCCGGTCTCGATGGTGCGGGTCACCTCGAGCGAGGCGATGTCGATCACGCTGATCGTGTTGTCCTTTTCATTGGTCACCCAGATTTCGGCGGCACTGGCCGGCAGGGCGAGCGTGGCGGCGGCGACAAAGGGGATCAGAGGGTGCATTTCATGTCTCCGGTAGGCGCCTCCGGCGGGGATATTTGAGGCAGGGAAAAAGCGGTCACCGGAACGCCGTGCAGGCGCTTTCCGGGGCGTCGAGGCCGAGCGTGTCAAGCTCGTTGCGTTGGTGCAGATAGCCCTCCAGCGGCGCCTGCGCGGTGAGGGCGCGGGGCGTGACCAGCGGTATCGGCTGGCGCAGCTGGCCGTTCCAGGCGCGGTAGCTGAGCGGGCGCCCCTTGAAACCGGCAAGCTCGAATCCTGCCGACAGGATATAGCTTCGCAGGGTCTCGGGGTCGGCGGAATTGCTGCGGGTGACGGCCTCGCCGATACTGCGGACCGCGGCCCAGGCGGCATAGTCGCGCGGGCGCATCGGGCGGGCGGCAAGGTCGTGGAACCGCGATTGCAGCTGGGCGGCGCCCCATTGTTCGACCACATGCGACCAGGCGGTCGGCACCAGCCCCTCCGAGCCGGCCACCGGGCGCGGCAGCCAGGTGTTATAGGCGATGTAGCGGCCGAAATCGCCCAGTTCGTCCGCGACGAGCAGCAGGTCGTGCGCGCCGAGCTCCTGGGTGAACAGCGGCACTTCGCCGGTCGCGCTGCGGCGCATGTCGGCCTCGAACGCCCATGTCTTTTCGGCCCGCAGCGACATGGCGAACTTGGCGGCGCTCTGGCGCAGGGCCTCGGCGAAGGCGATGTCCTGCGGGTGGGTGCCGGCGATCAGCGCCAGCTTGTCCCAGCGCTTGGCGCGGGCGAACTGCATCAGCGCATCGCTGCGCATCAGGTCCGAGGGCAGGGTATGCAGCAGGTTGGCGCGGCAGTTCCCGCTGCGCAGCGACAGGTCGGCGCTGGCGGTGTTGAACAGCACCGCCGAGGCCGCCTCGGGCAGGTCGGCGATGCCCAGCAGCGATGGCGCCGGGGCGTCGAGGATCAGAAAGGGCGAGACTGCAAGGGCCTGGCGCGCCGCGCCCAGAAGGTCGCCGCCCACCGGGACGGTCAGGCTTTGCAATGTGTAGGCATGGCCCATGAAGGCGCCGGTCGTCAGGTTGTCTTGCAGACCCAGCCGCGCCCCCGCCTGCCCGAGATCCTCCGGCACCGGGTCAAGGTTGGACAGCGTCGGCGGCCGCTCCTGTTCCTGCTTGAGATAGATCATGGGGATGGCCAGATCGGCCAGCGCGCTGCTGGCGGCAAGGGCCATTGCGGCAAGTGTCAGGCAAAGGCGTCGCACGTGTCCTCCCCCGGATGTGCAGGCGGTGCGCACCACGCTAAGGCCAGAGCTCGGGGCGGCGCCATTGGACCAAGGTCGTATGGATTCGGCGGCCGTCTCAAACTTAAGTCTCGTATCACCGGCACGGGCTGCTTGGCTAGAAATGACCAAGCACACCACGAACGGGAGGACACTATGTTCAGATTGCCCCTGGCCACGCTTGGCCTTATCGCCGCCACCTCGCTGGCACATGCCCATGGCGATGTCGCGCCGCAACCGATGAATACCGACGCGCTGCCCGATGTGGGCGAGGAATGGCTGATCGAGAACCCCTACCGAGGGCAGGGGGACGAGGTCTGGAAGACCGCGATCGAGATCGGCGATTCCGGCTACAACCAGAACTGCGCCCGCTGTCACGGGCTGGGCGTGGTGTCGGGCGGGCTGGCGCCCGACCTGCGCTACCTGGAAGCCGAGGAATTCGGCGATGAATGGTACGTCGAGCGGTTCCAGCTGGGCTATACCCAGAACGGGATCACCAAGATGCCGGCCTTTGGCGACCTGCTGGGCCAGAAGGCGGCCTGGGCGATCCGCACCTATATCGAGACCCGCCCCGATGATGGCGAACTGGACGACGCCACGCCGCGGCTGTTGCAAATCCGCGATCAGCTGATGGCGATGGCACAGGGCGAGGCCGGCGATACCGCCGCGCTGCAGGCCGAGCTGGCGACCATCGCCAAGGGCGTGGAAACCGGGTCCGGTGCGCCGGTTGCCGACAGTGTCGCATTCCGGGCCGCGAACCTGATCGCCAGCGACACGCCCGATTTCGCCGGGGCGGCAGAGGCCCTGACCATCGGCCTGTCGGCGGCGCACTGAAACAACAGAGACTGGGGCACATGACGGGACGTATCGCCGGTAAACTCCTCCTGCTGCTGGCGGCCTGCCTCCTCGCCCCGGCCGCCCATGCCCGATGCGACTCCCACGTGCCCCAGGCCAGGCCGCAAAACGCCTCGCGCGACATCGTCGGCCAGGATCTCGATACCATCCGCGAACGTGGCTTCATCACCTTTGCAGCCTACGAGGATTTCCCGCCCTGGTCCTATGAAACGGGCGGCCGGGTGCGGGGGGTCGATATCGAGATCGGCCGGCTGATCGCCGAGGATCTCGGGGTCGAGGCGCGTTTTGCGCTGGTGGCCTCGGGAGAGAATCTGGAAACCGATCTGCGCAACTGGATCTGGAAAGGCCCGATCGTCGGCGGCCGGGTGGCCAATGTCATGCTGCACGTGCCCTATGACAGCGAATTCGCCTGCCGGGTCGAACAGGTGGTCTTCACCGGCCAGTACCACGTGGAAGAGATCGCCATCGCCTATCGCGAGGCGGCCTATCCCGAAGACCCTCCGGTGCCGGCCTATTTCCGCTTCGACAGCGTCGCGGTCGAGAACGACTCGATTGCCGATTTCTACCTGTCCGCCTTTCCCGGCGGGCAGCTGTCGCACAATGTGCGCCGCTTTGCCGGCATGGATCGGGCCATGCGGGCGCTGGCGGCAGGGGAGACCAAGGCGGCGATGGGGCCGCTGGCGCAGCTCGAGGCCGGGCTGGACACGGGCGTGGCCGTGCACACACCGCCCTTGCCGGGCTTTGCCGCGGGCAGCTGGACCGTCGGGGTGGCGGTGCATTTCGCCTATCGGCCGCTGGCCTATGCGGTCGAGGATGCGATCCATGCGGCGATCTCGGATGGCCGCATGGCGGCGATTTTCCACGCCCACGGGCTGAGCTACCGGCCACCCGAACTGCGATAGCCTTTCGCGCAGCAGCGGCGTGCGCCGGCATCAGAGCGTCAGAATGTCTCCGTTCCCGGCCAGAAGCGTGCTGCGCACCTGTTGGCGCAACCTGCCGGTGGCCTGCCGTATCTCTTCGGCGGACATCAGCGCAAACGCGGTCGACAGGGCGTCTGCCAGTGCCGCGGACGGGGTTTCGACGCTGACACTGGACCATTGCGCAGCGCGGTCCGGATAGAGAATATGCGCCTGTTCCCCTAGCAGCATGGCCGCGGGGCTGGAGGTGGCGATGGCGCCGTCGTGCAGCCTTCTGGTGGCAAAGATCCCGTGGTCGGGATCGCCAAGGCCCAGCCGGAAGGGCCCGCCGAGGGCCGCGAACTCTCCGATATTGATCAGCGCCTTGCCGAGGCCGAGCCGGGCCAGATCGGCGCGGATCAGGTCGGTGGCAAAACCCTGGGCGATGCCGTTGAAAGTGAGTGCCTGACCGGGGGCGAGGCGGATCGCATCGCCCCGCCGCACCCGCTGCCAGCCGATGCTGCCGCGTGCGGGCTCGGTGGCGCCACCTGTGGCAAGGGCCAGCCACAGCGGTTGAATGCTGGGGTCGAACACGCCCTTCGTGGCCAGATGCGCCTGATCGCACAGGCGCATCAGGCCGGCGAACAGGGGATGCGGTGCCGGCAGGATTCCGTCGCGGTTCAGCTGCGTCAGGGCAGAGCCGGGATCGTAGAGGCTGAACAGGGCCTCGATCTGGCGCAGGCGGGTGCGCACCTGCGCCAGCGCCCTTTCGGCCAGCGGCCGCGGGGCGTAGAGCGTCAGGCCGACCTCGGCCCCCAGCGCCCGGCCCTGCCATCGCGTCGGCGCGGCCGCGGCCGGCGTGGCCAGGGCGGCGGCGGAAATGGCAAGGAAACGGCGGCGGGAAAGCATCATTCTGCGGCCTCGTTCTTTCTGGCGCGCGCGGCGCGCCGTCCGGCGATGATCAGCGGCACGCAGCGGGTCTTGTCGTTGTGGATGGTGACGCAGTCAAGACAGCCGAAACACTCCGAGTACCGGATCTCGCCGCTGCGGCCTATCGCGCCATAGTTGCACTTGGCCCGGCACAGCTGGCAGGGCGATCCGCATTCTGCGCGCCGGTCGATCCAGCTGCGGGCGCGCAGCATCCCGCCGATCGCCATGACCGCGCCCAGCGGGCAGAGATAGCGGCAGAAGCCCTTGAACAGCACCATGCCCGCCAGCAGCCAGATCGCGGCATAGGCCACATAGTACCATTCGCGGATGAAAAAGGTCGTGATCGCGGTCTTGAACGGCTCCACCTCGGCGGCGGTATCGACATGTTCGGGCGCAATGACGACGGTCAGGACGAGGCCGGCCAGCAAGAGGTACTTCAGGGTTTTCAGGCGTTGGTCCCATGCCGGCGACGGCGCGACTTGCGGCAGCCTCAGCACGCGCCCGAGATGGTGGGCGAACTCCTGCAACGCTCCGAAGGGGCACAGCCAGCCGCAGAAAAAGCCGCGCCCCCAAAGGACGAAGCCGGCGATGGAAACCGCCCAGATCACAAGCGAGAAGGGATCATACAGCAGGAAGGCATGGCTGCCCCCCTCGATGGCGGTCCTCAGCGCCGCCAGAACGGTGACGATCGAAAGCTGGCCCTGGCCCCACCAGCCGACAAATCCGGTGACGACGGCAAGGATCAAGAGCCGGATCGGCGTGAAGCCTCGGGCATCGGCCAGCCGGTTCATGGCAAACAGCAGCAGGGCCCCCAGGCCGCTGAGGAACAGGGCGAGGACGACAATGTCGCCCTGCCGGTTGCGCAGCGCCTCCAGCCAGGGCGGCGCGGGCTTCACCGCTCCGGGACGGGTAAAGAACCTTTCGTCGGTGGCATGGTCGACCGTCAGCGTGACCGAGCCGGATTCGGGGCGGAACATGCCGTGCCGGCGCAGCGCAAGGACGTTCAGCCTCCAGTCCCGCGCCGGGTCGAACCCAAGCCGGCGGTCGGTGCGCAGGATCATCATGGCCCCGTCGTGCAGCGCCTCGGGCACCTGCGGCGAAAGCTCCACCGACAGGTCGCTGTCGCGC
>NZ_JBFJVE010000066.1:0-13853 GCF_041624275.1 Shimia sp.
GCACCGAGGCGTCGCGGGTGGCGCCGCCGTGCACGAAATCCACGCCAAGGCGGGCCGCCTCGTCGTCGTCCTCGGGGTGGGTGACGACCAGCACCCGCTCGATCTCGGGGTGGTCGCGAAAGGCCGCCACCGTCCAGTCGGCGACCCGGCGCCCGGCAAGGCTGCGCCACTGCTTGGGCTGGCCACCACCGGCCCGGGTGCCGCGCCCGGCAGCCACCAGAATGGCGGCGTTTCTATCTCGGTCTCTGCTCATCGCCCCTGTCTAGAACCTGCAAGCGAGCGTGGCAATTGGCGGCTTGGAGCTGATTAAAAATTAATCAAAAGAAGAAATCTGCTGCATAATGGGGCGATAATTCATTGAGCCCCCCCGGGGAACAGTCTAGCAAGGAAGGGACGCACAAGGATTAGGCAGTGGCTGTTCACGTTGCACATCTTGAATTGGAGCCGCCGGTTTTTCTGGCGCCGCTGGCCGGAATCACCGACCGGCCGTTCCGCGATCTGGTCTCGTCCTTCGGGGCCGGGCTGGTGGTGTCCGAGATGGTCGCCAGCCAGGAAATGGTGCAGGCCAAGCCGGGGGTTCGCGAGAAGGCCGAGCTGGGGTTCGGGCGTGCCAACACGGCGGTGCAGATCGCCGGTCGCGAGGCCCATTGGATGGCCGAGGCGGCGCGCCAGGTCGAGGCCAACGGCGCGGCGCTGATCGACATCAACATGGGCTGCCCGGCGAAAAAGGTGACTTCGGCCTCGGGCGCGGGGGCCTCGGGCTCGGCGCTGATGAAGGATCTCGACCATGCCCTGTCGCTGATCGAGGCGGTGGTGGCGGCGGTCTCGATCCCGGTGACGCTGAAGACCCGGCTGGGCTGGGACGACAGCCTGCGCAACGCGGCCGAGCTGGCGCGGCGCGCCGAGGCGGCCGGGGTGCGGATGGTGACCATTCATGGCCGCACCCGCTGCCAGTTCTACAAGGGCCGTGCCGACTGGGCGGCGATTCGCGAGGTCCGGCAGGCGGTGCGCATTCCGGTGATCGCCAATGGCGATATTTGGGACGTGGACAGTGCCGCCAGCGCGCTGCGCCAGTCGGGGGCCGACGGGGTGATGGTCGGGCGCGGCGCCCAGGGGCGGCCCTGGCTGCTGGCCGAGATCGCCCATGCGCTGTTCGGGGCCGAGGCGCCCGAGGTTCCGCAGGGGGCGGACTTTGCCGCCATGGCCGCTGGCCATTACGAGGCGATGCTTGATTTCTACGGCATCGAACTCGGCGGCCGTGTCGCCCGCAAGCATCTTGGCTGGTACATGGACCAGGCCGCGACGCCGAAGGCCCTGCGCCGCGAAATTCAGACCACGGCCGACCCCGGGCGGGTGCTGGCGATGTTGTCCGAGGCGCTGAGCCCCGGCCCGAGAAAGGATGCCGCATGAGCGACAGGGAATTCGTCTGGGCCGCGCTGCCCGTTCCGGCCCTTCTGGTCGATGACGCGGACCGGATCTGGGATATCAACCCGGCGGCCGAGACCTTTCTCAACGCCTCGGCGAAATCCATGCGCGGGGTGCCGGTCTGGGACAAGATCACCGTCGATGCGCCGCTGGAAGAGGCGCTGCTGCGGGCCCGCACCCGGGGCACGCCGCTGTTCGTCAACGATGCCGACATCGGCACCGGCGAAGGGCCGCCGATCCAGGGCAACCTGCAGATCGCGCCGCTTTCGGACCTGCCGGGCAAGATGCTGATCCTGATCACCTCGCGCGAGCTGGCCGGGCGGCTGACCCGTTCGCAGGGCGGCAAGTCCTCGGTGAAATCGGCGATCGGCATGGCCGAGATGCTGGCCCATGAAATCAAGAACCCGCTGGCCGGGATCACCGGGGCGGCACAGCTTCTGTCGATGAGCCTGGCGCCCGAGGATCTCGAGCTGACCGACCTGATCGTCGAGGAAAGCCGCCGGATCGTGAAGCTGCTGGAACAGGTCGAACAGTTCGGCAACCTGTCGCGGCCGCAGAAACGCCCGGTGAACCTGCATGACGTGCTGGACCGGGCGCGGCGTTCGGCGGCGGTGGGTTTCGGCGCCCATATGACCATCGTCGAGGATTACGACCCCTCGCTGCCGATGGCCGAGGGCGATGCCGACCAGCTGCTTCAGGTGATGCTGAACCTGCTGAAGAACGCGTCCGAGGCCTCGGAAAAGGGGGGCAGGATCAGCCTGCGCACCTTCTACGACCATTCGTTCCGCATGCGCCGGCCCGACGGCACGGGCCAGCCGCTGCCGCTTCAGATCGAGGTGCGCGACGACGGGCCGGGTCTGCCGCAGGACATCAAGGGCGACGTCTTCGACCCCTTCGTGTCGGGGCGCGAGAACGGCACCGGCCTCGGGCTGGCACTGGTCAGCAAGATCATCTCGGATCATGACGGGCTGATCGCCGTTGACAGCGTTCCCGGACAGACCGTGTTTCGAATTTCCCTGCCGCGCCTGCCCAAGGAGGCCGAGGCGAAACTGAAGGAGACCCGCTGATGGATGGCACCGTCCTTGTCGCAGATGACGACCGCACGATCCGAACCGTCCTGACCCAGGCCCTGACCCGGGCCGGCTGCAAGGTGCATGCCACCTCGTCGCTGACGACGCTGATGCGCTGGGTCAGCGAGGGCAAGGGCGACGCGGTGATCACCGATGTGATGATGCCCGACGGCAACGGGCTCGAGATGCTGCCCAAGATCGCCGAGGACCGCCCCGGCCTGCCGGTGATCGTGATCTCGGCGCAGAACACCATCATGACCGCCATCCAGGCGGCCGAGGCCGAGGCCTATGACTACCTGCCCAAGCCCTTCGACCTGCCGGACCTGATGAAGCGCACCGCCAAGGCGCTGGAGGTGAAACGCCGGGTCGCCGCCGCGCCCCAGGGCGACGGGGAGCGCCCCGAGGAGCTGCCCCTGGTCGGGCGCACCCCGGTGTTGCAGGCGCTTTACCGGCTGGTGGCACGGGTGATGAACACCGACCTTCCGGTGCTGATCTCGGGCGAGAGCGGCACCGGCAAGTCGCTGATCGCCCGCGAGGTGCATGATTTCTCGGACCGGCGCAACCTGCCTTTCGTGGTCGTCAACGCCGGCGAACTGACCGATATCGAGGGGCCGGCCCGGGTGCTGGCCCGCGCCAAGGGCGGCACCATCCTGTTCGATGAAATCGGCGATATCGACGACGAGGTGCAGGCCCGGATCGTGCGCATGATCGATTCTCCGGGCGAGCATTCGCCGCGTTTCATGGCCACCGCCCAGACCGACCTTGCCGATGCGATGGAAAAGGGCAGGGTGCGTCAGGATCTCTATTACCGCCTGAACGGCGCCACGGTGCAGGTGCCCTCGCTGCGCGAAAGGGTCGACGACATTCCGCTTCTGGTCGAGCATTTCCTGGCCCGCGCCGAGCGTGACGGCGCGCCGATGCGGGTGTTTTCGCCCGAGACCCTGAAACTGTTCCGCGCCTACAGCTGGCCGGGCAACGTGCGCCAGCTGGAGAACGCGGTGAAACGGCTGGTGCTGACCGCGCGCGGCGAAGAGGTCACCCTGTCCGAGGCCGAGGCGGTGGTCGGCTCGCAGCCCGAGGCCGGGGCGCTGATGGAGGCCGGCGGCACCGAGAAACTCTCGGCCTCGGTGGCGCGGCATTTGCGGCGCTATTTCGACCTGCACGGCAATATCCTGCCGCCCAACGGGCTGTACCAGCGCATCCTGCGGGAAATCGAACTGCCGCTGATCGAAATCGCGCTCGATGCCACCGGCGGCAATCAGGCGAAATGCGCCGAATTGCTGGGCATCAACCGCAATACGCTGCGCAAGAAAATTACCGACCTTGATATTCACGTGACACGGCGTCGCAAATTGATGTAAAACTGCCACAATAGCGTGGCCGATCTGTCGCATTTTAGCGGTCGGGGGGCTGAAAACAGGCCGAAGCGTCGGGTATTTGGCGCAGATTGATTGAGGATGTCGGGTGAGCACCCTGGCAAAAACCAGCCATGTGACCAAGCTGCGGCGCCTGCGCCGGCAGCGGCGCGTGCAGAATGCCGCCACCTGGAGCCTGGTGGCGCTGGGGCCCTTGCTGACCCTGGCCACCTTTCTGGTGCTGGGGCCGATGAACCAGGGCGCCTCGTCGCAGTCGCTGCGGCTGGTGCTGATGGTCGACTTTGTCTACGTGCTGGCGGTGGCGGCGCTGGTGCTGCACCGGGTGGCACGCATCATCGCCTCGCGCCGTTCGCAGTCGGCCGGATCGCGGCTGCACATGCGGCTGACCGGCGCCTTCGCGATCCTGGCGCTGGTGCCGGCGGTCTCGGTGGCGATCTTCGCCGGGCTGACGGTGAATATCGGCCTCGAGGGCTGGTTCTCGGAGCGGGTGTCGCGCGTGATCGGCAATTCGGTGGCCGCCGCCGAGGCCTATGAGGCAGAACATGTGCGCGACCTCGAGACCGACGCCGAGGCGCTGGCCGCCTTTCTCGACAGCAACCGCCGGGCGACCTTCTTTCTCAGCGATGGCGACCTGAGGATCCTGCTGGCCAATGGCCAGGGGCAGATCCAGCGCGGCGTCAAGGAAGCCTTTGTCATCGACGGCACCGGCGAGATCCGGGCCCGGGGCGACCGTTCCTACCTGTTCGGCTTTGAACAGCCCGAGGCGGCGCAGCTGGCCGAGGCCCAGCAGAACGGCGCCCTCATCATCCGCGATCTCGGCGAGAACGAACTGCGGGCGCTGGTGCGGCTCGATGCCTTCGTCGACCGTTATCTCTATGTCAGCCGCGAGGTCGACGGCAGCATCTTCAGCCTGCTCGACGAGACCCAGGAAACCGCCAAGCTCTACAACCAGCTTGAAAGCGAACGCGGCCGGGTGCTGTTCGAGTTCGGCCTGGTCTATCTCGGCTTCGCGGTGATCCTGATCCTCGCCGCGATCTGGATGGGCCTGTGGTTCGCCGAGCGCCTTGCGCGCCCCGTGGGGCGGCTGGCGGGGGCGGCGCAGCGGGTCGGGGCCGGGGATCTGGCGGTGCAGGTGATCGAGGAAGAGGGCGACGACGAGATCGCCATGCTGGGGCGCTATTTCAACCAGATGACGCGCCAGCTGCGGGCGCAGCGCGAAACGCTGGTCGAGAACACCAACCAGATCGAGCGCCGCCGGCGGCTGTTCGATTCGGTGCTGAGCTCGGTGACCTCGGGTGTCGTCGGGCTCGACCCTGACGGGCGGGTGACTTTCGTCAACCGCTCGGGCGAGCGGCTTCTGGACTGGACCGAAACCCATGCCGACATGTTCATCGCCGTGGCGGTGCCGGAATTCGGTGCCATGTTCAAGGCGCTGGTGTCGGGGCCGGGCGAGGTCGCGCAGGAGGAAATCAAGGTCACCCGCGCCGGGCGTCTGGAAAGCCTGCTGGTGCGCATGTCGACGCGGCGCAACGAGGACGGCACGCTCGAGGGTTACGTGGTGGCCTTTGACGACGTGACCGACCTGGTGACGGCGCAGCGGATGGCGGCCTGGGGCGACGTGGCGCGCCGGATCGCCCATGAGATCAAGAACCCGCTGACCCCGATCCAGCTTTCGGCCGAACGCATCCGCCGCAAGTTCGCCGCCCGGGTCGGCGAGGACAGCGACAAGCTCGAGCAGATGACCGAGGTCATCATCCGCCAGACCGACGGGCTGCGGCGCATCGTCGACGAGTTTTCGAAATTCGCCCGCATGCCCGAGCCCGACCGCCGCGAGACCGATCTGGTGCCGATCCTCGGCAGCATCGTGTTGTTGCAGGAGGCCGGCCAGCCCGGGGTCAGCTTCGAGACCGAGATCTGCGAGGGGCCGGTGCCGGCCGATCTTGACGAGGCGATGATCGCCCAGGCGCTGACCAACCTCATCAAGAACGCCGGCGAGGCGATCGAAAGCCGTATCGACGCCGGCGTCGGAGGCGATTTCCGGCCGCGGCTCCGGGTGGCCTGCGCGGTGGTCGGCGACTGGGCCGAGATCCGTATCTGCGACAACGGCATTGGCCTGCCGCAGGATCGGGCACGGCTGTTCGAGCCCTATGTCACGACCCGCGACAAGGGCACCGGGCTGGGGCTGCCGATCGTGAAGAAGATTATCGAGGAACATGGCGGCAGCCTTGTTCTGGACGACGCGCCCGTCTTCGAGGGGGACACCCGTGCGGGCGCAATGGCATTGATCCGTCTGCCCCTGGCCGTGGCGCGGCCGGAGCGGGCGCAGGAAGAAACGTGTTGAGGTGTTTTGATGGGTGATATTCTCATTGTGGATGACGAACGGGACATCCGGGAGCTGATTTCGGACATTCTCGAGGACGAAGGATACAAGACCCGGCTGGCGGCGAATTCCGATCAGGCGATGCAGGAGGTGGCGTCGGAAATGCCGGCGCTGCTGATCCTCGACATCTGGCTGAAAGACAGCAACATGGACGGGATCGACATCCTGAAGGCGGTCAAGCGCGACTATCCCGAGGTGCCGGTGGTGATCATCTCGGGGCATGGCAACATCGAGATCGCCGTCGCCGCGATCAAGCAGGGGGCCTATGACTTCATCGAGAAGCCCTTCAACATCGACCAGCTTCTGGTGGTGATCCGCCGCGCGATGGAGACCTCGCGGCTGCGGCGCGAGAACCTCGAGCTGAAACGGCAGGAGTCGCGCCCGGCCGAAATGGTCGGCGAAAGCGCCGCCTTCCGGGCGATGATCGGCCAGCTCGACAAGGTCACCAAGTCGAACGGACGGGTGATGCTGACCGGGCCCGCCGGGGTCGGCAAGGAGGTCGCGGCGCGTTATATCCACGCCCATTCCAACCGCGCCTCGGCGCCCTTCGTGACCGTCAGCTGCGCCGGGATGGAGCCGGGGCGGGTCGAGGAAATGCTGTTCGGCCGCGAAGGGTCCGAGCGCGGGGTCGAGCCCGGGCTGCTGGAACAGGCCAGCGGCGGCGTGATCTATTTCGACGAGGTCGCCGACATGCCGCTGGCGACCCAGTCCAAGATCCTGCGGGTGCTGGTCGACCAGCAGTTCCAGCGCGTCGGAGGCACCGCGAAGGTGCGGGTCGACCTCAGGGTGATTTCGTCGACGACGCGCAACCTCGAAGCCGAGATCGAGGCCCAGAATTTCCGTCAGGAGCTTTATCACCGGCTCAACGTGGTGCCGATCGCCGTGCCCTCGCTGGAAGAGCGCCGCGAGGACATCCCGCTGCTGGCGGGCTATTTCATCGCCGAGTTCAACGCCGCCCAGGGCCTGCCGCTGCGCCAGATCACCGACGAGGCGGTGGCCCTGATGCAGACCATGCTGTGGCCGGGCAACGTGCGCCAGTTGAAGAACCTGATCGAACGGGTGCTGATCCTCGGCGACGGCACCGGCGCCATCGAGGCCCGTGAGCTGCCCGGCGAAAGCGCGTCCGCAGGCGGAGAAGAGGGCCGGGTGGTGCTTTCGGGGGCATTGGCGACCCTGCCGCTGCGCGAGGCCCGCGAAGCCTTCGAACGCGAATATCTGCTGACCCAGATCAACCGGTTCGGCGGCAATATCAGCCGCACCGCGAATTTCGTCGGCATGGAGCGCAGTGCGCTGCACCGCAAGCTGAAGTCGCTCGGGGTGGTGACCTCGAACAAATCCGGTGCGCGGGTGGCGCATGTGGACAATGACGCGGCCATCGAGGCCGACTGATCCGGCTGGCGGCGGCGGCCTCAGCCGGCTGGCCGGCCAAGGTCGATGAGGGCCCGCTGCCCGCCGGGCTGGCGCAGGGCACAGATCGAGTCGCTGAGCGGCGGCGCGATCGTCAGCGGCCGATAGGCCCGGCCGGCGATCTGCGCGTCCTCGCAATAGGGGATCGTCACCCGCTGATAGCCCTGCGCCTGCATGCAGGCGCGGGCGGCCGAGACCCGGCGGCCCTCGTTGATGTCGAACACGGTGGTCGAATAGCCGATCACGTTGCCGTCATCATCGAAGATCGGCTCGACTTCGCGTATCAGATTGACCGGAAACTCGAGCGTGGCGTCGGCGGTGCACTGGGCGCGGACGCTTTCGGTCGCCGCCAGCGGCGCGCCGACCTTGTACATCGGTGTGTAGTCGAGACAGCCCGCCAGGGCGGCGAGGGCGATCAGTGGCAGCAGGTGGCGTGTCATGGCGGGCCTTTCGGTGTCAAAAGGGTTCCGGCCGCCGCGCCGCAAAGCCGACGCCCGGCCATGTCGCCGGAAAGGGCCTTGAAAAGACGCCGCTTTTCGCGCCTCGGGGACCGGTTCCGGCGATGCCTCGATCAAAGCGCATCCGACCGGGGCGGGTCAATGGTTGTGTTTGACCTCTGCCGGCCATTCTGTCATGGCTTGTGCGAAACCCGGAGAGGCGAGTGATGAAGGTCATTATCTGTGGGGCCGGACAGGTGGGGTGGCAGATCGCGCGGCACCTGTCGGGCGAACAAAACGACGTGATGGTGGTCGACAGCAACCCGGATCTGGTGCGCCGCGCCACCGACACGCTGGACGTGCAGGGGATCGCGGGTTTTGCCAGCTACCCGGACGTGCTTGACCGGGCCGGGGCCCGCGACGCCGACATGATTATCGCCGCGACCCATTCCGACGAAGTCAACATGGTCACCTGCCAGGTGGCGCATTCGGTCTTTGCCATCCCGCGCAAGATCGCGCGGCTGCGCAGCAAATCCTATCTCGAGGCGATCTATTCCGACCTTTACCGGCGCGACCACATGCCGATCGACGTGGTGATCAGCCCCGAACAGGAGGTCGCCGCGGCGGCGCTGAAACGGCTGACCGCGCCGGCGGCCTTCGACACCGAGACCTTTCTTGACGGGCGGGTGCAGATGCTGGGCCTGACCATCGACGAAGACTGCCCGGTGGTGAACACGCCGCTGCGCCAGCTGACCGACCTGTTCTCGACCCTGCGCGCGGTGGTGGTCGGGGTGCGCCGCGAGGGCTCGCTGTTTGCGCCAGAGCCTGACGACCAGCTGTTCGTCAAGGACGAAATCTATGTCTTTACCTTCCGAGAAGACATCAACAGAACCATGGAAGTCTTTGGCAAGGTACAGAAAAAACAGGATCGTGTGCTTCTGATCGGTGGCGGAAACGTCGGCCTGATGGTGGCCCAGGCGCTCGAGGGCAACGCCGAGCGGGTGCGCACCAAGATCATCGAACGCAGCCGCAAGGTCGCCGAGAACGCCGCCGAGCTGCTGGAACGTACCATCGTCCTGCATGGCGACGGGCTGAATGCCGCCATCCTGTCCGAGGCCGGCATCGACCGCACCGACGCGGTGCTGGCGGTGACCGACGACGACAAGGTCAACCTGCTGGCGGCGGTGCGGGCCAAGTCGCGCGGCTGCCCGATGGCGGTGGCGCTGATCAACGATCCCACCCTTGTGCCGCTGATGGGGCCGCTGGGCATCGATGCCTATATCAACCCGCGGGCCACCACCGTCAGCTCGATCCTGCGCCACATCCGCCACGGCCGGGTACGCGATGTCTATTCGATCGGCGATGCCGAGGCCGAGATCATCGAGGCCGAGGTGCTGTCGACCTCGCCGATCGCCGGCCGCAAGGTGCGCGACATCGACTTCCCCGAGGGGGTGCTGATCGGCGCCATCATGAAGGGCAAGGAGATCGTCAAACCCAAGGGCGGCACCCGGGTCGAAGAGGGTGACGTGATCGCGCTTTTCGCGCTGGCCGAAGATGTTCCCGAAGTCGAGCGCCTGTTTCAGGTCTCGATCGACTTCTTCTGATCCGATGCTGGCGCGCCTGTCCCGTCTGCCGTTCCTGCTGATGCTGTTCGGCCTGTCGGGCGTGGCGATGGCCCTGCCGGCGCTTTATGCCGGCTCGCTGCACGATCTGCATGAGGCGCGGGCCTTTTTCTACAGCGCGATCCTGATCCTGTTCATCTTCTCGCTGATCGCGCTGGCGATGAGCGACACCGGGCGCGAGCCGCGCACGGTGGATTTCCTGGTCTCGCTGTTCCTGGCCTTCGTCGCCCTGCCGCTGGTGCTGGCGCTGCCCTTCTGGTGGGGCTTGGCCACCACCACCTATTTCAACGCCTATTTCGAGATGCTGTCGGCCTTCACCACCACCGGGGCGACGCTGTTCGACCCCGGCGGACGGCTGTCGCCCTCGCTGCAACTGTGGCGCGGGCTGGTGGCCTGGATGGGGGGGCTGATGATGTGGATTGCCGCCACGGCGGTTTTCGCGCCGCTGAGCCTTGGCGGTTTCGAGGTCACGGCGCGCACGCAGCCGGCCCTGGGCGAGGGCGGGCAGGACCATGTCGATGCCGCCCATCCGATGAAGCGCTGGTCGCGCGGGGCGCTGGCGCTGGTGCCGGTCTATACCGGGCTGACCGCGATCGTCTGGGTGCTGCTGCTGGTGCTGGGCGAGCGCGGCCTGACCAGCCTGATGCATGCCATGGCGGTGATGTCCACCAGCGGCATTTCCGATGTCGGTGGTCTGGCGCAGGCGCGGGCCGGGCTGGGCGGCGAGATCATCCTCTTCCTGTTCATGCTCTTCGCCCTGTCGCGGACCACCTTTTCGGCCGAAACCGGCACCCTGCGCCGGGACAACGTGCTGCGCGATCACGAGGTGCGTCTGGGGCTGCTGATCGTCGTCATGGTGCCGGCCTTCCTGTTCCTGCGCCACTGGCTTGGCGCCTATGAGGTCAATGAGTTGCAGGACGCGCGCGCCGCGCTGCGCGCCGCCTGGGGGGCGGTGTTCACGGTGCTCAGCTTCCTCACCACCACCGGCTTTGCCAGCGTCGAATGGCAGACCGCGCAGGACTGGTCGGGCCTGGGCACGCCGGGGATGATCCTGTTGGGGCTGTCGATCGTCGGCGGCGGGGTTGCGACAACCGCAGGCGGAGTGAAGCTGATGCGGGTCTATGTTCTTTACCTTCAGGGGCTGGGCGAGATGCAGAAACTCGTCCACCCGTCGATCGTGGTCGCCAAGGGATCGGAAAACAGCCGTTTCCAGCGCAAGGGATCGCAGATTGCCTGGGTGTTCTTCATGCTTTTCGCCATGTCGCTGGCGCTGATCTCGGTGGTTCTGGCGGGTCTTGGCGCCGGCTTCGAGGACGCGATGGTGATGGCGATCGCGGCGCTGACCAACACCGGGCCGCTGGTCAGCGTGGCGGCGGAAACCGCGATCGATCTGGCCAAGCAAAGCGAGGCGGTAAAGGCGGTGCTCTGCGCGGCGATGGTGCTGGGGCGTCTCGAAACGCTTGCAATCATAGCGCTTTTGTCGCCCGAGCTGTGGCACAAATGATGCTCTGATGTCGCAAAGGGCGCTGTGAAGCGGATTTTTGGGGTGGAAACTCGTCCGGTCGCGCGACATACTCGCCTGCAATGCACCCGTGGCACTTAAAAAAACAAAGGCAAATACGCGATGGCTTCGGACCGACAAAACCTTCAGGACGCTTTTCTCAACCACGTACGCAAGACCAAGGTCCCCGTGACGATCTTTCTCATCAACGGGGTGAAACTTCAGGGCGTGATCACCTGGTTTGACAATTTCTGCGTGCTTCTGCGCCGCGACGGCCAGAGCCAGCTGGTCTACAAACATGCGATTTCCACCATCATGCCGGCGCAGCCGATCAACCTCTACGAGGGTGAAGACGCCTCTTGATGGAGCATGATGCGCAGGTCACCCGGGCATGGGTCCTGCATCCCGATATCTACGGCGCCGACACCCGGCGTGAGGCCTCTTTCGCGTTGGAAGAGGCCGTCGCGCTTGCCGCGGCGCTGCCTGAGCTTGAGGTGATCGGCTCGACCACCGTGCGCCTGCCGAGGGCGCATCCGGGGATGCTGTTTGGCTCTGGCAAGATCGAAGAGCTGGGCCAGATGTTCAAGGCCAACGAGATCGAGCTGGTGCTGATCGACGGGCCGGTCAGCCCGGTGCAGCAGCGTAACCTCGAAAAGGCCTGGAAGGTGAAGCTTCTCGACCGCACCGGGCTGATCCTCGAGATTTTCTCGGATCGTGCCCGCACCCGCGAAGGCGTGTTGCAGGTCGAGATGGCGGCGCTCAGCTACCAGCGCACCCGGCTGGTGCGCGCCTGGACCCACCTCGAGCGTCAGCGCGGCGGCCTGGGTTTTGTCGGCGGTCCCGGCGAAACCCAGATCGAGGCCGACCGCCGCGCCATCGACGACCAGCTGGTGCGCCTGCGCCGGCAATTGTCGAAAGTGGTCAAGACCCGCGAATTGCACCGCAAGGCGCGCGCCAAGGTGCCGTTTCCGATCGTGGCGCTGGTGGGCTATACCAACGCCGGAAAATCCACCCTTTTCAACCATGTGACCGGGGCCGACGTGATGGCCAAGGACATGCTTTTCGCCACCCTCGACCCGACCATGCGCGCGGTGCAGCTGCCCGATGGCCCCGAGATCATCCTGTCGGACACCGTGGGCTTCATTTCCGATCTGCCGACCGAGCTGGTCGCCGCTTTCCGCGCCACATTGGAAGAGGTGCTGGCCGCCGACCTGATCCTGCATGTGCGCGACATCGCCCATCCCGAGACCGATATTCAGGCCGAGGATGTGCAGGATATCCTCAATTCGCTGGGGGTCGGCGAGGGCGCCAGGCAGATCGAGGTCTGGAACAAGATCGACCTTGTCGAACAGGAGGCCGCCGAGGCGCTGCGGGCCCGCGCGGCGCGCGATGACGCGATCTTTGCCGTGTCGGCGGTCACCGGCGAGGGGCTCGGGGCGCTGTTCGCCGCCATTGCCGGGGCGCTGGAGGCCGAGAAGAGCGAGGCGCAAGTCGATCTTGCCTTCTCGCAGGGCAAACAGCGCGCCTGGCTGTTCAAGGAAGGCATCGTCGAAGAAGAAACCCAGGACGAGAGCGGCTTTCACCTGCGCGTGCGCTGGACGGCGCGGCAGGCGCGCAAGTTCGAGGCGCTGTAGCGGGTATTTCCTGCCGTGGCCCACGGGGCCGCATTGGCTCTGGGCGGGCTGCGGACTTCAGCCAAAGCCGGTGAGGCGCGCTTTCGAGACGGCGATTTCAAAAGCGCGAGGTCGATTTCGCGTCAACAAGCGCCTTCCAGGGCGCTTGCCTCACTCTTTCGGCACCAGCCAGGTCACCCCGACCGATGCGGCCCGTGCCAGATCAGGGTCCAGCGACATCGGCACATATTCGCCGCGCCGCCACAGCTGGGCCATGTCGTCGTAAAAGCGCGACAGGAAATGCCCCGACTGGCCGGTCGAGATGACAAAGACCGAACTGTCGGGATCGGCGAAATCATAGACCCCGCGATAGCCGGCGGCATGGACGTTCTGGAACGGTTCCGGGCCGCTGCCGCCGGTGCGCCCGCGTTGCAGCGTGTTGTCGCCGCCGCTGGTCGACTGGCGGATGTTGACGAAATAGCGCAGCAGCGGCACCTCGCCCAGCACCTGGTGGTCATGGGTCGCCTGATGGGCATCGCCCCAGCGCAGGCTTTCGATCTGGTCGCCGTATTTTTCGGAAATCCACAGCAGCGCGTCGTCCAGCGCCAGCCGCGCCATGTCGGTGCAGGTCTCGCGCGGGGCGCTCTGGATCACGTCGCACCAGGCGCCGGCGCCCTCGACATCGCGGAACACGCGCTCGATGAACAGCGGCTCGACATGGGTGAACTCTTCGGCCAGCGGCCCCAGCTCGTCCGCCAGCAGCCGCTTTTGCAGCGCCCGCAGCCAAGCGGCATAGATCAGCGGCTCGGGCAGGTGTTCGTTCATCTCGCCGTTCCATTCCGCCAGCAGCGTCAGCGCGCGCTGGCGCAGCCGGTCCGGCGTGCCGTCGGGGGCCGCCTGGCCGGTGAACCACAGGTCGGCGCCGACCAGCGGCAACAGGGCGCGGGCGGTGAAGCTGACCGTGTCGAGCTGGGCCTCGACGAAACTGTCGCGGGTATGCACCTGGCGCCCCTGCATCAGCC
>NZ_JBFJVE010000067.1:0-13671 GCF_041624275.1 Shimia sp.
GAGGCATATTGCATGATCAGGCGGCCGGTGGTGGTTTCCCCGGTGAAGGCGATCTTGGCGATCCGGTTCGACGAGGCCAGCGGCTTGCCGGCCTCGAGACCGAAGCCGTTGACGATGTTGAGAACGCCCGCGGGCAGAACGTCGGCGATCAGCTCGGCCAACACGAGGATCGACGCCGGGGTCTGTTCCGCCGGTTTCAGAACCACGCAGTTGCCTGCCGCCAGTGCCGGGGCGAGTTTCCATACCGCCATCAGCAGCGGGAAGTTCCACGGGATGATCTGACCGACCACGCCCAGCGGCTCGGGGATGTGATAGGCATAGGTGTCGGAATCGATTTCCGAGATATGGCCCTCTTCGGCGCGGATGCAGCCGGCGAAATAGCGCCAGTGATCGACGCAGAGCGCCAGGTCGGCGGCAATCGATTCGCGGATCGGCTTGCCGTTGTCCAGCGTTTCGGCGGCGGCCAGGGTCTGGGTGTTCGCCTCCATGATGTCCGCGATCTTGAGCAGCATGTTGGCGCGTTCCGTGGTCGAGGTCTTGCCCCAGGCCGGGAAAGCGGCATGCGCGGCGTCCAGCGCGGCCTCGATGTCATCGGCGTTGGACCGGGCGATTTCACAGATCACTTCGCCGGTGATCGGCGTCGTGTTCTCGAAATACTGGCCCGACTTCGGCTCGACGAAGGTGCCGTTGATGAAGTTGCCGTAGCGCGCCTTGAACGGAAATTCGACGCCCAGATGAGTCGTGTCCAGCGCGGTGCTGACCCGCGCGGTGGTTTGAATGTTCATGCCATTCCTCCCCTTGAGAAAAGTTCCTACGAATGCAGCGATACTCATGGCCCGTCCTTCCTTGTATGAGCCCCGGTTCGGTGCCGAGACCACCATAGAAATCGCCGCCCGGGGCAGGAATTAGACCATGGTCTCTACGACCATGGTCTGAGCCGAACCGCCCCGCCCTGCCCGCCGCCGTGGACAAGACCGGCCCGGCCTGCGAAACTGCGCGCCCGAAAGGCCGACCGCCCCTGTCTGAAAGATCATCGCCCATGCCATCGCTGTCTCCATCGCTGCCGCCGAGGTTTCCCGTCAGCCGCCCCGAGATCGCCCGCGTCGTGGCGGCCTTCTATGCCCGCATCCGCCGCCATCCGGGGCTGGGGCCGGTCTTTGCGGCGCATGTCCGCGACTGGCCGGCACACGAGGCCCGGATCACCGATTTCTGGGCCAATGCGATCCTGTTCGAGGGCTGTTACGACGGCAACCCGCTGCGGGTGCACCGGGCGGCGGGCAACGTCCATCCGGGCATGTTCGAGGGCTGGCTGGCGCTGTTCGAGCAGACCCTGCGCGACGAGCTGAGCGCCGAACAGGCAGCGGCCTGGTCGGCGCTGGCCCACAGGATCGGCCGCAGCCTGCGCGCCGGGGTGGTCGAACAGGCCCGGGGGCCGGGCGGGGTGCCGATGCTGCGCTAGCCGTCCTTGGCGAACAGCCCGGTCAGGGCGCGTTTCACGAGCCCCGAGACCGAGGGGCGTTTCTCCGCCGCGAAGGGCAAGGGGCGGCAGACCTCGATCGCCGCCACCCCGACGCGCGCGGTCAGGGCGCCGTTGACCAGCCCCTCGCCAAAGCGGCGGCTGATCTTGGCCAGCGCCCCGCCGCCGGCGAGGGTGCCGATCAGCTCATCGCCCACCGCCACGGCGCCGGTGGCCACCAGATGGGTCATCACCGCGCGCAGCAGGCGCCAGCTGCCAAGGGTGCCGGCGCGGCCGCCGTAGATCTCGGCGATGCGGCGGATCATGCGGATATTCGCGGTCAGGGCCGCCACCACGTCGGCCAGCGCCAGCGGCACCAGCGCGGTCACCGTCGCCACCTGCCGCGCCGCCGCCTCGACCTCGCGCGTCGCGGCGCGGTCCAGCGGCGCCAGCACTTCGCCTTCGGCCAGCGCCAGCAGCGCGTCGGCATCCATCAGCTCGCCCATCCGCTCGGCCATGCGCTGGCGCCCCCAGGCGGTATCGGCGCGCGCCGCATAGAGCCGCCGCAATTCCTCAATGACCCGGCGCGCCTCGCCGGTCTCGCCCGACACCAGCGCCGCCTCGGCCTGGGCCCGGATGCGGTCGACCCGGCGCAGCCGGGCAAAGCCGGCCAGTTCGCGCAGGATCATCGCCAGCGACACCAGCAGAAACCCCGCGATCAGCACCGAAACCGCGCCGCCCAAAAGCGGCGATCGCGCCAGCAACCCGGTGACATAATCCCATGCGGCCAGCGAAATCACCGTACCCAGAAGCGCCGCCAGAAGGCTCCAGAACCAGCGCCCCAGCCGCGACGGGCGCCCGGCGGCGAGCTGCGCCGCCATCTGCATCGCCTGCCCGCCCGGCGCGCCCGGCGCGCCCTCGGCGGTTTCGGGCCCCGGCGGCGCGTCGGTGACGCGGGGCGGCGCGGCGCCCTCGAGGTCAATCAGTACCGGCCCCTTGCTCATAGGCGATCTCCGATCAGGAATTCGGCGGCCCTGTCGAGCCGGATATGCGGCGGCCCCTCGCCGGGTTTCAGGCTCAGCGGCGCCGGGGCGAAATTCATCACCCGGTAGTCGGCGTCGAGCCAGGTTTCGGCGCCCTCGCGCGCCGGGGTCAGCAGCTGGCGCGGATCCTCGGGCAGATCGCCGGGATAAAAGGCCGCCTGGCGGCCGCTCTCCAGCAGCGTGCCGCGCACGCAGTCAAGGCGGCGGCCGTCGTGTTTCAGCGTCTCTTCGGTGGTGGCCCGCACCGAGGCCAGCGCCAGAGCGCGCGTGCCGGCCCCGGCAAAGCGCGCCCGCTCGGCCGCATCGCGGGTCAGGGCCTGCATGATGGCGCTGAGGCGGGCGTGCTGGGCATGGTGCAGGTGGTCGGCCTTGGTGGCGGCAAACAGGATCCGTTCCACCCGTCTGCCGCGCAACAGCCGCGCCAGAAAACCGTTGTCGCCGGGGCGAAAGGCGCTCAGCGTGCCGGCCATGGCGCCGCGCATGTCCTCGACCGCGCGCGGCCCTTTGTGGATCGCCCCCAGCGCGTCGACCAGCACCACCTGGCGGTCGATGCGGGCGAAGTGATCGCGAAAGAAGGGTTTCACCACCCGCGCCTTATAGGCCTCGAAACGGCGCTGCATCTCGCGCCACAGGGCCCGGCGCGGCAGGCCGCCCTGCGGCGGCAAGGGCGCGAAGGTCAGGACCGGCGAGCCGGCCAGATCGCCGGGCAGCAGGAACCGCCCCGGCGTGCAGTCGTAATAGCCGGCATCGCGCGCCGCCTGAAGATAGCCGGTGAAGGCCGCGGCAAGGGCCTGCGCCCGCGGCTCGTCCAGCGGCGCCGCCGGATCGGCAGCGGCCAGCGCGGCGCGGAACCCCTCGGCCTCGGGGCGCCGCGCCAGGCGGTTCAGCGTCTCCTGCGACCAGGTCTCGTAGCTTTTCTCCAGCAGGGCGAGATCCAGCAGCCATTCGCCCGGGTAGTCGACGATGTCGAGATGCACCGTGCGCGGCCCCTGCAACCCCGACAGAACCCCCGAGGGGCGCACCCGCAGCGACAGGCGCAATTCGCTGACCGCGCGGGTGCTGTCGGGCCAATGCGGCAAGGGCGCGGTCAGCGCCCCGAGGTGGGTCTCGTAGTCGAAACGCGGCACCGTGTCGTCGGGCTGGGGCTGCAGGAACGCCGCCTCGATCCGCCCCTCGGCCTGGGCGAGCAGCCCCGGCATGCGCCCCCGGTCGATGAGGTTGGCCACCAGCGAGGTGATGAACACGGTCTTGCCCGAGCGCGCCAGCCCGGTGACGCCGAGCCGGATCACCGGTTCGAACAGGGTTTCGGATATCCGGTCGCCGACCGCCTCGACCCCGCGGGTCACGCTGTCTGCCAGAGTGCCAATGACCACTTGCGGATTTCCCCCTGCCGTCTTTCTGCCCGTGAGACGAATCTAGGCAGCGCCGGACGGTTTTGCTAGGGGGGAGAAACCCCGCCCGCTTCCCCCCGCCCGTTTCTCCTGCCCGATTCTCCGGCGTGCGTCCCACCACCCGCTTCCCCTTTGCGCCCGAATCCGCTATCGCGGCGGCATGGTCAGGATTGCGCTCAAAGTCGAATACCACGGGAAACCCTTTGCCGGCTGGCAGCGGCAGGCCGAGCAGCCCTCGGTGCAGGGGGCCATCGAGGACGCCCTGGCCAGGCTCGAGCCCGGCCCGCATACCATCGCCGCCGCCGGGCGCACCGATGCCGGGGTGCACGGGCTGGCGCAGGTGGCGCATTGCGACCTGCAAAAGGACTGGGATCCGTTCCGCCTGTCCGAGGCGCTCAACCACCACCTGAAGCCGCTGCCGGTGGCCATCGTCGACGCCGCAAGGGTGGCCCCGGACTGGCACGCCCGCTTCTCGGCCACCGAGCGGCGTTACCTGTTCCGCCTGCTGATGCGCCGCGCCCCGGCGACGCATCTTGCCGGGCTGGTCTGGCGGATCAACCGGCCGCTGGACGCCGGCGCCATGCAGGCCGCCGCCGACCACCTCGTCGGCCATCACGACTTCACCACCTTCCGCAGTTCGATCTGCCAGTCGGCAAGCCCGGTGAAGACCCTCGACGAGCTGCGCGTCGAACCGGTCGACACGCTCTGGGGCCCCGAGATCCATTTTCACGTCCGCGCCCGCTCGTTCCTGCACAACCAGGTGCGCAGCTTTGTCGGCACCCTGGAACGGGTCGGCGCCGGCGCCTGGACGCCGGACGAGGTGCGCGCGGCGCTGCGGGCCCGCTCGCGCGCCGCCTGCGGCCCGGTCAGCCCGCCCCAGGGGCTCTATCTTGCCGGGGTCGGCTACCCCGAGGATCCCTTTGCCTGAGCGGCTTCATCTCCTGCCAAATACTCGGGGGTGAATGCGCCCCCCGGGGCGCAGAGGGGCACCGCCCCTGCCCCGCTCCCAGCGCCTGCACCGGCCCCGGTTTCCCCAAGGGCAACCCTTGACCCCGGAGGCCGCTTTGGTGCCTTTTAGGGCGCGTCCCCAAAACCCCGAGGTTCCCATGTTCACACCCGTCATCTCCGGCACCGGCGTCTTCACCCCCGAAGAGGTCATCACCAATGACGAACTGGTCGCCGCCTTCAACGCCTATGCCGACAGGATGAACGCCGCCAATGCCGAGGCCATCGCCCGGGGCGAGATGGCGCCGCTGGAACATTCCTCGTCCGAATTCATCTTCAAGGCCTCGGGGATCGAGCGGCGGCACGTGATCGACAAGTCGGGCGTTCTCGACCCCGCCGTCATGCACCCGCTGCTGCCGCAACGCGCCGATGGCGATCTGTCGCTGATGGCCGAGATGGCGGTCGACGCCTGCGGCAAGGCACTGGACCAGGCCGGGGTCGCGGCCGACCAGATCGACCTGGTGATCTGCGCCGCCTCCAATCTCGAACGCGCCTACCCGGCGGTGGCGATCGAGATCCAGCAGGCCATCGGCGCCGGCGGTTTCGCCTTCGACATGAACGTCGCCTGTTCCTCGGCCACCTTCGGCATCCAGGCGGCGGCCGACATGCTGCGCGCCGGCTCGGTGCGGAAGGCGATCGTGGTCAACCCCGAGATCTGCTCGGCGCATCTTGAGTGGCGCGACCGCGACTGCCATTTCATTTTCGGCGATGTCGCCACCGCCACGGTGATCGAACGCAAGGAGGATACTTCCGGTGGCGGTTTCGAGATCCTCTCGACGCGCTGCGCGACGCAGTATTCCAACAACATCCGCAACAACAACGGCTTTTTGCGCCGCTCACGCCCCGACGGGATGAAGGACCGCCGCGACATGCAGTTCATGCAGAACGGCCGCAAGGTGTTCAAGGAAGTGCTGCCGCTGGTCTCGGCCCATGTCCTGCGCCACATGGCCGAAAGCGGCGTCGGCAGCGACGAGCTGCGGCGCATCTGGCTGCACCAGGCCAACAAGACGATGAACGACTTCATCGGCAAGAAGGTTCTCGGGCGGGTGCCCGAGGCGGGCGAACAGCCCAATATCCTGCAGGATTACGCCAATACCTCCTCGGCCGGCTCGATCATCGCCTTCGCCCAGAACTGCCAGGATCTGAAGGCGGGCGACTGCGGGCTGATCTGTTCCTTCGGCGCCGGCTATTCGGTGGGCTCGGTGCTGCTGCGCCGGCTCTGAGCCGGGCGCGGCGGCCTAATCGGCCACCGATTCCTCTTCGAGATGCAGTTTCATCTCGAGCAGCACATGTTGCAATGCGGCGGTTTCCTTCAGCAGGCGCTTGGCCTCGTTGACGGTGATGATCCCGTCCTGAATGGATTCATTGTATTCGGCCATCAGCATCGCGAAACGCTGGCTGAGCGCGATGACGTCGGAATTCACCCCGCCTTCGCTGCTGTCGGAATTGCGGTGGCCGTCGCGGTAGGACAGGGTCATGCCGAGAAGTTCGGCCAGGGCCGAGGTCACATGCGGATAGTTGGCCGCCTTTTCCAGCGCCGCCACCGCGTCGATCGGCATGAAACGGTCCCGATGCTCTTCATTGGAGGAATAATAGCGCCCGAGCGTCGCCTTGGACTTGCCCGCCAGTTCGCAGGCGGCCTCGATTCCCACGTCTTTGACCAGAGCTTCGGTGTGTTTTTTCAGATAGGAACCAACTCCGGCCATCCATGCCCCCTGATCGTTGTGCTGCCCGCGCGGGGAATTCACCCAGTCGTTTCCCCTTAAAGGGTTAACGGCCAAATGTCATTTATAAAGTGTTCGCGCATTTTCGCGGCATTCTGGATGTCCGCTCTCTCGGTTTGGACATTCGCGCGGGGGGCGTCCCGGAGCGGCAATTAGGGCCCATGCCGGGGTGCACTGCCAGTTTGTGTGAGAGTACCTTGCTTTCCACCTTCCCCATGGGTGCTATCCCGGGAAAGTGGGGTAACAATTGGCTGGCAGGCCAGGGAGATCGTGTCCTTGATTTCCCTGGCCCCGTGTCGAGCGCACCCGCCACAATGCCAGCCGCCCCAATCACCGGCTCTGCGGGCTTGCATCGGCCCTTCGGCGCCGGTTAAGTCGCGACCATGGCCAAGCTCTATTTCCACTATTCGACGATGAATGCCGGCAAGTCGGCGGTGCTTTTGCAGGCGTCGCACAACTACCGTGAACGCGGCATGGAGACCTATCTGCTGACCGCGCGGCTGGACCGCCGGGCGGGCCAGGGGCGCATCGCCTCGCGAATCGGCATCACCGCCGAAGCCGATTGCTTTGCCGCCGGCGACGATCTTTTCGCGCGCCTCTGCGAGCGCCTGCAACAGGGGCCCGTGGCCTGTGTCTTCGTCGACGAGGCCCAGTTTCTCAGCCGGGCCCAGGTCTGGCAGCTGGCACGGGCGGTCGACGATCTGCGGGTGCCGGTGATGTGCTACGGGCTGCGGGTCGATTTTCAGGGCAGGCTGTTCGAGGGCTCGGCGGCGCTCTTGGCGCTGGCCGACGAGATGCGCGAGGTGCGCACCATCTGCCATTGCGGCAAGAAGGCGACGATGGTGGTGCGCCAGGATGCCGAGGGGAACGCCCTGAGCGAAGGCGCGCAGGTGCAGATCGGCGGCAACGAGACCTATGTCTCGCTATGCCGCCGCCACTGGCGCGCGGCGGTGGGCGACGGTCTGGGCGACGGTCTGGGCAAAGATCAGGACAAAGATCAGGACAACGGAGGCGGCGACGGGGCCGGGGCTCAGTTCACCTGATTGGGCAGCGGCCGCCCCTCGTCGAAAGCCGCCAGATTGGCGACCGCCATCATCCCCATGTCGCGGCGCACCTCGAGCGCCGCAGTGCCGAGATGCGGCAGCAGGACCACGTTGTCGAGCGCCCGCAGCGCCGCCGGAACCTCGGGTTCGAACTCGTAGACATCCAGCCCGGCGCCGGCAATGCGGCGCGCGCGCAGGGCGGCGATCAGCGCCGCCTCGTCGACCACCTCGCCGCGCGAGATATTGATGAAATGGCCATGGGGGCGCATCGCCGCCAGAAGCTCGGCATCGACCATGTGGCGGGTGTCGCCGCCGCCGGGCACCGCCGCCACCAGCACGTCGACGGCAGCGGCCAGCGCCTTCGGATCGGCCAGTCTTTCGGCGTCGAAATCCAGCGCCTTGGCCGAGCGGCTGGCATATTTCACCGCCATGCCGAAGCCGAAATGGCAGCGCCGGGCGATCGCCTGTCCGATCCGTCCCATGCCGAGAATGCCGACCGTCTTGCCGCTCAGGTGCAGCCCCAGCATCTGGGTCGGGTGCCAGCCCTGCCACTGCCCCGCGCGCACCAGCCTTTCGCCTTCGCCGGCGCGGCGCGCGCTCATCAGCATCAGGGTCATGGCAATGTCGGCGGTGGCATCGGTGACGGCGCCGGGGGTGTTGGTCACGGCAATGTCCGCGCGGGTGGCGGCGGCGATGTCGATATGGTTGTAGCCGACCCCGAAGTTGGCCAGGATCCGGCAGCGGGGCGCCGCCACGGCGGCAAGTATCTCGGCCGTGAACATGTCGCCGAGGGTCGGCAGGATGGCGTCATAGCCCGCCAGCGCCGCGCGCATCTCGTCGTCGCTCAGCGGCGTGTTTTCGGCCCGCACCGTGGTCTTGAACCGCGCCTCGAGGGCGGCGATCACCGCTTCGGGCAGCGGCCGGGTGACGAACAGGGTCTTCAATGCATCCGCCCCCCGTCGGGCACCTTGCTGTCGGGGCCGATCAGCACGATCTCGCCGGTCTCGTCGGGCAGGCCGAGGACCAGGATCTCGGACATGAAGCGGCCGATCTGGCGGGGCGGGAAATTGACCACCGCCAGGACCTGGCGGCCGATCAGCGCCTCGGGGTCATAATGGGCGGTGATCTGGGCCGAACTCTTGCGCACCCCGAGTTCGCCGCCGAAATCGACCCAGAGCTTGATCGCCGGCCTGCGGGCCTCGGGATAGGGTTCGGCGCGGGTCACGGTGCCGGCGCGGATGTCGACCTTGAGGAAGTCGTCGAAAGTCAGATCAGCCATTGGCCAGCTCGCGCGAGCGGTCGGCGGCGGCGGCGACGGTGCGGCGGATCAGCGGCGGCAGACCAGCGGTCTCGTCCATCAGCACCTCGAGCCCGGCCTGGGTGGTGCCGTTGGGGCTGGTGACGTTGACCCGCAGCTGGGCCGGGCTTTCGGCGGCGCTTTCGGCAAGGGCCCCGGCCCCGGCCACCGTGGCCTTGGCCAGCGCCATCGCCAGATCGGGCGATAGGCCCTGGGCCTCGCCGGCGGCGGCAAGGGTCTCGATCATGTGAAAGACATAGGCCGGCCCCGAGCCGCTGACCCCGGTGACGGCGTCCATCTGGCGCTCATCCTCGAGCCGCACCACCTGCCCCACCGCCGACAGCAGCGATTGCGCTAGGTCCATCCGGGCGGCATCGGCGCGGGCGTTGCCGATGATCGCGGTGATGCCCTTGCCGACCGCCGCCGGGGTGTTGGGCATGGCGCGGATCACCGGCGTTTCGGCGCCGAGCACGGATTCGTAATGCGAGATGGCGATGCCGGCGGCGACCGACAGGAACAGGGTGTCGCCATTGCCCATCGGTTTCAGAACCGGCAGCGCCTCGGCCATGATCTGCGGCTTGACAGCAACCAGCACCACCGCCGGAGACGCCGGCAGCGGCGCGTTGAGATGGACCCCCGAGGCTTTCAGCCAGTCGCCCGGAAAGGGATCCTGCACCCAGACCGAGGCCGGCGGCAGCCCACCGGCCAGCCAGCCCTGCAGCATCGCAGAACCCATCTTTCCGCAGCCCAGAAGCACCAGGCCGCGCTTTGCTATCATGTCCATGAATTGTCTCCCGCATGTCTCGGGATGCAGTGTTACGCGCGCCCGTAGGCCTCTGCAATGGCCACCTGCATGGCGTCATCGACCGCGCGCCCGCCCCAGACGACAAGCTGGAAGGCGGGGTAGAAACGCTCGGCGCTCATCACCGCCGCCTGGATCATGGTGTCGATCTGATCCGGGCTGGCGACCTGCCCCCCGGCCAGCACCAGACCATAGCGGTAGATCATCAGTTTCTGCGGTTTCCAGAAGGTGAAGGCCCCGGCCCAGCACTGGTCGTTGACCGCGTTCAGCGCCTCGTGCAGCTGCGGGATCTTGTCTTCGGGGGGCTCCATCTCGAAGGAGCAGACCAGCCGCAGGGTCTCGTCGTAATCGGACCAGGCAAGGGTGATGGAATAGGTGCGCCACTGTCCTTCGACCGCCATGGCGATCTGGTCGTCGCCGATCCTGTCGAAGCTCCAGTCGTGGTGTTCGGCAATATGTTCGACGATGTCGATCGGATGAAGTTCTTCTTCGGCAAATTGCTCCGACAGTGCCATGGCCCCACCTCTTTTCTGCTCTTGCGCCAGGGAAGTGGCAGCGCCCTAGCGCTTGGTGCCCGCTCAAGGGAAGGCTGTTTTTCCGCCAATCCCTACCAGATATGGTGGTTCCACAAGCGCGTCGTGTAAAGGAAAATATTTGTGGATAACACAATAAGTTGTGGATGTTTCATCCCTGCACACAAGATTGCGGTGGATAACTCGGGCGCCGCCCGCGTCGCGCCCGGCCCGGGCATCCCCGCGCAGGTGCCGCTCAGGGCGTGCCGCGCTGCGCCACCCGGTCGCCGCTGCTCAGCGTCGCCGAGGGGTAGAGCACGACGCTGTCGCCGGCCGCGAGCCCGTCGAGGACCTGCACCTCGAGCCCGTTGTTGCGGCCCGGTTGCACGGGCCGTGACTGCACCACCCCGTCGCTGACGACAAAGACCGCCCAGTCGCCGTTGTCGCGGAACAGCGCGCTCGAGGGCAGGATCAGCGCATCCTCCGTCTCCCAGACCACGATGCGGGTCTCGACCCGGAAGCCATGGCCGAGGCTCGCGCGGCCGGCCGGCGGATCGGTGAAGCGGATCACCGCGTTGACCCGCTGTTCCTCGACCCCAAGCGCGGAATATTTGGTATAGCCCCAGGGGTCGATACGCTCGACCTTGCCGTTGAGATCATGCGCCCCGCCCCAATTGGTGATCAGCACCCGGTCGCCGGGGCTGACCTGCACCGCATCGGTCGACAGCAGCGCCACCACCACCTCGAGGTCGGTGCCGGTGTCGCCCACCTCGAGCACCGGCGCCCCGGCGGGCAGGATGGTCTCGCTCTGCTGGATGACCTGCAGCACGACCCCGGTGATCGGCGATTTCAGGTCGATGGCCTCGGCGCGGCCGTTGCCGGAGATCACCCCGTTGGTGTCGAAACTGATGAGGTTGGCGCGGGCGTTGTTGACCTCGGCCACCCGCATCGAGATCGCCGCCCGGGCGGTGTCGACCGTGGCCTCGGCGGCGCGCATCCGGCTTTGCGCGCGGTCCAGCGCCGCGCGCGCGATATTGTCCTGATCGAACAGCGTGTTGGCCCGTTGCAGGTCGGTGCGCGCAAGGTCGCGGTCGGCCATGGCCTTGTTGAGGTTGGCCTCGGCGACGCGCAGCGTGGCCTCGGCGGCGGCGATGGCGGCGCGGGCCTGTTCGCGGGTGCGGATGTCGAGCGCGGCGGGGTTGGTCGGCATCATCCGGGCGACCACGGTTTCGCCCCCGACCACCCGGTCGCCGGGTTCGAGATCGACCCGCAGCAACTGGCCGGCGATCGGGGTCGAGACCAGATAGGGGTCGCGCACCCGGGTGCGCGCCTCTTCGTCGACGGTCTGCATCATGGCGCCGCGCCGCACCTGCCCCAGATCGACCGGCACCGGCTTGGGCCAGAAGGAGGCCAGCAATCCCGCCGCCACCGCCAGAGTGGCACCGAGCATCAGGGTTTTGCGCGACTGTTTCTTCGCCATGGCATTCACTCTCTTGTTTTCAGGGTCTCCACCAGGTCGACCTTGTCAATATCGCGTTTCACCAGCCAGCCCGAGACCGCCGCCGCCACCACCACCGCCAGCCCCGCCGAGCCATAGGCATCGGGGCGGAAGCGGGTCGGGATCTGGTAGAGGTCGGTGCTGAACCCGGCCGAGATCAGGAAGGACAGGTAATAGCCGACACCGATGCCGAGCGGGATCGCCAGCAGCACCACCAGCGCCAGCTCGCCGAGCAGCACGAAGGCGGTTTCGCCGCGCGTGAAGCCGATCACCCGCAGGCTGGCCAGATCCCGCGCCTGTTCGCCAAAGGCGATGCGGGCAGCATTGTAGACGATGCCGAAGGTGATGACCCCTGCGATCGCCGCCATCACGAAACGCATCGCGCCGGCGCCGGTGTCCATCAGGGTCTGCATCGCGGCGCGGGCATCCTCGCGCCGGGTCACCCCGGCCACCGAGGGCGCCGCCTTGAGCGCCTCGTAGAGCTCTGGCAGGCGGTTGCCGTCGACCCGCAGATAGGCGCCCGAGACCCGCCCCCATTCGCCGAGATCCCGGTTCAGCGTTTCGAGGCGCATGAAGGCCGGCGCCCCGAGCAGGGTTTCGGCGATCGCGGCCACCTTGACCTCGATCACCGGGCGCCGCCCCTCGAGCACCTCGACGACCAGGGTCTGGCCGGGTGCGACGGCGAGCATATCGGCAAGCGCCCGCGCCAGCACGATGCCGTCAGCGGGCATGGCGATGTCGCGCATGTCGCGGGTGACCGCCCGGTTCAGCCGCGCCCCCTCGACCAGCCCGGTGACACCGCCGCGATAGGACTTCAGCCCATTGCGCAGCACCGCGCCGACGGCGCGCGTCGGCTCGACCTCGATCACACCGGGCAGATGGGCAAGATCAAAGGCCGCCCTCGCCGGCATCGGCTCGAAGAAGCTGACCGCCACGTCCGAGCGGTCGATGACCCCGAAGGTCAGGTCCAGCGTGTCGTCAAAACCCGACATCACCGACATCTGGGCCGCCGACAGCCCCATGCCGACGGCGATGCCGACCACCGATCCCAGGATCCGCCCGGGATTGCGCAGGACCCGGCGCAGCACCATGCGGCTGGGCTGGTCGAGCCAGGATTTCAGGCGGTCGTTGAGGGCGCCGGTGCGCGAGAAATCCATCGGTGCCGGCGGCCGCATCGCCACCGCCGGGGTCAGCGCGAAGACCCGGCGCAGGACCAGAAGACTGCCGGACAGGGCGGCCAGGATCGAGACCCCGATACCAAGGACAAAGCTTGCCCCATCGACGCGGAAGACCAGGAAGGGGAAGTGATAGACCGCCTGATAGACCCCGGCCATCGCCCGCCCGCCCCAGAGTCCCAGCAGGCATCCCATCACCGCTCCGGCGAGGGCGATCACCAGCACCATCCTGAAATAATGCAGCGCCACCTCCCAGTTGCTGTAGCCAAAGGCCTTGATGAGCCCGATCTGCTCGCGTTCGGACTGCACCAGGCGGGTGATGACGATATAGAGCAGAAAGGCCGCCACCCCGAGAAAGATCGGCGGCACCGCGATCGTCGTTGCCCTGAGGCCGCTGATTTCCTCGGAAATGAAACGGTCGGACATCAGGTCGCCGCGCGCATAGGCCCCAAGCGAGCCGTAGCGGTCGAGTTGCGCGTCGACCGCCGCCAGCACCGGCTGCGGCGGGGCGCCGCGCTCGAGCGCGATCAGCGCCTCGTTAAAGGCGCCCTGCACGTCGAAGGCGGCGGCCAGCGCCGCGCGGTTCATCCACAGCACTGCGAATCGCGCATCGTCGGGGACGAATTCCCCCGGCGCGCTGGTGAACAGGAACTCGGGCGCCATGGCGAAACCGACGATGCGAAAGCTGCGGCGGGCGCCGTGCATGGTGGCGCTGAGCCGATCCC
>NZ_JBFJVE010000068.1:0-13607 GCF_041624275.1 Shimia sp.
CCCGCCTTCGCTTTGGAGTCGCAAGGTGCGTGCGAGCACGCACCCTACGGTGGTATGCCGTGGTGCATGCGAGCACGCACCCATCGGTGATGTCGCATGGTACGTGCGGGCACGCACCATGCGGGGTCTCTTGCGGTAGGGTGCGTGCTTGCACGCACCGCACCATCAGATCTTCAGACCGCCTTCACGCGCGGCGTCGGCCAGAGCCTTCACCTTGCCGTGGAACAGGAAGCCGCCGCGATCGAAATAGGCTTCGGTCACGCCTGCCTTGGTGGCCCGTTCGGCGATCGCCGCGCCCACTTTGGCGGCCGCTTCGACGCTGTTCTTGCCAACGAAGCCGAGATCCTTCTCGAGGGTCGAGGCCGCTGCCAGGGTGACGCCGTTCACATCGTCGATCAGCTGCACGCTGATGTTCTTGTTCGAACGGTGCACCGACAGGCGCGCACGGCCAGCGTTGACCTTGCGAAGTTTGTTCCGGACGCGCAGGCGGCGCTTCAGAAACAGGGTTCTTTTGCTGTTTGCCATTAGTCTGGTCCTTACTTCTTCTTGCCTTCCTTGCGGAAGATATACTCGTCTTTGTACTTGATGCCTTTGCCTTTGTAGGGCTCGGGCTTGCGCCATTCGCGGATGTTTGCCGCGACCTGGCCGACGAGTTGTGCACTGGTGCCCTCAACGATGATCTGAGTGGGCTTCGGTGCGGTCACGGTGATCCCGGCCGGCACTTCGAAGTTCACCTCGTGGCTGAGACCGAGCGACAGTTTCAGGACATCGCCCTGCATCTGCGCACGATAACCAACACCGTTGATCTCGAGCTCTTTCTTGAAGCCGGTGGTCACGCCGGTCACCATGTTGGCGACCACGGTGCGCGACATGCCCCACTGCTGGCGCGCCCGCTTGGACGAACCGCGCGGGGTCACGGTGACGGCATTGTCTTCCACGGCGATCGTCACGTCGTCGGTCGCGGTGAAGGACTGGGTGTCTTTCGGACCCTTGATTTCGATGGTCTGGCCGGAGACAGTGGCAGTGACGCCGCTGGGCAGCTCGACCGGTTTCTTACCAATACGAGACATGTCTTTCTCCTTAGAAGACCGTGCAGAGCACTTCGCCACCAACATTGTTGGCACGTGCGCTTGCATCCGACATCACACCCTTGGGGGTGGAGACAATCGACACGCCGAGGCCCTGACGGACGACGGGGATGTCATTGACGCCCATGTAGACGCGACGACCGGGTTTCGAAACCCGTTTCACTTCGCGAATGACGGGGGTGCCATCGTAGTACTTGAGGCTGATTTCGAAGGCCGGGTGGCCGTTCTCTTCAGTCTTCTCGTAGCCGCGGATGTAGCCTTCGTCGGCCAGCACATCCAGAACCCAGCCGCGCAGTTTCGACGCCGGGGTCGACACGGTCGACTTGCCGCGCATCTGACCGTTGCGGATGCGGGTCAGCATATCAGCGATAGGATCGTTCATAATCGTCTCTCCTTACCAGCTCGATTTGACCATGCCGGGGATCTGGCCGTTCGAGCCCAGGTCCCGCAGAGCGATCCGGCTGATCTTCAGCTTACGGTAGTAAGCGTGCGGACGGCCGGTCAGCTGGCAGCGGTTGTGAAGACGGGTTGCCGAGGAATTGCGCGGCAGTTTCGCCAGTTTCAGACGCGCCTTGAAACGCTCTTCCATCGGGCGGTTTTCGTCGTTTGCGATGTCTTTCAGCTCGGCACGTTTGGCTGCGTATTTCGCCACCAGACGTTCGCGCTTTTTCTCGCGTTCGATCATGCTTTTCTTAGCCATGTCTCTTTCCTTCCCGCGATCAGCTGTTGAAGGGCATGTTGAAAGCTTTCAACAGGCTCTTGGCTTCGGCGTCGGTGGTCGCGCTGGTGGCAATCACGATGTCCATGCCCCAGTTCTCGTCGACCTTGTCGAAATCGATTTCCGGGAACACGATGTGTTCCTTGAGGCCCATGGCATAGTTGCCACGACCATCGAAGGATTTGCCCGACACGCCGCGGAAGTCGCGGATACGCGGCATCGCGATGGTGATCAGACGATCCAGGAATTCGAACATGCGGTCGCCGCGCAGGGTCACCTTGGCGCCCATCGGCATGCCTTCGCGGACGCGGAAGCCGGCGATCGAGTTCTTGGCCACGGTGGTCAGGGCCTTCTGGCCCGCGATCAGGGTCAGGTCCGCCTGGGCCGACTTGGCCTTCTTGCTGTCCTTGACCGCTGCACGACCACAACCGATGTTGAGAACGATTTTCTCCAGCTTGGGGATCATCATCTCGTTCTTGTAGCCGAACTCTTCTTTCAGAGCGCCGCGGATGGTCTCTTTGTAGAGCGTTTTCAGACGCGGGGTGTAGTCAGTGTTATCAAGCATCGATCACGTCCCCCGTGGTTTTCGCAAAGCGCACTTTCTTGTCGCCTTCCATCTTGAAACCGACGCGGGTCGGTTTGCCGTTGGCATCGACATAGGCCAGGTTCGACAGGGCGATCGGCATCGCCTTGGGCAGGCGGCCTCCCTGTTCGGTCTGGGTCTGGCGGGTGTGGCGGATGGCGATGTTCAGACCGTCGACGACGGCCTTGCCGGCTTTCGGGTCAACCGAGGAGATGGTGCCCTCTTTGCCCTTGTCCTTGCCGGCGAGAACGACGACCTTGTCGCCTTTTTTCAGCTTGGCAGCCATATCACAGCACCTCCGGCGCGAGCGAGATGATCTTCATGAAGTTCTTGGCACGCAGCTCGCGGACGACCGGCCCGAAGATACGGGTACCGACCGGCTCACCTGCGTTGTTCAGGATCACGGCCGCGTTGCGGTCAAAGCGGATTGCGGTGCCGTCTTCACGACGGACCTCTTTGGCGGTGCGCACGACGACGGCCTTGCGGACGTCACCTTTCTTCACGCGGCCGCGCGGGATGGCTTCCTTGACCGAGACGACGATGATGTCGCCTACGGATGCGTATTTACGCTTGGAGCCACCCAGAACCTTGATGCACTGAACGCGGCGCGCGCCGCTGTTGTCAGCAACATCCAGGTTTGTTTGCATCTGGATCATGTGGTTTCTCCCGACCTATGGGGCGCCGATGCGTGGCGTTACCCCCAGGGTTTCGACTTTGCTAAGTCGTCCGGGAAGCGTGATGAGATCAGGCTTCCAGAACTTCCCAGCGTTTCGTTTTCGATTTCGGCGCGCATTCGATGATGCGGACTTGGTCGCCGACCTTGAAAGCGTTCTGTTCATCGTGCGCCCGGTATTTCTTGGACTTACGAATGGTTTTCTTCAGAACCGGATGGGTGAAGCGGCGTTCAACCAGCACGGTCACGGTTTGGGCGTTGGCGTCCGAGGTCACGGTGCCTTGCAGGATACGTTTGGGCATCTTTGTGGCTCCTCTTACTCGGCGGCCGACTTGGCTTTTTCGTTCAGCACGGTCTTCACGCGCGCGGCGGCACGGCGGGCGGCCTTGATGCGGGCGGGGTTCTCGAGCTGTCCGGTGGCCTGTTGAAAGCGCAGGTTGAAGCTTTCTTTCTTCAGGTTGGCCAGTTCCTCACGGAGCTGATCCGGCGTTTTTTCACGCAGTTCGTTGGCGTTCATGCGCCTCTTCCTTTCTCATACATCAGAAGGCCCCCTGGGTATGTGAGGGGTGACCCTTTTGCCTGATGGACAAATGACAAACACACGAATCCCGGTGGCCCGGAATCCGCGAGATGGGGCTCTATAGGGGCAAGCGGCTGCGGGGGCAAGGGAAAGTTTGAAAAACCGCCGGTTGCGCGGGGTTTCACACGGCGGCCGGCCGCAAGGGGCCGGGCGTGGTTTTCGGAAGCATCCTGGGCTTTGGCCCTTGTGCGGGCCGAGCGGCTGGGCGACAAGCCGGCGCGGAAACCCGCGCATTCTGATCCCCGTCGGATCACACTTAAGTAACAAGGAACCATTTTATGTCCAAAGCGATCTTAGGATCGGCCTGCATCGCAATTGCGGGCCTGTCCCTGTCGGGCTGTGCCAAATCTCCCGACAGCATCCAGGCGACCTATGTCAGCCCTTCGACCTATGCCAGCTATTCCTGCCGGTCGCTTGCCGAAGAACGCAACAATATCGTCAATCAGGTCAACGACCTGTCTGGCAAGCAGAAGAAGGAAGCCACCGAGGACGCCGTGGCAACCGGGGTCGGGCTGCTGCTGTTCTGGCCAGCGCTGTTCTTCCTGGCCGACAACGGCGACCTCGAGCCCCAGATCGCCAGCCTCAAGGGCCATTATGACGCCGTGTCCAAAGCCTGGCATGAAAAAGGCTGCAAATAGCGCCCTGAATGCCCTTGTGGACGCTCGGCCGACCGGGCGTCCAGACACTGGCGGCATGGGGGCGCTGCCCCCGAACCCGGCATGGGGGCGCTGCCCCCGAACCCCCGGAGTATTTTTCAAGAGATGAAGAGGCGGCTTTCTCTTGCCGCAAGTATCCCCGCCGGAGGCAAACCCGAGGTCACCGCCAGAGGCGGTGGCCGAGACATCCGGCGCGCCTGAAAGGCGCCCGATCTGCCAAGGGCGCGGGCCTCAGGCCCATTTGTAGTTGAAGCTGACCGAGATGCGTTCCTCGTCGGCCATGTTCATCGGCACCTCGTGACGCAGCCAGCTTTCCCAGAGCAGCACCTCGCCCACGTCGGGCTTCATGTAGATGAAGGGCTGCAACTCGCGGCGCGCGCCCTTGGTGCGGGTGGGCGCCGCCATCATCCGGCCCGAGCGCGGGTCTTCCAGCTTCAGCGCCGAGGCGCCGTCGGGCATCGACACATAGGTGGTGCCCGAGATCACCGAATGGGGATGCAGATGCGAGGAATGCATGCCGCCTTCGGGCAGGATGTTGATCCACAGATCCTCGAGCTCCAGCCTGCGCCCGTCGAGGTCCAGTTCGAGATCGCGGGCGAAGGCGGCGACATGCAGGTCCAGCGCCGCGACGATGTCGGCAAAGATCGGGAACCGCCAGGCCAGGTCGGTCAGCGAAGCATAGGAGGTATAGCCGGGATAGCCGTTTTCCTCGCACCAGGCCTGCCCCGCCTCGTCGTCCTCGGCAATGGAATAACAGGAGGCTTCCAGCTCTCCGGGATCGATGGCACTGCCATGTTCGGAGAGTTTCGCGCGGTAGAGACGGGTCACAAAGAGGGATTCGATATGGGCCATGGCGGCGGTTTAGCGCAAGGCGGCGGCGGGCGCGAGGGGGCGCGTCACTCTTCGTCGAGGTAGCGCGCCGGCGCCCGGCCGAGGTATTTCGCGACCAGTTCTTCCGGCACCTCCGAGCCATCGTAGAGAAACGGCAGGATGCCGCGCCGCCCGGAGCGGCCGCGCCCGGCCTTGATCTCGGCCTCGGAGCGCGTCACCCGCTGGCTGAGCCGCAGCCCCCATTGGTGCAGGCAGCCGTAGAGCCGCGCCATCTCGTCGCCATGCGCGTCGCCCTTGGCGAGGTCGTGGAACTCCTGCGGGTCGGTGGCGAGATCGAACAGCATCGGGCGCAGACCGCCCTCGGCGTGGATCAGCTTGAAACGCCCGTCGAAGACCATGAACAGCCGTGCGTCGCGCGGCTCCAGCCCCAGTTGGGCGCAGACCGGGGTCGAAGAGTAATCATATTCGCTGATGACGAACTGGCGCCATGCCGGGGTTTGCCCATGCAGCCAGGGCAGCAGCGAGCGCCCCTCGATGATGTGGTCGGGCACGGTGCCGCCGGCGGCCTCGACGAAGGTGGCGGCGAGGTCGATCGACTCGACCAGCGCATCGCAGGTGGTGCCGCGCGTGGCGTCGGCCTCGGGGCGCGGGTCATAGAGGATCATCGGGATCTTGACCGAGGGGTCGTGGAACAGCTCTTTCTCGCCCAGCCAGTGATCGCCGAGATAATCACCGTGATCCGAGGTCAGCACGATCATCGTCTCGTCCATGCGGCCCGTGGCCTCGAGATGATCCAAGAGCCGCCCCAGCTGGTCGTCGCATTGTTTGATCAGCCCCATATAGGCGGGAATGACCTTCTGGCGCACCTCTTCGCGCTGGAAGGCGGCGGCGATGCGGTTGTTCATATAGGCGCCATAGACCGGATGCGGGTCATCTCGTTCGATCGCATCGCGGGTGGCGGCGGGCACGTGATTGGCGCCATACATGTCGTGGTAGGGCGCGGGCACGATATAGGGCCAATGCGGCTTGATATAGCTGACATGGGCACACCAGGGGCCCGTCGCCTGATCGATGAAGTCGATGGTGCGCGAGGTCAGCCAGGGGGTCTCGCTGTCTTCCTCGCGGATATTGGCCGGCTTGTCGGCATGGCGGAACATCCAGCCCGAGGCGATATTGCCCTCGTCATCCACCCCGGCATTGGCGAAATCCGCCCAGGGGTTGTCGGAGGGGTAGCCTTTGGATTTCAGGTACTCATTATAAGGCGAGCGTTTCTCGTCATAGAAACCGTCGGGCCCCTGCCCCCAGAGCCCGTCGTCGCGCACCCAGGCGTCAAAGCCGCATTCGGCCTGACGGGCGCCGATCAGGCTGTCGGGCGACAGGCCCAGCCGCGCCATGCCCTCGGCGTCGGCCTTCATATGGGTCTTGCCGATCAGCCAGCAGGCCATGCCCTCGCGGCGCAGGTGGTCGCCCAGGGTCTGTTCGCCGACGCGCAGCGGATAGCCGTTCCACTGTGCCCCGTGCGAGGCGCAGTAGCGGCCGGTGTAAAAGCTCATCCGCGAGGCGCCGCAGATCGGCGATTGCACATAGGCGTTGGTGAACCGCACCCCGCGCGCCGCCACCCGGTCGAAATTCGGCGTGTGCAGATGCGGATGCCCGGCGCAGGACAGGTAATCAAAGCGCAACTGGTCATACATGATGAACAGGATATTCATTCGGTGCCCCCCTGGTGCCCCCTCTGGTGCCCGGCCCGGTGTCGCGCCTGTCTTGTGCCCGTATCAGGCCCGTGTCGCGGTGCACGGCCGCGCCGCAACTATTCCGCAAAGCGCCCGCACAGGCCAGCCCAATCCCGCAGGCGCCGCGATCGTGGCGGCGGGCGGACGCGAGGGCGCAGACGGATCGCGGGCAAGACATCACCGGCGGCACCAGGACAGATCGCGGGCGGCGGCGCGAATCTGCCCACATGGCCTGCCGGGGTGGAAAATGACCGGGTGCAGGGTTAATGTTACCATTAATTTGCCTGAAATCATATTTTGTAACATATTATTGTCCCGGCAATGGCTTTTATTTCAGTGCTTTACCGGGGGTTGAAAAAACTTCTGGACCGGAAAATCCTATTTCTGCATAGTGGTACCACTATACAACTTTAATCAACCGGACGATTTGCAATGTATGAAAACCTGGCTGTGGGCACCTCGGCGTCCCGGACGATCACTGTCGACGCCGAGCGGACCATCGATTTCATGGGCGAAGACTGCCGCGTCTATGCGACCCCGTCGCTGGTGCGCGATATCGAACATACCTGCCGCGACATGATCGTCGCGCATATCCCCGAGGGTCAGGATTCGGTCGGCACCATCGTCAACATCGCCCATACCGCGCCGACGCTTCTGGGCATGGAGGTCACCGTCACCGTGACCGTGACCGAGATCGAGGGCCGCAAGGTGGTGCTCGAGGTCAGTGCCAAGGACCCGCTCGACACGATCTGCAAGGGCCGCCACGAGCGCTTCATCGTCGATGTCGACAAAACCCAGCAGAGACTCCTCCAGAAAGCCGCCAAGCTTCAGGAGGCGTGAAAGGCCATTTGACATGAGTGCTCCCGTCGACAGCGCCACCAAAAGCGTTCCGTCCTATTGTTACCAATGCGTCGCCGGCCCCGATCTGATGAAGGTCGATGTCATGGATGGCGTGCCCTATCAGATCCGCCCCAATGGCACGGCGGCTGAGGTGCATCCGGCGCATGGCAAGGTCTGCGTCAAGGCCTTTGGCCTGATCCAGAAGACCAACAACCCGCATCGCATCCAGACGCCGATGATCCGCAGCAACCCCAAGAAGGGCAAGGGCGAGGATCCGCGTTTCCGCGAGGCCACATGGGACGAGGCGCTGGAGCTGATCTGCGGCAAGCTGAACGCGGTCAAGGAAAAGGGCAAATCCGACGAGAGCGGCTTTCCCCGGGTGGCGGCATCCTTTGGCGGCGGCGGCACCTCGACGGTCTACATGGGCACCTTCCCGGCCTTCCTGAAGGCCTGGGGGGTGATCGACATGAGCTTCGGCAGCGGTCAGGGGGTGAAATGTTACCACTCCGAGCATCTTTACGGCGAATTCTGGCACCGCGCCTTTACCGTGTCGCCGGACACGCCATTGGTCGAGATGATCCTGTCCTTCGGGGCCAATGTCGAGGCCTCGGGCGGGGTCTGCGGCGTGCGCCGCCACGCCGATGCCCGCGACCGGGGCGTCAAGCGGGTGCAGATCGAGCCGCATCTGTCGGTCACGGGCGCCTGTTCGGCAGAGTGGGTGCCGATCCGGCCCAAGACCGACCCGGCCTTCATGTTCGCGCTGATCCATGTGCTGCTGCACGAGGTGGCGCGCGCGCGGCTGGACATTCCGTTTTTGAAAGCCCGGTCCTCCTCGCCCTATCTGGTGGCGCCGAACGGCTTCTATCTGCGCGATCCGGCGACGCAGAAACCGCTGATCTGGGATCTCAATCAGAACGCTGCCGTACCCTTTGACACCAAGGATGCCGACCCGGCGCTCGAGGGTGATTTCACCGTCTCGGGGATCGAGATCGGCGCCGACGACAAGACATGGCAGCATGACGGCATCACCTGCCGGCCGGCCTTTGCGGCGCTGGTCGATCACGTGGCCCCCTACAGCCCGGAATGGGCGGCCGGGATCTGCGACGTGCCGGTCGAGATGATCCGCAACACGGCGCTGGAATATCTCGATCACGCCCATGTCGGCGAGACCATCGAGATCGACGGGCGCGAAATGCCCTTCCGCCCGGTGGCGATCTCGCTGGGCAAGACCGTGTCGAACGGCTGGGGCGGCTATGAATGCGCCTGGGCGCGGACCATGCTGGCGGTGCTGATCGGCGGGCTCGAGGTGCCGGGCGGCACGTTGGGCACCACGGTGCGGCTGAACCGCCCCGCCGACAACCGCTGGTCGAGCGTGGTGCCGGGGCCGGACGGGTTCATGAACTATCCGATGAACCCGACCCGCAAGGAAGAGTTCAACGACCATTCGAAATCGCGCCACGCGCATCAGACGCTGATCCCGCTGGCCGCCAATTCGCCGTGGTCGCAGGCGCTGGGGCCGACCCATCTGGCGTGGATGGCGCAGAAGGAAGGCTTTGACCACCTGCCCAAGCCGACCCAGCCCGATGTCTGGTTCGTCTATCGCACCAACCCGGCGATTTCCTTCTGGGACACCGGCGCGGTGACCGAGGCGATCGCCAATTTCCCTTTCACCGTCTGTTTCGCCTACACGATGGACGAGACCAACCACATGGCCGACGTGCTGCTGCCGGAATGCACCGATCTCGAAGGCTTGCAGCTGATCCGCATCGGCGGCTCGAAATATGTCGAGCAATTCTGGGAGCATCAGGGCTTTGCCCTGCGCGAGCCGGCGGCCGAACCGATGGGCGAGGCCCGCGATTTCACCTGGATCACCACCCAGATCGCCAAGGGCGTGGGCCTGCTGGAAGAATACAACAACGCGATCAACGGCGGCGCCGCCGGGGTGCGGCTGTTCGGTGAGAATTTCGACCACCGGCTCGACCCCGAGGTCGAACATTCGGTCGAGAAAATCTGGGACCATTCCTGCCGCGCGGCCAGCGCCGAGCTGACCGATGGCGCCGAGAACCAGGGGCTGGACTATTTCCGCGAACACGGCTTCCGCACCGCGCCCTTCCCCAAGGAACGCTGGTATCTCTACCCGGCGATGGTGGAAAAGGAGCTGCGCTTTGAGCTGCCCTATCAGGAGCGGCTTTTGCGCATCGGTCAGGAACTGGGCGACCGGCTGCACGAGCGCGGCATCACCTGGTGGGACAGCCAGCTGCGCGAATACGAGGCGATGCCGCACTATCAGGACCTGCCGGGCCTGTGGGAAGGCGCGCTGGAGCGGCAGTTCGGCGTCGAGATCGGTGACTACCCCTTCTGGCTGGTGACCGCGCGGTCGATGCAATATTCCTGGGGCGGCAACGCCGGCATCCAGATGATCCACGAGGTGGCGGCCAATGTCGCCGGTCATGGCGGCGTGGTGATGAATCCGGCCGCAGCCCAGCGCATCGGGGTCAAGGAAGGCGACGAGGTCGAGGTCTCGTCTCCGGTCGGCACCACCCGCGGCGCGGTGATCCTGCGCAATGGCATCCGGCCCGACACATTGCTGATGATCGGCCAGTTCGATCACTGGAAAACCCCTTTTGCCAAAGATCTGAAAACCCCCAGCATGAACGGTCTGATGCCGATGTCGCTGGAACTGACCGATGCCACCGGATCGGGCGCTGACCTGGTGCGGGTGGCGGTCAAGAAAACAGGAGCGCGCTCGTGACAACCTGGGGCATCGTCGCCGATCTCAACCGCTGTGTCGGGTGCCAGACCTGCACCTCGGCCTGCAAGCACGCCAATGCCACCGCACCGGGGGTGCAGTGGCGCAAGGTGCTGGATTTCGAAACCGGAGAGTTCCCGCAGGTGAACCGCGCCTTCCTGCCGGTGGGCTGCATGCATTGCGACACGCCGACCTGCATGGATGTCTGCCCGTCGACGGCAACCCAGAAACGCGACGATGGCATCGTCACCATCGATTACGACAAATGCATCGGCTGCGCCTATTGCGCGGTCTCCTGCCCCTATCAGGCGCGGTTCCGGGTCGACAAGCCGGCGGCGGCCTATGGCGGCAAGGCGATGCGCCACGAGGCGCGGCGCGAAGATCCCGGCAGGCTGGGCGTGGCGCAGAAATGCACGCTCTGCGTGGAGCGGATCGACGCCGGCCGCGCCAAGGGTCTGGTGCCGGGCGTCGACATGGAGGCCACGCCCGCCTGTGTCGCCAGCTGCATTTCCGGCGCCTTGCAGATGGGCGATCTCGACGATCCGAACAGCAATGTCTCGACCCTGCTGCGCGAAAAGCGCCATTTCCGCATGCATGAAGAGCTGGGGAACGGGCCCAATATCTATTACCTTTATGACGGTGAAATCAGCGATGTCGCGCCGCCCGAGGCGGTGCCGATGGTGGCCGATCCGGTGGGGCTGGCGGCGGTGTCGCCCAAGCTGCAGACCAGCTGGGACTGGCGCGCGGCGGCCAATTTCACCCTTGGCGGCACCGGCACCGGCCTGCTGGCCATGGCGATGCTGGCGGCTGTCATGGGCACGACCAGCTGGCTGGCGGTGCTGCTGGCGCTGATGCTGGTCGGCGCCGGGCTGTTCTGTGTCTGGCTCGAGATCGGCCGGCCGTGGCGGTTCATCAACGTGCTGTTCAACGCCCGCACAAGCTGGATGTCGCGCGAGGCCTTTTCGGCCATGCCCCTGTTCGGATTTGGCGGGCTGGCCTGGCTGACCGGCTCGGTCGGGCTGGGCGTAGCCGCGGCGCTTTCGGGGCTGGTGTTCCTTTACTGTCAGGCCCGCATCCTGCAGGCGGCCAAGGGCATTCCGGCCTGGCGCCAGCCCGAGATCGTGCCCTTGATGGTCACCACGGGGCTGACCGAGGGTGCCGGTATCCTGGCGCTGCTGAGCCTGATCCCCGGCACCCCCGATCTGATCGGAGGGGGCCTGCCCCTGCTGTTGCTGGCGCTGGTGCTGCTGCGCCTTGGCCTGTGGAGCCGCTATCGCAGCGCCTTTGCCGCCAATGGCGCGCCGACCGGAGCACTGGACATCTACGACGCCATGAAGGCCGGCCTTGGCCTCGCGCCGCAGGGTCTGGTGGCCCTCTGCGCCGCCGCAGCGGTGATCGTGCCGGGCGCCGCCGCGCCGGCGCTGGCGCTGGCCGGGCTCGGCGCCCTGCTGACGGGCTGGAATTTCAAATACACGCTGATCACGCGCGCAGCGTTCAACCAGGGCTATGCCATCAACAGAATGCCTGCCCGAGGAGCCGGAAAGAGCTCTGCGGGAATTCAACCGGGCTGGCGCAAGGCCTGACCGGGACCCCCCGGCCAGGTGCATGTTCAGGGAGGAACAACCAATGCTCGCCAAAAGCGAAACCGATCCGGGATTCATGTATGACCGGGACATAGAAACCATGTCACGCGCGGCGCTGGCCGAATTGCAGACCGAGCGCCTGCGCTGGACGCTGAACCGGGCCTATGAGAACGTCGCCCATTTCCGCGCCGCCTTTGACAAGGCCGGGGTCAAGCCCTCGGACCTCAAGACCCTGGCCGATCTGCGCCACTTCCCGTTCACGGTGAAGACCGACCTGCGCGACAACTACCCGTTCAACATGTTCGCCATGCCCTTCGAGCAGCTGGCGCGGGTGCATGCCTCGTCGGGGACCACCGGCAAGCCGACCGTGGTCGGCTATTCCAAGGGCGATCTCGAGCGCTGGGCCGACCTGATGGCGCGCTCGATGGCCGGTGCCGGCACCCGGCCCGGCGATCTGGTGCACAACGCCTATGGCTACGGGCTGTTCACCGGCGGGCTCGGCGCCCATTACGGGGCCGAGAAACTGGGCTGCGTGGTGGTGCCGGTCTCGGGTGGCGGCACCGAACGGCAGGTGACGCTGATCAATGATTTCAAACCCGCCACGCTTCTGGCGACCCCGTCCTATGCGCTCAACATCGCCGAGGTGGCCGAGAGCATGGGCGTCGACATCGCGGCGCTGCCGGTGCGGCGCGGGCTGTTCGGCGCCGAGCCATGGTCGAACGAATTGCGGGCCGAGCTGGACCGGCGGCTGGGTATCCAAGCCTGCGACGTCTACGGGCTGTCCGAGATCATGGGGCCGGGGGTGGCCTGCGAATGCGATGCGGCGCGCGACGGGCTGCACGGCTGGGAGGATCACTTCCTGTTCGAGATCATCGACCCGGAAACACTGGAGCCGCTGCCGATGGGGGAAACCGGCGAGCTGGTGATCACCACCCTGACCAAGGAGGCGATGCCGATGGTGCGCTATCGCACCCGCGACATCACCCGGCTGACCGACGCGCCCTGCGCCTGCGGGCGCAGCCATGTGCGCATCCTGCGGGTCGACGGGCGCGACGACGACATGATGATCATCCGTGGCGTCAACGTCTACCCGAGCCAGGTGGAAAGCGTGCTGGTGGGGCTGGAAGGTCTGGCGCCGCACTACCAGATCCGACTGTTCAAGGAGGGCGCGCTGGACGCCATGGCGGTGGATGTCGAGGTCTTGCCGGATGTGGGCGAGGATGAGGCGGCGCTGAAGGCCAAGGCCGCCGAGGTGCGCCATCACATCAAGTCGATCATCGGCGTCACCTGCGCGGTGACGGCCAAGCTGCCGGGTGGCATTCCGCGTTCGGAAGGCAAGGCGGTGCGGGTGGTCGACGAGCGGTGACGTGGCAGGCGCGTAATCCGCCGCCCCCCGAAAGGCCCCCCAGCGGGGCCTTTTTTCTTGGCCGGCCACCGCGGACTGCGCATGTCCGGACAAAGCTCCAAACGCGGAACGCCGCCCGAAACGGGCGGCGTTCTGGCGTCTGCGGCAGCGGGGCACGCCCCCCCCCTGCCCCTTTATTGGCGATCAGATCTCAAAAGCCCTTTCCAG
>NZ_JBFJVE010000069.1:0-13531 GCF_041624275.1 Shimia sp.
ACCGCCGCCGCCCTGCGCGCCAACCTGGCGCGGGTGCTGGACAACACCGAGGGCCCCGACCCGGACCGCGTCGCCCAGGAGCTGGCGATGATCGCCGTCAAGAGCGATGTCACCGAAGAGATCGACCGCCTGCGCGCCCATGTCGGCGCCGCCCGCGACCTTCTGGCGGCGGGCAGCCCCGTGGGCCGCAAGCTGGATTTCCTGATGCAGGAATTCAACCGCGAAGCCAATACCTTGTGCTCCAAAGCTCAATCTGTTGACCTGACCCGGATCGGGCTTGACCTGAAGGCGGTCATCGACCAGATGCGCGAGCAGGTTCAGAATGTGGAGTGAATGACATGAGCGATCGCCGCGGACTTCTTATCATCCTGTCCTCGCCCTCGGGCGCGGGCAAATCGACCCTGGCACAGCGGCTGATGCGCTGGGACCCGGAGCTGCGTTTTTCGGTCTCGGCGACCACCCGCGCCCCGCGCGAGGGCGAGCAGGACGGGCGCGACTATTTTTTCCTCAGCGAAGATGCCTTCCGCAAACAGGTGGCCGACGGCGAGATGCTGGAACATGCGCATGTCTTCGGCAATTTCTATGGCTCGCCCGCCGGGCCGGTGAAACAGACCATCGAGGCCGGGCGCGACGTGCTGTTCGACGTCGACTGGCAGGGCGAGATCCAGATCCGCAACTCCGACCTTGGCAAGCACGCGCTGTCGATCTTCATCCTGCCGCCCTCGATCCGCGAACTGCACCGCCGGCTGGTGGCGCGCGGTCAGGACAGCGCCGAGGTGATCGCCGGCCGGATGAAGAAAAGCTGGGACGAGATCAGCCATTGGGGCGCCTATGATTACGTTCTGGTCAACGATGATCTCGAGGCCACCGAGGCGCGGCTCAAGACCATCATCGCGGCCGAGCGGCTGCGCCGTGAACAGCAGCCGAGGCTGCAATCCCATGTCCATGCGCTTCAGGCCGAATTCGAGGAGATGTCGTGATGCCGATCTATGAACTTGACGGGGTGCGCCCGCAAATCGCCGAAGACAGCTGGGTGGCGCCGGACGCCAACCTGATCGGCAATATCGACCTGCAAGAGGCGGCCTCGGTCTGGTTCGGCTGCACCCTGCGCGGCGACAACGAGCCGATCGTCATCGGCGCGGGCAGCAACGTGCAGGAGAACACGGTGATGCACACCGACCCCGGCTTTCCGCTGACCATCGGCCGCGGCTGCACCATCGGCCACAGGTCAATGCTGCACGGCTGCACCATCGGCGACAACAGTCTGATCGGCATGGGGGCCACGGTTCTGAACGGCGCCCGGATCGGCAAGAATTGCCTGATCGGGGCAGGGGCGCTGATCACCGAGGGCAAGGAGATCCCCGACAATTCGCTGGTCATGGGCGCGCCGGGCAAGGTGGTGCGCCAGCTTGACGACGCCGCGGCAAAGGGGCTGGCGGCAAGCGCCCTGCATTACCAGGCCAACATGCGGCGCTTTCGCAAGGGGCTGAAACCGGTCTCCGAGACATGAGGCAATAAAGCAGGTGCGCCGCCTATACCACTGTTTTAAAGTGATAAACATAATCTTTTAAAGTGGTGCATGAGGGAATTTCCGGCCGCGCGGGCAGGCGCGGGGCCGGATCAGCACAGGGCTGCAGATGACGACACCGACGACAGTACAGCAGGTTCTGAACGCCATTCCGATGCCGGCGGTTTTCGTCAACCGCAACCGGCGCATTGTCGGCGCCAACGGGCGTGCTGCGGCGCTCAACCCCAAGGCCAGCGAAGACCGGCCCTTCGCGCTGATCTTTCGCCAGCCCAACCTGTCGGCGGCGCTTGATGCCTGTCTGAACACCGGCACCGCGCAGACCGGCATCTACGAACACAGCGAAGGCGCCATCGCGGTGCGCTATGACGTCACCTTCACCGGGGTCGAGGGGCTGGGCGAGGACGGCGTGCTGCTGTGTTTCAACGATGTCACCCACCTGCGGCAGGCCGACCGGATGCGGCGCGAGTTCGTCGCCAATGTCAGCCACGAGCTGCGCACGCCGCTGACCGCGATCCTGGGCTATATCGAGACCATCCTCGGGCCGGCCCGCGACGACCGCGCCGCCACGTTCCGCTTTCTTGAAACCATGGCCGACGAGGCGCAGCGGATGAACCGGCTGGTTGCGGACCTGCTGTCGCTGAGCCGGGTCGAGGAGACGGCGCGGATCCGCCCCACCGAGGAAGTCGATATCGTGGCGCTGATCCGCTCGGCCGCGAACAACCTCGAGGCCACGGCGCGCGACACCGGGGGCACGATCCGGCTGGATCTGCCCGAGAGCGCGATCACCCTGCGCGCCGATCCCGACCAGATGCGTCAGGTGCTGTCCAACCTGATCGAGAACGCGTTGAAATACGGCGGCGACGACACCACCGTGACCCTGTCCTGCCGCAGCGAGACGCGCGACCCCGATCTGCGCGGCCCGGCCTGCGTGATCGCGGTTGCCGACAATGGGCCCGGGATCGACCCGATCCACCTGACCCGGCTGACCGAGCGCTTCTATCGCATCGACAGCCACCGCTCGCGCCAGATGGGCGGCACCGGGCTCGGGCTGGCCATCGTCAAGCACATCCTCAATCGCCATCGCGGCCAGCTGCGCATCGACAGCGCACCGGGCAAGGGCAGCCGGTTTTCGGTGATTTTGCCGAAATAAGCGGGAAATCCGTCTTTGGACCCGCTTTGTCATAAAAGCGTTACAGACCTGTCACAAAAGCTTTGGCAGCACACCGTAGGTGCAGCCGCGAAGGCCGTCACGACGACGGTCGCAACTGGAGAGACACCCATGAAGGTCAAATTGACGGCTTCCGCTCTGGCCATTGCCGCCGCAGCCACCACCGCATCGGCCCGCGATCAGGTCCAGATCGCCGGATCGTCCACCGTGCTGCCCTATGCCACCATCGTCGCCGAAGCCTTTGGCGAGAACTTCGACTTCCCGACCCCGGTCGTCGAAGGCGGCGGATCGGGTGCCGGCCGCAAGAAGATGTGCGAAGGGCTTGGCGCGAACACCATCGACATCGCCAATTCCTCGTCGCGCATCAAGCCGTCGGACATCGAGCTCTGCGCCTCGAACGGCGTCAACGAGATCATGGAAGTCCGTTTCGGCTATGACGGCATCGTCTTTGCCTCGGATATCAACGGCCCGGCCTTCGCCTTCACCCCGGCCGACTGGTTCAACGCCCTGGCCCGTCAGGTCGCGGTCGACGGCAAGCTGGTCGACAACAGCAACGGCAAGTGGTCGGACGTCAACGGCGACCTGCCGGCGCAAGAGATCCTGGCCTTCATCCCGGGCACCAAGCACGGCACCCGCGAAGTCTTTGACAAGAAGGTTCTGGAAGCCGGCTGCAAGGCCACCGGCGCCTATGACATCTACCTTGCCGCCGCCGAGGGCGACAGCGACAAGAAAAAGCAGAAAGCCGCCAAGAAGGCCTGCCACGCGCTGCGCACCGATGGTCTGTCGGTCGACATCGACGGCGACTATACCGAGACCCTCGCGCGGCTCGACGCCAACACCCAGGCGATCGGCGTCTTCGGCCTGTCGTTCTATCAGAACAACACCGACAAGCTGATCGTCGCCACCATGGACGGTGTCACCCCCTCGACCGAGACCGTGGCCTCGGGCGAATACCCGGTGTCGCGCCCCTTGTACTTCTACGTCAAGAAGGCGCATCTGGGCGTGATCCCCGGCCTGCAGGAATATATCGACTTCTTCGTCAGCGACGACATGGCCGGCCCGGACGGCCCGCTGGCGGAATACGGTCTGGTTTCGGATCCGGAACTGGCCAAGACCCAGGAAATGGTTGCCAACGGAACCCCGATGGCACCGATGAACTAAGGCAGATCGAACCGCGCATGGCGCCCGTCGGGGCGCCATGCCGTTTCAGGGGTGCGGTCGCCGAACCGGAGGACAAATGAACATCAGCCTCGTCATTCTCGCCGTTGTCGCGATCGCGACAATCGGCTTTTTTCTTGGCCGCTCGCGGGCCCTGGCCGCCGTCGAGGGCGACCGGCGCCGGCTGCATTCGCTGCCGGGCTATTACGGGCAGACCGTGTTCCTGTTCTCGGCGGTGCCGGCGCTGCTGGTCACTCTGGGCTGGCTGCTACTGCAACCGCTTTACGTGGAAAGCCAGATCACCGGCATGATCGGCGCCGCCGACATTGCCGAGGGCAGCTCGCGCAGCCTGGTGATGACCGACGTGCGCCGCATCGCCGAGGGGCTTGAGGTGGCGCTTGCCGAAGGAAGGCTGAGCGAGGCCGAGCTTGCCAGCACCCGCGCCGAAGAGACCGACATCCGCGCCCTTTTGGCCGAGGTCGGGGTCGCTGTGGCCTCGGAGGTCGAACAGGGCGTTCTCGAGGCCGCCAAGCAATACCGCGCCATCACCGGCTGGCTTCAGATCGCGCTGGCGGCGGTGGCGATCCTGCTCAGCCTTGCGGGCTGTGCCCTGGCTCTGTCGCGGATCACCCCCGAGTTCCGCGCCCGCAACGTCTCGGAGCGGGCGATCAAGGCGCTGCTGATCCTGTCGTCGACGGTGGCGATCCTGACCACGGTCGGCATCGTCGCCTCGCTGGTCTTCGAGACGGCGCATTTCTTCCGGCTTTACCCGGCGCGCGACTTCCTGTTCAGCCTGACCTGGAACCCGCAGTTCCAGGGCGGGTCCGACCTTGGCATCCTGCCGCTGCTCTGGGGCACGCTCTACGTGTCGCTGGTGGCGCTGGTCTTCGCGGTGCCGATCGGCCTCTTGGTCGCCATCTACCTGTCGGAATACGCCAGCCGGCGGATGCGGGCCATCGTCAAGCCGGCGGTCGAGATTCTGGCCGGCATTCCGACCATCGTCTACGGCCTTTTCGCCCTGATCACCGTCGGCCCGCTGCTGCGCGACTATTTCGCCGAGCCGATGGGGCTGGGCACCTCGTCCTCGTCGGTGCTGACCGCCGGGCTGGTGATGGGCATCATGCTGATCCCTTTCGTGTCGTCGCTGAGCGATGATGTCATCAACGCCGTGCCGCAGGCGATGCGCGACGGCTCTTACGGGCTCGGCGCGACCCGCTCCGAGACCGTGCGCCAGGTGATCCTGCCGGCGGCGCTGCCGGGCATCGTCGGCGCCATCCTCTTGGCCGCCAGCCGCGCCATCGGCGAGACCATGATCGTGGTCATGGGGGCAGGGGCGGCGGCCAAGCTCAGCCTCAACCCCCTGGAGGCGATGACCACCATCACCGTCAAGATCGTCAGCCAGCTGACCGGCGACACCGAGTTTGCCAGCCCCGAAACGCTGGTCGCCTTCGCGCTTGGCCTGTCGCTTTTCGTGGTCACGCTGGGGCTCAACATTCTGGCGCTTTATATCGTCCGCACATATCGGGAGCAGTACGAATGACCGATGCACCATCGTCCCGGCCGGAACCTGGCGGAAAAACCTTCACGTCGCTTCTCGAGCAGGACGCGCGCACCCGCCGCCGCAATGCCGCCGAGGCGCGGTTCCGCGCCTATGGGCTGGCCGCGATCACCGTCGCCATGCTGGCGCTGGTCGGATTGCTGAGCTCGATCCTCTACAATGGCTCCTCCGCCTTCCGCCAGACCTTCATCACGCTGAACGTCTATCTCGACCCGGCCAAGCTGGACAAGGACGGCAGCGGCGATCTGGACAAGATCGCCAAGGTCACGACCTTTGGCTACGCGCCGCTGATCGCTAAGGCCATCGAAAGCGAATTCGAACGGCCCGGCATCGGTGTCGAGGGGCTGAAGGCCAAGGCGGCCGCCAAGATGATCTCGAAGGAGGGGGCCGCAGAGCTGCGCCGCTTCGTGCTGGCCAACCCGGAGCGGATCGGCGAGACCGTCGCCTTCAGGTTTCTCGCCTCGGGTCGGATCGACGGTTATTACAAGGGCCGTGTCACCATGGAGACGGCGAAAATCGACAAGAACGTCAGCCCCGAACAGCTGCTGCTGGCCGACCAGTTCAAAGAAGCCGGCATTCTTGAAACATCGTTCAACTGGGGGTTTCTGACCCGCGCCGACGCCTCGGAGAACCGCCCCGAGGCGGCCGGGCTCGGGGTCGCGATCCTCGGGTCTTTCTACATGATGATCGTGGTTCTCTGCCTGACCCTGCCGATCGGCGTGGCGGCCTCGATCTATCTTGAAGAATTCGCCCCCAAGAACTGGATCACCGATGTCATCGAGGTCAATATCTCGAACCTCGCGGCGGTGCCCTCGATCGTCTTCGGCATTCTTGGCCTCGCGATCTTCATCAACTTCGCCGGCCTGCCGCAATCGGCGCCGATCGTCGGCGGGCTGGTGCTGACGCTGATGACGCTGCCGACCATCATCATCGCCACCCGTGCCTCGCTGAAGGCGGTGCCGCCGTCGATCCGCGACGCGGCGCTGGGGGTAGGGGCCTCGAAGATGCAGACCGTGTTCCACCACGTGCTGCCGCTGGCCGCGCCGGGCATCCTGACCGGCACCATCATCGGCCTGGCCCAGGCCCTGGGCGAGACCGCGCCGCTGCTGCTGATCGGCATGGTGGCCTTCGTGCGCGAGTTTCCCGCCGCGCCGCCCGAGGGCTTTTTCGACCCTGCCTCGGCGCTGCCGGTGCAGGTCTACAACTGGACCCAGCGCGCCGATCCTGCTTTCGTGGAACGGGCCTCGGGGGCCATCATCGTTCTGCTGGCGTTCCTGTTGTTCATGAACGCCGTCGCCATCATCCTGCGCCGCCGCTTCGAGCGCCGCTGGTAACAGAAAAGAAGGCCATGCATATGTATGACGCAACCCAAGCCGCGCCGCAGGCCGGCCAGAAAGAGACCAAGATCTCCGCCAAGGGGGTGCAGGTCCATTACGGCGACACCCATGCCATCAAGGATGTGGATGTCGAGATCGCCGCCAGGACGGTGACCGCCTTCATCGGCCCCTCGGGCTGTGGCAAGTCGACCTTCCTGCGCTGTCTCAACCGGATGAACGACACCATCGACACCTGTCGCGTCGAGGGCAACATCCTGCTTGACGGCGAGGACATCTACGACAAGCGGGTCGACCCGGTGCAGCTTAGGGCCAAGGTCGGCATGGTGTTCCAAAAGCCGAACCCCTTCCCGAAGTCGATCTATGACAACGTCGCCTATGGCCCGCGCATCCACGGGTTGGCGCGCAACAAGGCCGATCTCGACGAGATCGTCGAGAAGGCGCTGCGCCGGGGCGCCATCTGGGACGAGGTCAAAGACCGGCTGGACGCCCCCGGCACCGGGCTTTCCGGCGGCCAGCAACAGCGCCTGTGCATCGCACGGGCCGTGGCCACCCAGCCCGAGGTGCTGCTGATGGACGAGCCCTGTTCGGCGCTTGACCCGATTGCCACCGCGCAGGTCGAAGAGCTGATCAACGAGCTGCGCGCGCGGTTCTCGGTGGTCATCGTGACCCATTCGATGCAGCAGGCCGCACGGGTCAGCCAGAAAACCGCGTTCTTCCACCTCGGCCATCTCGTGGAATACGACGACACGGCCACCATTTTCACCAACCCCAGTGACGAGCGCACCGAAAGCTACATCACCGGACGTATCGGATAGGACCAGGCGATCCCATGAACGAAAAACACATCCTTTCCGCCTTTGACAGCGACCTGGAACAGGTTCAGACCCATATCATGATGATGGGCGGTCTGGTCGAGGAAGCCATTCTCAGAGCCTCGGAATCGCTTCAGGAACTCGATCAGGAAATGGCCGAGAAGGTGCGCAATGACGACAAGGCGATCGACCTTCTGGAAGAGAAGATCAACGAGGAATGCGCCCTGCTGATCGCGCTGCGCTCGCCGGCGGCGGGCGACCTGCGGATCGCGCTTTCGGTGATGAAGATCGCCGGCAACCTCGAGCGGATCGGCGACTATGCCAAGAACATGGCCAAGCGCACCGCGATCCTGATGGATCTGCCCCAGGTCGAGGGCGCCCGCGGCGCCCTGCGGCGGATGGCGCGCGAGGTGCAGCTGATGCTCAATGACGCGCTCGACGCCTATGTCCAGCGCGACAGCGAGCTGGCCTACAACATCCTGCGGCGCGACCTCGAGATCGACCAGATGTACAATGCGCTGTTCCGCGAATTCCTGACCTTCATGATGGAGGATCCGCGCAACATCACCCCCTGCATGCATCTGCATTTCATCGCCAAGAACACCGAACGCATGGGCGACCATGTCACCGCCATCGCCGAGCAGGTCATCTATGTGGTGGAGGGGCATATGCCCGATGACGAGGCCCGCCCCAAGCGCGACCATTACGACCCTTCGCTGCATCAGCTGAGCTGAGAGGGGCAGAGCGATGAGCCACAGGCAACCCACCGTTCTTGTCGTCGAGGACGAAGCCGCACAACGCGAGGTGCTGCGCTATAATCTCGAGGCCGAGGGGTTCGAGGTGGCAATCGCCACCGATGGCGACGAGGCCCTGCTGATGCTGCCCGAGGTCGAACCCGACGTGGTGGTTCTGGACTGGATGCTGCCCGGCATCTCGGGGATCGAGATCTGCCGGCGGATGAAATCCAACCCCAGAACCCGCGCGATCCCGGTGCTGATGCTCTCGGCGCGCTCGGAAGAGGTCGACCGGGTGCGGGGGCTCGAGACCGGCGCCGACGACTATGTGATCAAACCCTATTCGGTGCTCGAGCTGATGGCCCGTGTGCGCACCCAGTTGCGCCGCGTCCGCCCGGCCGCCACCGGAGAGAAGCTGACCTATCTGGATATCGTGCTGGACAGCGAGACCCACCGCGTCACCCGCGCCGAGCGGCCGCTGAAACTGGGCCCGACCGAGTTCAGGCTGCTGGCGACCTTCATGGAGAAACCGGGCAGGGTGTGGAGCCGCGAACAGCTGCTCGACCGTGTCTGGGGCCGCGACATCTATGTCGACAGCCGCACCGTCGATGTTCATATCGGCCGGCTGCGAAAGGCGCTGCGCCGCGACGGCGGCGAGGATCCGCTGCGCACGGTGCGCGGCGCCGGTTACGCCCTGGGCTGACGCTTCTGCGGCGCCATGGCAGGACCCACCGCCGCGGCGAACGCGTGGAGCCACGCGCCAATTGCGGCGGCCCCGGTCATGCAACGGCTGCATCAGTAATTCCGATAATCATGATTATGTAATTTAATTATGGATCAGCAATGGCACCCCGGTGCCTGAGTTACATTAAATACCACATTCAAAATTCTGAAATCATGAAGGAAAAACCAATGCCTGCTACATCATTTCACGCCCCGATGTGACCTTGCGTCACTTGACCCTGACCATCAAAACCGGATACCCAACGCCGATTGCGGGAATCGGAACCCGACCTCTGTCAGGCTTTTGGCGCCACATCACCGGGGCGTGACCTGCGCAGAATGATGCTGGACAGCCGTCTCGGCCCACATATAGTCGTAATAATGTTTCCGGGGGATGAAATGTCGTCATTGTTGGTGGTCAACGGGCCGAACCTGAACCTTCTTGGACAGAGGCAGCCGCAGGTCTATGGCCGCACCACACTGGCCGAAATCGAGCAGAACTGCATCGCCCACGGCCAGAGACTTGGCTGCGAGGTACAGTGCTTTCAGTCCAACCACGAAGGCGCGCTGATCGATGCGCTGCATGGCGCTAGGGGCGTTCATGACGGGATCGTGCTCAATGCCGGCGCCTATACGCATAGTTCGATCGCGCTGATGGATGCCATCGTATCGGTTGAACTGCCGGTGGTGGAACTGCACCTGTCCAACATCCACGCCCGCGAGTCCTTTCGCCACAAATCCTATATCGCGCCGGTCGCTGTCGGCCAGATCTGCGGGTTCGGCGCCCATGGGTACATTCTGGCACTGGATGCCCTGAAGGCGCATCTGGACGGCGCGAAATGACGGTCGACTATCTCGATGCGCTGACCAAGGCGGGCCAGTTCGAAGAGCTGTGGGACATGCATGTCGACTGGATGGCCGGGTTCGGCTTTGACCGGCTGATCTATGGCTATACCAGCTTCCGCACCGAGGGCTCGCTGGGCGACGCCGAGGATTTCATGATTCTGTCGAACCACGACCGAAGCTATCTTGATCGCTTTCTCGGCGAACAATTGTATTTCCACGGCCCGATGATGCGCTGGACGCTGAATCACAACGGCGCCTGCAGCTGGAGCTGGGCCCGGGAACAGGCGCGTTTGAACCTGCTGACCCCCAAGGAAGCGGAAGTCATGCAGATCAACGACTCGATGGGGGTCAGCGCCGGTTACACGATCAGTTTCCCGACCATCTCGTCGCGCACCAAGGGCGCCATCGCGATGACCGCGCGGCGCGGCCTGACGCAGGAAGAGGTCGACGCGATCTGGGCCGAACACGGGCAGATGATCGAGCTGGCCAACAATGTCGCCCATCTCAAGATCCTGTCCCTGCCCTATGAATACCCGAGCCGCGCCTTGACCCAGAGGCAGCGCGAAGTTCTGGAATGGGTCGGCGACGGCAAGACCATTCAGGACATCGCCGAGCTGATCGGCCGCGCCCCGGCAACGGTCGAGAAACACCTGCGGCTGGCGCGCGAGGCGCTGAACGTCCAGACCACGGCCCAGGCCCTTTTGAAGGCCTCGTTCCTCAAGCAGATTTACAAACCCGAGATCTGAGCACCCGCCTGCGCGATGTGCAGTCGGCAGGAATTCAATAATGCGCGCGCCGGGCTGTTTTTTCCGTTTTCGGCGCGGATGCACATCAGTTTTTCCGGCACCGGGCCGGAATTGACGCAGAAAAGCGTCAAAAGTAGGGATTCCCTGACTTGTCTGGAACCGGGGTAATCTGGCAAAATTTAGTATGTTCCGTGAGTGGTGGCTTTGGCCTTGGGACTATGCAGGCGCGAACTCTGAGATTACAGAGCTCTCGCGTCTGTTCCGGTTTTCCGGAGGTCGGTCCGGTCGTTCTTTTCTGCGGCCGATACCGGCGTTTTCGTGAAGTCTCTCATCCCCATGCATGAGACTTTCGAAAATCGGCGGTGCTGCCCCTGGCGGGTGGCACCGCCAATCTATGTCCTGATTTCCGTGAATCTTCCGGCCCCGGACGGGCTTGGGCCCGCCGCCCCGCGGCCGTCGCGCGCAGGATCGCACCGGGCAAAAAGAAACCGGGCAAAAAGAAACCGCCGACCCGATCGGGCCGGCGGCGTCCTTTTCACAGTCGCGGTGGCGGGCGAAATCAGCCCTTGGCTGCCTTGGCAACCTCGGCCGCGAAATCCTCTTCCTTCTTCTCGATGCCTTCACCCACTTCCATGCGGACATAGGCGACGATCTCGGCGCCGGCTTCCTTGGCCGCCGCTTCGACGGTCAGGTCGGGGTTGATGACGAAGTTCTGGCCCAGCAGGGTGACTTCGCTCATGAATTTCTTCATCCGGCCGACGATCATCTTTTCGATCACCTGCTCGGGCTTGCCCGATTCACGTGCGATTTCGATCTGGACGTTGCGTTCCTTTTCGACCACGGCCGGGTCGAGATCGGCTTCGGACAGCGATTGCGGGTTGGCCGCAGCGATGTGCATGGCAACCTGCTTGCCGAAGGCTTCGTCGCCGCCTTTCATCGCCACCAGAACGCCGATCTTGCCCATGCCGGCAGTCGCGGGGTTGTGCACATAAGAGACCACAACGTCACCTTCGACCGATGCCATGCGGCGCACCGACATGTTTTCGCCGATGGTGGCGACCGCGTCGGTCACGACTTCGGAAACGGTCTTGCCGCCCATGTCCGCGGCCAGCAGGGCCTCGGTGTCGGCAACGGTCACGGCCACATCGGCGATGCCACCAACCATGGCCTGGAAGTCGGCGTTCTTGCCGACGAAATCGGTTTCCGAGTTGACCTCGACCGCGACACCCTTGCCGCCTTCGACCTTGACGGCCACCAGGCCCTCGGCGGCGATACGGCCGGATTTCTTGGCGGCTTTCGCCAGACCCTTGGTGCGCAGCCAGTCGATTGCTGCGTCCTGGTCACCGTCGGTTTCGGTCAGGGCTTTCTTGGCATCCATCATGCCTGCGCCGGTCATCTCGCGCAGTTCTTTGACCATAGCTGCTGTGATCGCCATCGTGGCTCTCCTCATCTGTCTTGCGCGATTTGCCGACCGGAGCAGTGTCCACGGTTGCAAATGGCGCGAATTGTTCGAAAAACGCGGGGGCGGTGTACCCTGCCCCCGCCAAAGGTCTTAGGCGTCGGCCGCGGCTTCTTCGGCGACGGCTTCTTCAACCAGCGCCTCGTCAAGCTCGCCGAGGTCGATGCCGGCCGCACCCATCTGCGCGGTCATGCCGTCCAGAGCGGCGCGGGCCGCCAGGTCGGTGTAAAGGGCGATCGCGCGGGCCGCGTCATCGTTGCCGGGGATGATGTAGTCGACACCATCGGGCGAGCAGTTGGTGTCGACGACGGCGACGACCGGAATGCCCAGCTTGTTGGCTTCGGCGATGGCCAGAGCTTCTTTTTTCACGTCGATGACGAACAGCAGATCGGGCACGCCACCCATTTCACGGATGCCGCCCAGCGAAGCCTGAAGCTTGTCCTGGTCACGTTCCATGCCCAGGCGTTCCTTCTTGGTCAGACCATCTGCGCCGCCGGCCAGTTTCTCGTCGATTTCCTTCAGGCGGTTGATCGACTGCGAGACGGTTTTCCAGTTGGTCAGCGTGCCACCCAGCCAGCGGTGGTTCATGTAGTACTGGGCGCATTTCTCGGCGGCATCGGCGATCGGGGCCGAGGCCTGACGCTTGGTGCCGACGAAGAGCACGCGGCCGCCCTTGGCGACGGTGTCACGGATCGCGTTCAGCGCCGCGTCCAGCATCGGAACGGTCTGGGTCAGGTCCATGATGTGGATGCCGTTGCGCGCGCCGTAGATGAACGGGCTCATGCGGGGGTTCCAGCGCTGAGTCTGGTGACCAAAGTGAACGCCTGCTTCCAGCAGCTGGCGCATGGTGAACTCGGGAAGAGCCATGCTTGTATTTCCTTTTCCGGTTTTCGCCTTGGCGGGGTGAAGTGATCCCCGCATTCTGGGGACAACCGGCGGACCGGCAGGGATGTCTCCCCTGCCCGACCCAAACCCCGCCTGCGGGTTTGAATGCGCGCGCAATACCGGCTCTGGCCCGCAAAGGCAAGGCCGGACAGCGCGATTTCGGCGTTTATTTCACCTCAGTTTGCCTCGAAATGCAAAAGACGGTGCCCGCCGCGCACTTGCGCCTCGCAATGGGCCGCCAGCGCCTTGCGGTCGGCGAAATCGCGCACCGCCACCGGGTCGTGATAGACCAGCTCGATCCGCCCCTGGCGCCCCTGCGACAGGGTCTTCAGCAGATGGGCGGCGAATTCCATGTCGCCCCACCAGCCGTAAAAGCGCGCCTCTTCGCCCTCGGGGGCGTGGTACATCACGGTCACCGGCTGCACATGCAGTTCCTCGCGCAGCTCGGGCGTGAAGAAGGCCGCGAAAAGGGTCGGCTTGAAGGGCAATACGCGCAGGGAGTCGGTGCTGGTGCCCTCGGGGAAGAACAGCAGCTTGTGCCCCGCCAGCAGCCGTTCCTCGAACAGCGCCTTCTGGG
>NZ_JBFJVE010000070.1:0-13477 GCF_041624275.1 Shimia sp.
GACACAGGGCGCCTTTTCCTTTGGCGGTGCGCGGGCGGGCGCGGCCGGAACCCGGAGTTCCACGGCCGGGCGATGCTGCGCCGCAGCAGGAATGTGGATGGTAACCGGGTTCCCACAGCCGCCATTTGGCGGCAAGACAGCTTCCGGTTTTTGCCCCACGATGAAAGCATTTTCCGGAAAATTTCCCGAAGAATCAATATCAACCAATTGTTTTTGCAGCACTTTACCGACAAGTGACGGCACTCTGCGTTTTTTTGTCGTCCGCGACCCCCCAATTGCTTTTCCTTTCACCCAGCTGGTGGTCGGAGCGAGGCGGCTCGCTGTGACAGGACACCCAATCAAGGGAGACGGAGATGCATGAAACCTTCTACGAAGTGATGCGGCGGCAGGGAATCACCCGCCGCAGCTTTCTGAAATACTGCAGCCTGGCGGCAGGCGCCCTGGGCCTCAGCCCCGCATTTGCACCGCAGATCGCCGAGGCGATGGAAACCAAGCCGCGGATCCCGGTGCTGTGGCTGCACGGGCTGGAATGCACCTGCTGTTCGGAAAGCTTCATCCGTTCGGCGCATCCGCTGGCCAAGGACGTGATCCTGTCGATGATCTCGCTCGACTACGACGACACCATCATGGCCGCCGCCGGCGATCAGGCCGAGGCGATCATCGAGGAGACCATCGCCAAATACGACGGCAACTTCATCCTGGCGGTGGAGGGCAACGCCCCCCTCGACGAGGACGGCATGTATTGCATCATCGCCGGCAAGCCCTTTGTCGAGCAGCTGCGTCACGTCGCCGAACACGCCAAGGCGATCGTCAGCTGGGGCTCCTGCGCATCCTGGGGCTGCGTGCAGGCGGCGCGGCCGAACCCGACCCGCGCCACCCCCACGCACAAGGTTCCCGGCATCGCCGACAAGCCGATCATCAAGGTGCCGGGCTGCCCGCCGATTTCCGAGGTGATGACCGCCGTCATCACCTACATGCTGACCTTCGAGAAGATGCCGTCGCTCGACAATCAGGGCCGGCCGAAGATGTTCTATTCGCAGCGCATCCACGACAAATGCTATCGCCGGCCGCATTTCGACGCCGGCCAGTTCGTCGAGAGCTTCGACGACGAGGGCGCGCGCCGCGGCTACTGCCTCTACAAGGTCGGCTGCAAGGGGCCGACCACCTACAACGCCTGTTCGACGGTGCGCTGGAACGGCGGGCTCAGCTTCCCGATCCAGGCCGGGCATCCGTGCATCGGCTGCTCCGAGGACGGCTTCTGGGACAAGGGCGGATTCTATGACCGCCTGACCGACATCAAGGGCTTTGGCATCGAGGCCGATGCCGACGAAATCGGCATGAAGGCCGCCGCGATCGTCGGCGGTGCCGCCGCAATCCATGCAGGTGTGAGCGTCGTGAAACGGATCGCTCAAAAGGGAGATGACGCATAATGTCTATTCAACAGACCCCCAACGGCTATTCGCTGGATACCAGCGGCAAACGCATCGTGGTGGACCCGGTGACCCGGATCGAGGGCCATATGCGCTGCGAAGTGAACGTCGATGAGAACAACTTCATCCGCAACGCGGTCTCGACCGGCACCATGTGGCGCGGCCTCGAGGTGATCCTCAAGGGCCGCGACCCGCGCGACGCCTGGGCCTTCGTGCAGCGGATCTGCGGCGTCTGCACCGGCACCCACGCGCTGACCTCGGTGCGCGCGGTCGAGGATGCCCTGAACATCGACATCCCCGAGAACGCCAACTCGATCCGCAACATCATGCAGCTCAGCCTGCAGGTGCATGACCACCTGGTGCATTTCTATCATCTGCACGCGCTCGACTGGGTGAACCCGGTCAACGCGCTGAAGGCCGACCCCAAGGCGACCTCGGAGCTGCAGCAGAAGGTGTCGCCGCATCATCCGAAGTCTTCGCCCGGTTATTTCCGCGACGTGCAGACCCGGATCCGCAAATTCGTCGAAAGCGGCCAGCTGGGCCCGTTCAAGAACGGCTATTGGAGCAACCCGGCCTATCTGCTGCCGCCCGAGGCCGACCTGATGGCGGTGACGCATTATCTCGAGGCGCTGGACTTCCAGAAGGAGATCATGACCGTCCGCACCATCTTCGGCGGCAAGGACACGCATCCCAACTGGCTGGTCGGCGGGGTGCCCTGCGCGATCAACATGGATGGCGACATGGCCGCCGGGGCGCCGATCAACATGGAGCGGCTGAACTATGTCAGATCCGTTACCGAACGCGCCATCGCCTTCATCAAGAACGTCTATATTCCGGACGTTCTCGCGGTGGGCTCTTTCTACAAGGGCTGGCTCTATGGCGGCGGCCTGTCGAGCCGGAATGTCCTCTCCTACGGCGACATCCCCGACCGTGCCAATGATTACTCTGCCGGCAACCTGATGATGCCACGTGGCGCGATCATCAACGGCAAGCTGGACGAGGTCCACGAAGTCGACCTGCGCGATCCCCAGCAGGTGCAGGAATTCGTGCCGCACAGCTGGTACAAGTATGACGACGAAAAGGTCGGGCTGCACCCGTGGGATGGCGTCACCGAAGCCAAATACGAACATGGCCCGGGGCTGATCGGCACCAAGACCAATATCAAGCAGCTCGACGAAAGCGGCAAGTATTCCTGGATCAAGGCGCCGCGCTGGCGCGGTCACGCGATGGAGGTGGGCCCCCTGGCGCGCTATGTCATCGGCTATGCCCAGGGGCACGAATATTTCACCAACCAGATCAAATCGGTCCTGCGCACCCTGGACGTGCCGGTGGAGGCGCTGTTCTCGACGCTCGGTCGCACCGCGGCCCGTGCTCTCGAGGCGGAATGGGCGGCAGAGCAGCAGCTCTACTTCCTCGACAAGCTGATCGCCAATATCAAGGCCGGCGACAGCGCCACCGCCAATTCGTCCCAGTTCGACCCGGCGACATGGCCCAAGGAGGTCAAGGGCGTCGGCTTCACCGAGGCGCCGCGCGGCGCGCTGGGGCACTGGATCAAGATCAAGGACACCAAGATCGACAACTACCAGTGCGTGGTGCCGACCACCTGGAACGGCTCGCCGCGTGACAACGACGGCAATATCGGCGCCTTCGAGGCCTCTTTGATGAACACCTATATGGAGGTTCCCGAAGAGCCGGTCGAGATCCTGCGCACATTGCACAGTTTCGACCCCTGTCTTGCCTGCTCGACCCACGTCATGTCGGAAGACGGGGAAGAACTGGCCGAAGTCAAGGTTCGCTAAGGGAGGCAGTCATGAGCACAGCACAAAGACATAGCGAGGAGGCGGTCTATATCTACGAAGCGCCGGTGCGGATCTGGCACTGGGTCAACGCCTTCTCGATCACCGCCCTGGCCATCACCGGCTATCTGATCGGCTCGCCTTTGCCGTCGGTCGGCGGCGAAGCCTATGACCACTACATCATGGGCTATATCCGCTGGATCCATTTCGTGGCCGCCTATCTGGTCATCGTCGGCTTCGTGTTCCGGATCTACTGGGCGATTGTCGGCAACAGCCATGCCCGGCAGATCTTCCTGCCGCAGGTCTGGAACCCGAAATGGTGGGGCGAGGTCTGGCACGAGATCAAATGGTATATGATGCTGATCCGGGAGCCCAAGAAATATGCCGGGCACAACCCGCTGGCCACGCTGACCATGCATGTGGCCTTTGTCTGGGCCATCGTCTTCATGATCTTCACCGGCCTGGCGCTTTATGGTGAAGGCACCGGCCCCGGCACATGGCAGCACAGCTGGTTCACGACCTGGATCATCCCGCTCTTCGGGCAAAGCCAGGATGTGCACAGCTGGCACCACCTGGGCATGTGGGTCATCATCTGCTTTGTCATCACCCACATCTATGTGGCGGTGCGCGAAGACATCATGTCGAGGCAGTCGATCATCAGCTCGATGATTTCCGGCTGGCGGATGTTCAAGGATGACCGCCCGGCTGACGATCAGCACTGATCGCGAAAACACTCCCCCCTGAAGGCGCCGCGCGCATGCGTGGCGCCATTTTTTTGGAAGGTTTCTTTCCACTTTTGATCATTCCCCGATTATTTTCTTGATTTCTTGCCGCGAATCGGCTCTTCCTTAATCGGAAGGTTGGTATCCGATTTTCTGCCATATCTGGAATATTTCATTCCCCATACGGCAACGAATGGCGCCCGGCCCCGCTGCGATGTGCGGCGATGGCACGGGCTGACGCCGGACACCGACGGACAGGAAACACGCAAGGGAGGGTGTGGTGTCGGCTTCGCAAAGAGCTTTGATCCTCGGGATCGGCAATCTGTTATGGGCGGACGAAGGGTTCGGCGTCCGCGCGGTGGAGGAATTCCACCGGCAATATGAGACCCCGGACAACGTCACCCTGATGGATGGCGGCACCCAGGGCATCTATCTGGTTCAGCATGTGCGCGACGCCGATATCCTGATCGTGTTCGATGCGGTGGACTACGGCCTGCCCCCCGGCACGATGAAGCTCGTCGAGGGCGACGAAGTCCCGAAATTCCTTGGCGCCAAGAAGATCAGCCTGCACCAGACCGGCTTTCAGGAAGTGCTGGCCATGGCGGAAATGATGGGCGAACCGCCCGCCCACCTGCTGCTGATCGGCGTTCAGCCGGTGGAACTGGAGGATTTCGGCGGCAGCCTGCGCCCGGAAACCTGGGCCCGGGTGGCGCCGGCGATCGAGGCGGCGCTGGACTATCTCGCCAGGTTCGGCATCACCGCCACCCGCCGCACCACGCCGCTTGCGCAGGACAGCACCATCGCCTGCCCGATCATGAACACGGAAAAATACGAAGGTGAACGCCCGTCGGAAGAGGTCGCGTGCCGGAGCGGAGACGAACGGCTGATCCGCGATGAGAACTGGAAGGCTCCCAGCGATTTCGACGGCGAAATGGAAGCCCTGCTTGCGCAATACCATGCGGGGTCGGGCTGATGTGCCTCGGCCTCCCGATGCAGGTCGTCGAAAGCGGCGCCGGGTTCGCGCTGTGCGACTACAGGGGGCGCAGCCGCCGGATCGACACCATGCTGGTCGGCGACCAGCCACCGGGCACATGGCTGATGGTGTTCATCGATGCCGCGCGCGAGGTGATCTCGGCCGAAGACGCGGCAAAGACCCAAGACGCCCTGCAGGCCCTGGAAGAGGTCATGGCCGGCAACCCCGCCAGTATCGACCACCTGTTCGCGGACATCATCGAAACCTCTGCCGCCAACCGAAAGGAACCGAGCTGATGTATTCCCCGCTCATCGACAGCATTCTCGAACGCGAGAGCATTCCCGTGGTCGACGCCGAGACGCTCGAGGCCTTTGCCGCCGAGAACGGCCACGTGGTGCTGTTCGTCAGCGGCGACTGGCACCGCCATGTCGAGGTCAACGACGTCGCCGTCATCCTGCCCGAGATCGTCAAGGCCTCGAATGGGCTGCTGACGCCGGCCATACTGGATCGCGGCAGCGAACGCGCAATCCAGACCCGTTATCGGTTCAACCGCTTTCCCTGTCTGATCTTCCTGCGCGACGGCGGCTATCTGGGCGTCATCCAGAAGGTGCTCGACTGGACCGATTACGTCGCCGAGATCAACGAGATCCTCGCCCGCGAACCTTCACCGCCGCCGACATTCGAATTCCCCGAAGGCTGCGCCCCCGCCGGCTCTGCCTCGACGCAAAACCGCGCTCACTCGCACTGAAAGGTCAGCTCATGTCCACCGAATTCATCATCCCCGGAGCCGCCGGACCCGGCAGCCAGCCCCAGGACGAAGATGGCCAGACGCTCGATTATATGGAGATGCCGCGCGAGATGGTCACCTTCGACCTGCCCATCGCGCCGGAACCGGAAGACACGGTCGGCATGGAGGCAGGCAAGGCCAAGCTGAACGAACTGGCAAGGATACTGGCCAGCTACCAAATCGGCGCCCCCGCGCCGGTTCTGGAGCTGACCGGGATGGAGCCGAAGGACGTCGGGCTGATCAACCAGATCCTCGGCGAGGGCGAGGTGTCGATGGTCGGCGGTGGCCGGCTGCAGGTCCAGGAAGCGGTCTTTGCCGGGGTCTGGCGGGTGCTGCATTTCGACGATCAGGGCGGCCTTCAGCGGGACACCATCGAAGTCGGCGCCTGGCCGGACACGGTGCGTGACCAGGTGTTTGTCGGGGCCTCGGAAACCTGTGCCCAGGCCGAAGAGCCGCTCCCGGCCTCGGTTTTCAATGCCCCTGCGCTGCTGTCAGAGATCGCCGACAAGGTCGCGACCCGCAACCCCGGGGACATCGCCCATTCGATCAACCTCAGCCTGCTGCCACACACCGAGGAGGACCTGCAATACCTGGCCGAGAAGCTGGGCGTGGGCGGCACCATCGTGCTGTCGCGCGGCTACGGCAACTGCCGGGTCAGCTCGACCCGCACCAATGGCGTCTGGTGGGTGCAGTATTACAACGCGCAGGATGCGATCATTCTCAACTCCATCGAAATCGTCGATGTGCCGGCGGTGGTCTGCGCCGCACAGGAGGACATCGACGACAGCGCCGAACGCCTGGCCGAGGTCATGGAGATCTACGAATGACAACCGGCGCCGATCTCGGGTTCTCCGGCGGCTCGTTCGGCGGGGATGTCTCCAAGCTCTCGGACCGCTCGGTTCTCGAGTGCAAGATCTGCTGGTGGCAATACGATCCGAAAACGGGCGACACGTATTGGCAGATCCCGCCGGGAACGCCGTTTTCCAAGCTGCCCGAGCATTGGTCGTGCCCCAATTGCGACGGGCGCCGCGAGGATTTCATGGTGGTGGACGGCTGATGCAGGATCACGGCGCATATCTCCGCGAACGGCTGGAAGATCTCTATCGCGAGATCCAGAGCAGCCGCATGGAGGGTGTGCCGATCCTGAACCCGGCGCTGACGGTCGCCGCTTTCGGGTTCGAGCCCTTCGAAGACTATCACCTGGGGGTTCTCCTGACCCCGTGGTTCATGAACTTGATGCTGGTGCCGCAGCAGCAGGAACATTTCGCCGAAACCGCGCCCAAGGTCGGGGACAAGTTGCAGATCGCCCTGCCGGCCGGTCGGGTCGAGTTCATCACCGGCTACGAGGCGGGATTCGGACACAGCCTGTCATGCTCCCTGTTTTCACCTGTATTCGAGTTCGAGGATCAGGATGCGGCCGCTGAAACCGCGCTGGCGGCGCTTGCCGAGGTGCTGAGCAGCGGCGCCGAAGCAGAAGACGAGGATGCCGACATGCGCGGCATCTGGGAAGGGCGCGCGCCGCGGCCGGATCCGGACCCCGAGACCGAACCCGAGCCCGGGCCCGAGAAGGATCCGCCCACGGCGCCGGCGGCGGTCAGCCGGCGCGACTTCCTGCGCGGTGGTGGCGCCGGACTGAAAGCGGAGGAAGGCGCATGATCGCCGAAGGCAGGATCACCATCGACCTTTGCCGCGACGGCGCAATCGGGTTGCATTCGAACCGACCGGCCCACATCGGGCGGCTGTTCGTCGGGCGCGCCCCGCAAGAGGTTCTCGAGATCTTGCCGGCGATCTTCGCCCTTTGCGCCCGCGCCCATGTTGCGGCGGCCCGGCAGGCGATGGCCCCGGCGAACGGGGTTCTTGCACGGGCCGATGCCCTGGCGGTCCTGGCCGAGAACGCGCGTGAACACCTGCTGCGCATTCTCACCTGCTGGCAGGCCGGCACTCAGGCCTCCGGGTTCCAAGCCGCTGACTTCATGACCCTGGTGCGCAGGATGCAGGACGCTGCCGAAAACCCCGCCGCCGAACGGCGCGTGGCCACGGCGCTCGAGCACCTGGTCGCCGATCGCGTTTTGGGAACTGCGGTCGGGGATTTCCTGGCAATCTCGTCGGTCGAGACACTGCACGGCTGGCTGCGGCAGGCACCGACGCCTGCGCCGCGTCACCTGGCGTCTCTGCTTGACCTCGGCTGGGCGTCGCTGGGCGCCACCGATACGCAGCCCCTGCCCGACCTGCCGGCTGCCGAACTCACCGCGCGACTGGCCGACCCCGGCTTCGCCGGACGGCCGGACTGGCTTGGTGTGCCATGCGAAACCGGCCCGCTGGTGCGGCAGATCGCTCACCCCTTGGTGGCGCGCGTGGTCGCCGAATTCGGCGCCGGGTTGCTGGCGCGGCACGTGGCGCGGCTGGTGGACCTGGCGCAGATCCCCGACCAGATCCGCAACCCGCGCCCTCTGCCCGGCGACGCCGACGGGCTGGGTGTGGTCGAGACCGCGCGCGGGCGCCTGATCCATGCCGCCCGCCTCTCCGGTGGCCTTGTCACCGATTACCATGTTCTCGCCCCGACCGATTGGAACTTTCATCCCCGGGGTGCCGCGGTACAATCCCTGCGCGCGGTGCCGGAGACACCCGACCGGGCACAACGCGCCCGCGCCGTCATCGAAGCCATCGACCCCTGCGTCGATTTCGAAGTGAGGGCCGCGTGATGCATGAAATGTCGATCTGCGAAAGCATCGTTCAGATCATCGAGCAACAGGCGGCGGCGCAGTCGTTCAGCCGGGTCAGCCGGGTGTGGCTGGAAATCGGACCGCTGGCCGGGGTCGAACTCGAAGCGCTGCGCTTCAGCTTCGACGTGGTGACGCGCGGCGGGGTCGCCGCGGGCGCCGCGCTGGAGGTGATCGAACTGCCGGTGACCGGCTGGTGCATGCCCTGCGCGAAGTCGGTCGCGGTGACGCAACGCTATGACCCCTGCCCGGACTGCGGCAGCTACCAGATACAAATCACCGGCGGCGAAGAGCTGCGGATCAAGGAAATGGAGGTGGACTGATGTGCACTATATGCGGCTGTTCCCTGGGGAACCTTAAGATCGAAGGCGGGCACGGGCATGCCCATAACCACGACCACGACCACGGCCACGACCATGGTCACGATCACGACCACGATCACGGTCATGCTCACGATCATCATCACCACGCGCCCGACGGCACCCACCATTACGGCCGGGGCCCGGCCCATGCCCATGCACCGGGCCTGTCGCAGGCTCGGATGGTGCAGATCGAAACCGACATCATGGCCAAGAACAGCGAATACGCGCAGGCCAACCGCCAAAGCTTTAATAGGCGCGGCATTCTGGCGCTGAACCTGGTCTCCAGCCCCGGTTCCGGCAAAACCACATTGCTGACCGCGACCATCGAGGCCCTGAAGGAAGAACTGGAGCTGGGCGTGATCGAGGGCGACCAGCAGACCGCCAACGACGCCGAGCGCATCCGCAAGACCGGGGCCCCGGCGATTCAGGTCAATACCGGCAAGGGCTGCCATCTTGACGGACACATGGTCGGTCACGCCTTCGACCACCTGGAGATGGCAGAGGACGGCGTGCTGTTCATCGAGAACGTCGGCAATCTGGTCTGCCCGGCCGGCTTCGATCTGGGGGAAGCCCACAAGGTGGTGATCCTTTCGGTGACCGAGGGCGAGGACAAGCCGATCAAGTACCCCGACATGTTTCACGCCTCGGATGTGATGCTGCTGACCAAGACCGATCTGCTGCCGCATCTCGATTTCGACGTCGACAAATGCCTCGACTACGCCCGCCGGGTGAACCCCCGGATCAAGACCCTGATGGTTTCGGCCAAATCCGGCGAGGGCATGGCCGACTGGCTGAACTGGATCCGCGCCAGCCGCGACATGTTCCGCATCGGCCGTCCGGCCAAGGCTGCAGAATAGGAGGTACGGGAAATGTGTCTTGCAATACCGGCCGAGGTGGTGGCGATCACCGAAGACAGACAGACCGCAACCGTATCGCTTGAAGGGGTGCGCAAGGACGTGTCCCTCGCCCTGCTCAGCGAGGTGACCGAAGGAGATTTCGTGCTCGTGCACGTGGGCTATGCACTCAACCGCATCAGCCCCGAAGAGGCCCGACGCACCCTGGCCCTGATGGCCGAACTGGAGGCAGCATCATCATGAAATACGTTGACGAATTCCGCCAGAAGGACCTGGCCAGGAAGCTGGCGGCCGACATCCGCCGCGAGGCCGACACCGGGCGCCAGTACAATTTCATGGAGTTCTGCGGCGGCCACACGCATGCGATCTTCCGCTATGGTGTTCAGGACCTGATGCCGCGAAACCTGCGTTTCGTGCATGGTCCCGGGTGCCCGGTCTGCGTGCTGCCGATCCCGCGCATCGACATGGCGATCGAACTGGCCGAGCGCCACGGTGCCATCCTCTGCACCTACGGCGACCTGATGCGGGTCCCGGCCAGCAAGAAGAACTCGCTGATCAAGGCCAAGGCCGCGGGCGCGGATATCCGCATGATCTATTCCACCCAGGACGCGCTGAGGATCGCGCGCGAAAACCCCGAGCGCGAGGTGGTGTTCTTTGCCATCGGCTTTGAGACCACCACGCCGCCGACGGCGGTGGCGATCAAGCAGGCCGCCGCCGAGGGGCTGGCGAATTTCAGCGTCTTCTGCAACCACGTTCTGACCCCGGCGGCGATCCAGCACATCCTGCAATCGCCCGAGGTGCGCGACCTGGGACAGGTCTCGATCGACGGTTTTCTCGGCCCGAGCCACGTGAGCTCGATCATCGGCAGCGAGCCCTATGAATTCTTTGCCGAGGAATTCCAGAAACCGGTGGTGATTGCCGGGTTCGAACCCCTCGACGTGATGCAATCCACCCTGATGCTGATCCGGCAGGTCAACGAGGGCCGCTTCGAAGTCGAGAACGAATATACCCGCGTCGTCACCCCCGAAGGCAACGAGGTCGCCAAGGATCTTATGGCCGAGGTGTTCGAGCTGCGCCGCGCCTTCGAATGGCGAGGGCTGGGCGACGTGCCCTATAGCGCGCTGAAAATCACCGACGCCTATGCGCAATGGGACGCCGAAAAACGCTTTGTCGTCACCAAGAGCACCGGCACCGACGTCAAGGGCTGCGAATGTCCGGCGATCCTGCGCGGGGTCAAGAAGCCCACCGACTGCAAGCTTTTCGGCACCGTCTGCACGCCCGACAACCCGCAGGGGTCGTGCATGGTGTCCTCGGAAGGGTCCTGTGCCGCCTACTGGAGCTATGGCCGCTTCCGCATCGACCGGGTCAAGGAGACCGCAGCATGAGCAAGATGGAAAAACGCTTTCCCACGCGGATCAGCTTCCGACGCGGTCAGGTCGACATGACGCATGGCTCGGGCGGCCGCGCCATGGCGCAGCTGATCGAGGAACTGTTCGTCAGGCATTTCGACAACGACCTGCTGCGGCAGGGCAACGATCAGGCGCTGTTCACACCGCCCCCCGGGCGCCTGGTGATGAGCACCGACGGGCATGTGGTCTCTCCGCTGTTCTTTCCCGGCGGCGACATCGGCAGCCTGTCGGTGCACGGCACCATCAACGATGTGGCGATGTCCGGCGCCCGACCGCTGTATCTTTCGGCCGGCTTCATCCTCGAAGAGGGCTTTCCGCTCGCCGATCTCGAACGCATCGTGTCCTCGATGGCCGCGGCCGCGCGCGCGGCCGGGGTGCCGGTCGTGACCGGCGACACCAAGGTTGTCGAGCGCGGCAAGGGCGACGGGGTGTTCATCACCACCACCGGCGTCGGCGTGGTGGCGGACGGGCTGGAGATCTCGGGCACCAACGCACGGCCCGGCGACGCCATCCTGGTCAGCGGCACGATCGGCGATCACGGGGTCGCCATCATGTCGAGCCGCGAGAACCTCGAGTTCGAGACCGCGATCCGCTCTGACAGCGCGGCGCTGCACGGCCTGGTGGCGGACATGGTCGCGGCGGTGCCCGAAATCCGCAGCCTGCGCGACCCGACGCGCGGCGGCCTGGCGGCAACGCTGAACGAGATCGCCCACCAGTCGCAGGTCGGGATGCGGCTCAGCGAGGATGACATTCCGCTGAGGGCCGAGGTCGACGCTGCCTGCGAACTGCTCGGGCTCGACCCGCTCTATGTCGCCAACGAAGGCAAGCTGGTGGCGATCTGCCCCGCCGACAAGGCCGGGCCGCTGCTGGCCGCGATGCGGGCCAACCCGCTGGGACGGGAGGCCGCCATCATCGGAGAGGTGGTCGAGGATGACATGGGCTTCGTCACCATGGAAACCGGCTTCGGCGGAACCCGGATCGTCGACTGGCTGGCCGGCGAACAGCTGCCACGGATCTGCTAGGAGGCCGATATGCTCAGTTTCTTGGCCCTTGGACTGGTGGTCGGCATGGCCCACGCGCTGGAAGCCGACCATCTGGCGGCGGTGGGAACGCTGGCGACAAAGAACGCCAACACGCGGCGGCGGCTGGCCTGGCTGGGCGCGTCCTGGGGGCTGGGGCACACGACGACGCTGTTCCTGCTCAGCCTGCCGGTGCTGCTCTTGGGCTTTGTTCTGACGGCGCGGATCGAGGCCGGGCTGGAAGTCGGCGTCGGCCTGATGCTGGTTGCCCTGGGCGTCGGCGTCCTTGTCAGGATGCGCCGCGACAAGGTGCATTTCCACCTGCACGACCATCGGGATGGCGCGCGCCATTTCCATGTGCACAGTCACGGGTCGGCGCAGACCCCGCATCACACCGATCGCCACGACCATGAACACCGGCGGCTGTTCTCGGGCCGCTCCTATGTGGTCGGGCTGATCCACGGCGCGGCGGGCTCGGCCGGGCTCGTGGCCCTGGCCGCGGCCGCGACCCAGGATCTCGGCGTGACCTTCCTTTATATCCTGCTGTTCGGGCTGGGTTCGACCCTCGGAATGGCCCTGCTGACCTGCGCCGCAAGCTGGCCCCTGCAGCGGGCCGAGGTCGCGGCGGGACGGTTCTTCCTGTTCGCCCAGGGCGCGATGGCCTGTTTCGCCGTGGCCGTCGGCCTGGGTGTGGTGGCCTCTGCCGGCCCCATCATGCTGGGGGTGGGATGATGCGCATCCTCTTGCTGGTCCACGGCTTCAATTCCCTGTCCCAACGCCTGTTTGTCGAACTGCAATCGGACGGGCACGAAGTTTCGGTCGAGTTCGACATCAACGACGCGACCCTGGCCGGGGCCGCCAGCCTGTTCAGGCCGGACGTCATCCTGGCGCCGTTCCTGAAACGGGCAATCCCCGAAACGATCTGGCGCAACCATCTCTGCCTGATCGTGCACCCCGGGATCATCGGCGATCGGGGGCCCTCGGCCCTGGACTGGGCCATCCTGCGCAACCAACCGCGCTGGGGGGTGACCGTGCTTCAGGCCGAGGCCGAGATGGATGCCGGTCCGATCTGGGCCACTGCCGAATTCGACATGCGCGCCGGATCCAAATCGAGCCTCTATCGCGCCGAGGTGACCAGCGCCGCGCTGGCGGCGGTGCGCCGCGCTCTGACCAATCTGAAGACACCCGATTTCAAGCCCCGGCCGCTCGATTACGACAGCCCGGCGACAAGGGGGCGCCTGCAACCGGCCATGCGGCAGGCCGACCGCCGGATCGACTGGCAGCACGACGACACCGAGACCGTGCTGCGCAAGATCCGCAGCGCCGATGGTGTGCCGGGGGTGCGCGACGAGATCGGCGGCGTCCCGGTGTTCCTGCACGACATACGCCCTGCGCCGGGACATGC
>NZ_JBFJVE010000071.1:0-13221 GCF_041624275.1 Shimia sp.
GCCCTATCTGGCGGCCTCGGGCGAGCTGAAGACCAAGCCGACCCAGCACTCGGTCAAGGAACTGCAGTCGATCGGCATCGCCCCCGACATCCTTGTCTGCCGCTCCGAGCAGCCGATCCCCGAGAAGGAACGCGACAAGATCGCGCTGTTCTGCAACGTGCGCAAAGAGGCGGTGGTGCCGGCCTATGATCTGAAATCCATCTACGAGGCGCCGCTGGCCTATCACCGCGAGGGCCTCGATCAGGCGGTGCTCGATGCCTTCGGCATCGCCCCGGCGCCGAAACCCGACCTGCGCGTCTGGGAGGACGTCGCCGACCGCATCCACAACACCGACGGCGAGGTCAATGTCGCCATCGTCGGCAAGTACACCCAGCTCGAGGACGCCTATAAGTCGATCAAGGAGGCGCTGACCCACGGCGGCATGCACAACCGGGTGCGGGTCAACGTCAACTGGGTCGATGCCGAGGTCTTCGACAAGGCCGACGCCGCCCCCTACCTGCAGGGCTATCACGCGATCCTGGTGCCCGGCGGCTTTGGCGAGCGCGGCACCGAGGGCAAGATCAAGGCGGCGCAATATGCCCGCGAACGCGGCATCCCCTATCTCGGCATCTGTCTCGGCATGCAGATGGCGGTGATCGAGGCGGCGCGCAACGTCGCCGGCATCAAGAGCGCCGGCTCCGAGGAATTCGACCACGAGGCCGGCGCCAAGCGTTTCGAGCCGGTAGTCTATCACCTCAAGGAATGGGTGCAGGGCAATGCCAAGGTGACCCGCAAGCACGACGACGACAAGGGCGGCACCATGCGGCTCGGGGCCTATGACGCGGTGCTGACCGAGGGCTCAAAGGTCGCCGAGATCTATGGCGAAACCGCGATCGAGGAACGCCACCGCCACCGCTATGAGGTCGACACCACCTATCGCGAGAAGCTCGAGGAATGCGGCCTGCGCTTTTCCGGCATGTCGCCCGACGGCCGGCTGCCCGAGATCGTCGAATGGCAGGACCACCCGTGGTTCATCGGCGTGCAGTTCCATCCCGAACTGAAATCGAAACCCTTCGAGCCGCACCCGCTGTTCAAGGAATTCGTCCGCGCCGCCAAGGAAAACTCGCGCCTGGTCTGAGCCGCCCGCGGCGCGGCCGGCGCCAGATTGTTGCCACGAAGGGATTGCGTCGCGCGCCGTCCTCTTTCAGACTGATGCCGGGAGACGCCCCGCCATCTGGCACAATCACGGGAGAGCACAGGCCATGCCCAAGGGCTATTGGATCGGCAGTGTCGAGGTCGACGACCTCGAGACCTACAAGAAATACATCGCGGCCAATGCCGCGCCCTTCGCGCAGTACGGCGCCCGGTTTCTGGTGCGCGGCGGGCAGTATACCAACCCCGAGGGCACGGCGCGCTCGCGCAATGTGGTGATCGAATTTCCCAGCTACGCGGCGGCGCTGGCCTGTTACGAAAGCGCGGCCTACCAGGCCGCCAAGGCGATCCGCGACCCGGTCAGCGTCAACAACATGGTGATCGTCGAAGGCTACGAGGGCTGATGTTCGAGAGCCTGATCAACCGGCTGCGCGGCAAACCCGAAACCCCGCCCCTGCCCGAGCCCGACGAACATCTGGCGCTGGGGGCGCTGCTGGTGCGGATCGCCAAGTCGGACCACCATTACGACGCGCTGGAGATCGGCGAGATCGACCGCATCCTCGCGGCGGGCTTCGCCCTGAAGCCGATCGAGGCGGCCAAGATGCGGGCGATTTGCGAAAAGCTCGAGGCCCAGGCCCCGGGCACCCCGGATTTCGCGCTGCTGATCCGCCAGACCGTGGACTATCCGCACCGGCTCGAGATGTTCCGCGCCCTGTGCCGGGTGATGCGCGCCGATGGCAGCGCCGCGCCCGAGGAACAGGCGGCACTGGCCGAGATCGAGAAGATCTTTGGCATCCGCGCCGAGGACCGGCCGGCGTGAGCGGGACGCGCGGCGGCGCTGCACCGGCGGCGACGGGCCCGGATGCGGGCGTGGTCGGGGGCGCTGCCCCGCGCCTCCGGTGCCGCCGGCACCGGCGCCGCCCCCCGGGATATTTGCCGCAAGAGAAAGCCGCCATGGCCCCTTCGCCGGGCGCCGGATCAGGAGCGAGAACAGGATGATTGCAGGATTTTTCAAACGCTTGTCCGGCGCCGCCGATGACGGTCTGGCCGATCGCGACGCCCGGCTGGCGCTTTGCGCGCTGTTGGTGCGGATCGCCCGCGCCGACCATGTCTACCACGCCGAGGAGGCGGCCCAGATCGACCGGGTGCTGATGGCGCGCTATGACCTCTCGCCCGCCGAGGCGGCGGCGCTGCGGCGCAGCGGCGAGGCGGTCGAGGCCGAGGCCCCGGACACGGTGCGTTTTACCCGCCAGATCAAGGAGGCGGTGCCCCACGAGGCGCGGCTCGAGGTGATCGAGGCGCTGTGGCAGGTGGTGCTGGCCGATGGCGCGCGCGCCGCCGAGGAAGAGGCGGTGGTGCGGCTGGCGGCCAATCTTCTGGGCATCAACGATCGTGACAGCGCGCTGGCCCGCCAAAGGGTGGCGGCGGCGCCATGATTGCCAGCCTCGGCATGTATGACCGCCCCGAGACGGCCGCCGCCAACGACCGGCTGTGGGCGGCGACCCGCGCCGCGCTTGGCCACGGCCCCCGTCGGCTGACGCGGGACCGCGACTTCGACGGCATCTGGCGCGACCCGGAGCTGCTGCTGGCCCAGACCTGCGGCATGCCCTACCGCATGGGGCTGTACCGGCAGGTGCAGCTGGTGGCGACCCCGGACCACGCCCTGCCCGACTGCCCGGCAGGGCATTATTACAGCGTCTTCCTGTGCCACGCCGACCGCGCCCAGGCGACGCTGGAGGAGCTCTGCCAGGGGGTGTTTGCCTATAACGAGCCGATGTCGCAGTCGGGCTGGGCGGCGCCGCTGACCCATCTCGGCGGGCTCGGGCTGGCGCCGCGCAGCCGGCTGCAGACCGGGGCCCATGTGCTGTCGGCGCGGGCGGTGGCCGAAGGCAAGGCCAGTTTCGCGGCGCTGGATGCGCTGAGCTGGGAAATGATCCGCCGCTATGACGGTTTCGCCGCCGACCTGCATATGGTGGCGCGCAGCGCTTCGACCCCGGCCCTGCCCTATATCACCGGGCCGCGCGGCAACCCGCGCGCCCTGCGCCAAGCGCTGGCAACGGCGATTGCCGGGCTCTCGACCGCTGATCGCGCGGTGCTGGGTCTGACCGGGCTTGTCGAGATCCCGGCCAGCGCCTATCTGGCGGTGCCGACCCCCGCGGCGCCCTGACCGATCCGGTCGCCCCGCCGACCGAAACGGAGAAATTCGCGCCCGAGCCACCGTTTTGCAAGTTGCATTGTCGCGTTTTTTCAGCCCTATTGTTCGCCAGACAGAACAAACAGCAATGTGATCCAGCCCTTGTCCGACAGCACGCCCGTCCTCGAAATCCGTGATCTTCACAAAGCCTATGGCCCGCTCGAGGTCATCAAGGGGGTCGACATCACCGCCCATCGCGGCGACGTGGTGTCGCTGATCGGCTCGTCCGGGTCGGGCAAATCGACGATCCTGCGCTGTGCCAACCTGCTCGAGGACAGCCAGCAGGGCGAGATCCTGTTCAAGGGCGAACCGGTGACCTGGAAGGGGCGCGGCCATGGCCGCCATCCGGCCGACCCGAAGCAGGTTCTGCGCATCCGCACCAACCTGTCGATGGTGTTCCAGCAGTTCAACCTCTGGTCGCACATGACGATCCTGCAGAACGTCATGGAGGCGCCGCTGACGGTGCTTGGCCGGCCCCGCGACGAGGTCGAGGCGGCAGCGCACAGATATCTCGACAAGGTCGGTATCTCCGACAAGCACGACGCCTATCCGGCGCAGCTGTCGGGCGGCCAGCAGCAGCGCGCCGCGATCGCCCGCGCCCTCTGCATGGAGCCCGAGGCGCTGCTGTTCGACGAGCCGACCTCGGCCCTGGACCCCGAGCTGGAACAGGAAGTGGTGCGGGTTATCAAGGCCCTTGCCGAAGAGGGGCGCACGATGCTGATCGTCACCCACGACATGAAGATGGCCCATGATGTCAGCAACCATGTGGTGTTCCTGCATCAGGGCCGGATCGAGGAACAGGGCGATCCCGAAACCCTGTTCGGCGCGCCGAAAACCGAACGGCTGCGGGGCTTCCTGTCGGCGACCGCGGCGCATTGACACAAGATAAAAGACGACACAACCACTGGGAGTAAGACAATGAAGAAACTGATCCTCAGCACTGCCGCGCTGGCGCTGGCCGCCGGGTTCGCCATGGCCGACGGACATGGCAAGACCATCCGCATGGGCACCGAGGGCGCCTATCCTCCGTACAACTTCCTCAATGACGCCGGCGAAGTCGACGGCTTCGAGCGTGAACTGGGCGACGAGCTGTGCAAGCGTGCCCAGCTGACCTGCGAATGGGTGACCAACGAATGGGATTCGATCATCCCCAACCTGGTCTCGGGCAACTACGACACCATCATCGCCGGCATGTCGATCACCGCCGAGCGTGACGAGGTCATCGACTTCACCCAGAACTACACCCAGCCCGACCCCTCGGGCTATCTGGCGATGTCGATGGATGCCGACATCAAGGGCGGCGTCGTGGCGGCCCAGACCGGCACCATCCAGGCCGCCTTCATTGCCGCCTCGGGCGCGACTCTGGTCGAGTTCGCCACCCCCGATGAGACCATCGCCGCCGTGCGCAACGGCGAGGCCGACGCGGTGCTGGCCGACGATGCCTACCTGCGCCCCTTCGCCGAGGAAAACGCCGACCTGATGATGCTTGAGCAGCAAGAGCTGATCGGTGGCGGCGTCGGCATGGGCCTGCGCGAAAGCGATGGCGAGCTGAAGGCCAAGTTCGACGCGGCGATCACCTCGATGAAAGCCGACGGCACGCTGAACGCGCTGCTGGCGAAATGGGAAATCGGCCCGGGCTTCTGATCCCGGCCGCAAGGACACAGGCGGGGCTGGTCCCATTCCGGCCCCGTCTTTTTTGACATGTTTTCATACTGTTCCGACCCCGACCTCCTGTCCGGCCTGCGCTGGCTTTCGTGCTACCTGACCACGGGCAAGCACATGTCTTTCTATCTTTCCTTCGGAACGGTTCTGCTGCTTCTGGCGATCACGGCGCCGGCGGCGCTGGCCTTCGGCTTTGGCGGCGCGATGATGGCGCGGGCGCGCTTTGCCCCGCTGAGCTGGATCGGCAAGGCCTATATCGCGGTGGTGCGCGGGGTGCCCGACATCGCCTTTTTCCTGTTCTTCGTCATCGCCCTCGATCAGGCCATCGAATGGCTGCGCCACAAGGTCAAATGCCCCGACTGGGACCAGCCGGTGCGCCAGGGCAATGACTTCGTGGTCTGCCAGGAGGCCAAGATGCCGCTTGGCGAGGCCGCGCAATGGGTGCATGAGACCTATGGTTTCGGCCTCGCGGTGCTGACCTTTGCCATCGTCTTCGGCGCCTTTGCCGCCAATGTGATCTATGGTGCCATGCGCGCCGTGCCACGGGCCCAGATCGAGACCGCCGAGGCCTATGGCATGACCCACCGCCAGGCCTTCTGGCGCATTCTGGTGCCGCAGATGTGGGTCTATGCCCTGCCCGGCCTGTCGAACCTGTGGATGGTGCTGATCAAGGCCACGCCGCTGCTGTTCCTGCTCGGGGTCGAGGACATCGTCTACTGGGCGCGCGAGCTTGGCGGCTCGAAAACCGCCCGCTTCACCGCCTATCCGCACGGCGACTGGCGGATGTGGTATTTCCTCGCGCTGCTGGTCTTCTATCTCTGCTTCACACGGGTCTCCGAGGTGGTGCTCGAGCGGCTGATGAAACGTCTCACCCACGGTCAGGCGACCGCCGGCGGTGAAGCCCAGCGGAGGGCGAACGCATGAGCTGCTGGGACACCATCGCCGATTACGGCCTGCGCTCGGTCGGGATCGGCGCGCGGCTCTTGCCGAAAGAGGATTTCACCCTCTGCCAGCAGGTCACGCTGATCGGCTCGGGGATGATCTGGAATGTCTATTTCGGCATCCTGGCCCTGCTCAGCGGCTTTTTTCTGGCCACCGCGCTGGCCATGGGCAAGGCGTCGCGCAGCCCGCTGCTGCGCAAGCCGGCCGAATGGCTGATCTTCCTGTTCCGCGGCTCGCCGCTGTTCATCCAGTTCTTCTTCGCCTATTTCCTGTTCCTCTCGCTGAAACAGGTGTTCCCGGTCTTCGCCCCCTTCACCGCCGCATGGCTGGGGGCGCTGGTGGTGCTGTTCCTCAACACCGCCGCCTATTCCGGCGAAATCTTCTATGGCGCGCTGCTGTCGATCCCCAAGGGCGACATCGAGGCCGCCGACGCCTATGGCATGTCGGGCTGGAGCCGCTTCCGGCGCATCGTCTTCCCGACCATGATGCGGCTGGCATGGCCGGCCTATACCAACGAGGCGATCTTCCTCTTCCACGCCACGACGCTGGTCTTCTTCTCGGGCTTCCCGGCCTGGCGGCAGAAGGGCGATGCGCTCTATTACGCCAGCTATTTCGCCGACAAGACCTTCAACCCCTTCGTGCCCTACCCGATCCTCGCCGGCTATTTCATCCTGCTGACCCTGATTGTGGTCGGGCTGTTCGGGCTCATCAACCGGCGGCTCAACCGGCACCTGCCACAGGCCAAGCGCCAGCGGCTGCGCCTGCGGATGAACCTGATCCGCTGAACCGCGCATGCATCGCTGCCGCCGCCTTCGACCCGCCGGAAACGGCGGGTCTTTTGCCATCTGCGGCGGCGCCGTCCTGTCGTCGCGGAAACTTTTGATCAAATTATGATGACAGGCCGGGACGGCTGGGTTAGAAATGGCGCAAACACTGGGTGACAGGACAGGTGACTGACATGGATCTCTCGCAATTCTCGACCCTGCGCGTGGCCGCATCCGACCTCAACGGGCAGATGCGGGGCAAGCGGGTGCCGGCCTCATATGCGCAAAAGCTGGACAAGGGGGCTGTGCGCATGCCGCTGTCCTGCCTCAATGTCGACATCTGGGGCGCCGACATCGAGGATTCGCCGCTGGTCTTCGAAAGCGGTGACAAGGACGGGATCCTGCTGCCCACCGATCGCGGTCCGGTGCCGATGCCATGGCTCGAAACCGCCTCGGCGCTGGTGCCGCTGACCATGCACCGCGAGGACGGGACGCCGTTTCTCGGCGATCCGCGTCAGGTGCTGGCCGGAGTGCTGGGCCGCTATGAGGCGCGCGGCTGGCAGGTGATGGCCGCCACCGAGATGGAGTTCAGCCTGATCGACGCCAGCGGCAAACGCCCCCGCCCGCCGCGCGACCCGCGCAGCAACCGGCGCCTGTTCGGCCCCGACATCCTGTCGGTCGACGAGCTCGACGCCTTCGACGGCTTCTTCACCGCGCTCTACGAGGGCTGCGTCGCCATGGGCCTGCCGGTGCAGACCATCATCAACGAAAGCGGCCTCGGCCAGTTCGAAGTGACGCTGAACCATCAGGCGGCGCTGCGCGCCGCCGATGACGCCTGGCTGTTCAAAGCGCTGACACGGGGGCTGGCGCGGCGCCACGGGCTGGCCGCCAGCTTCATGGCCAAACCCTATGCCGATGACGCCGGCAACGGCATGCATGTGCATTTCTCGGTTCTCGACCGGGATGGGCGCAACGTCTTCGACAACGGCGGCCCCGAGGGCACCGAGGCCCTGAAACAGGCGGTCGCCGGCTGCGTGCGGGCAATGCCCGCCTCGACCCTGATCTTCGCGCCGCACGGGCCCAGTTACGACCGGCTGGTGCCCGGCGCCCATGCCCCGACCGGCGCCTGCTGGGCCTATGAGAACCGCACCGCCGCCATCCGCATCCCCGGCGGCCCGCCGGCGGCGCGGCGCATCGAACACCGGGTCGCCGGCGGCGACATCAACCCCTATCTGATGCTGGCCACCGTGCTCGGGGCGGCGATCGAGGGCATCGACGAGGCGCTGGTGCCGCCGGCGCCGATCACCGGCAACGCCTATGCCCAGGACCTGCCGCAGCTGGCCCCCGACTGGGGCGCCGCCATCGACCGGTTCGAAAGCGACGCCTTCATCGCCCGCTGCCTGCCGCCCCTGCTGATCGAAAATCTGGTGATGACCAAGCGCCAGGAATTTGCCAAGCTGGCCGAGATCCCGGCGAAGGACCACTGGAAGATCTACCTCGAAAGAGTCTGAGCCCTTTCGCGTCGGCGGTGACGGCACCGGACGCGGAAGGACGGCAGGTAACCACGCCGGACCCGCCCCTTGCGCAGGGGCGGCATTCTCGGTTAGGCTAAATTTGATCAAATATCGGTGACACATGAAAATCGGCATCCTTCAAACCGGGCATTTCCCGGACGAGCTGCAGGCGGAACTGGGCGACTACGAGGACATGTTCCGCGCCCTTCTCGGCGATCACGGCTTCGACTTCGCGGTCTACAACGTCGTCGACCAGCAGTTTCCCGCCTCGGCCCTGGCGGCCGACGGCTGGCTGATCACCGGCTCGAAACACGGCGCCTATGAAGACCACCCCTGGATCGCCCCGCTCGAAGAGCTGATCCGCGAGATCGCCGCCGCCGGGCGGCCGCTGGTCGGGGTCTGCTTCGGCCATCAGATCATCGCCCAGGCCCTTGGCGGCAAGGTCGAGAAATTCGCCGGCGGCTGGGCCGTCGGGCGCCAGAGCTACGATTTCGGCGGCGTCGAGATGGCCTTCAACGCCTGGCACCAGGACCAGGTGACAGAGCGCCCCGAGGGCGCGCGGGTGCTGGCCTCGAACGATTTCTGCGAGAACGCGGCGCTGCTTTACGGCGACCAGATCCTGACCATCCAGCCGCACCCCGAATTCGGCGCCGCGGTGATCGGCGGGCTGATCAACACCCGCGGCAAGGGGGTGGTGCCGCAGGATCTGCTCGACCGCGCGGTGGACGACATCCACCTGCCCACCGCCAGCCAGACCTTCGCCGATCAGATCGCCGATTTCTTCAAGAGAGAGAGGGCATGATGGCCGACTGGATCGAGAAAACCCCGCAAGCGGCGCGCGACTACCTCGAGGGGCGGCGCCTGGACGAGGTGGAATGCATCATCTCCGACCTGCCCGGAATCGCCCGCGGCAAGGCGGTGCCGGCGAAGAAATTCGCCAAGCAGGACTATTTCCACCTGCCCGATTCGATTTTCTACCAGACCATCACCGGCGACTGGGGCGAGGCCGCCGGCGACGAGGGCTTCATCGAGAAGGACATGGTGCTGCGCCCCGACTGGGCCACCGCCACCGCCGCGCCCTGGACCGGGGACTGGACGCTTCAGGTGATCCACGACGCCTATGACATCGACGGCAAGGCGATCGAATACAGCCCGCGCAACGTGCTGAAACGGGTGGTCGAGCTTTATCGCCAGAAGGGCTGGCAGCCGGTGGTGGCGCCCGAGATGGAATTCTACCTCGTGGCGCGCAATGTCGACCCGGCCAAGGCGATCGAGCCGATGATGGGCCGCTCGGGGCGGCCCGCCGCCGCCCGCCAGGCCTATTCGATGACCGCCGTTGACGAATTCGGCCCGGTGATCGACGACATCTATGACTTCGCCGAGGCCCAGGGCTTCGACATCGACGGCATCACCCAGGAAGGCGGCGCCGGGCAGCTCGAGATCAACCTGTTGCACGGCGACCCGGTGGCGCTGGCCGACGAGGTGTTCTATTTCAAGCGGCTGATCCGCGAGGCGGCGCTGCGCCATGACTGCTATGCCACCTTCATGGCCAAGCCGATCGGCGACGAGCCCGGCAGCGCCATGCATATCCACCATTCGGTGCTGGACATCGCCACCGGGCAGAACATCTTCTCCGATGCCGAGGGCGGCGAAACCCCCGCCTTCTCGCATTTCATCGCCGGGCTGCAGACCCATCTGCCGACCGCGATCCCGATGATTGCCCCCTATGTCAATTCCTACCGCCGCTACGTGCGCGACCACGCGGCGCCGATCAACCTCGAATGGGCCCGCGACAACCGCACCACCGGCATCCGGGTGCCGATTTCCTCGCCGGCGGCGCGGCGGGTGGAAAACCGGGTCGCGGGGATGGATTGCAACCCCTATCTCGGCATCGCCGCCTCGCTGGCCTGCGGCTATCTGGGGCTGCTCGAACAGCGCCAGCCGACGGCGCCGTTCAGGGGCGATGCATATGACGGCGAAGAGGCGATCCCGCGCGAATTGGGCGCGGCGCTGGACCTGTTCGAGGAGGCGGCCAAGCTGCATGCCATCGTCGGGCCGGAATTTGCCCGCGTCTATTCCATCGTCAAGCGCACCGAACATGACGAGTTCCTGGCGGTGATCAGCCCCTGGGAACGCGAGCATCTGCTGCTCAACGTGTGAGCCTGCCGGGGGCCGGGCGCCGCAGCGCCCGGCGGCCAGCGGCGCGAGTATTTTTGACGAGATGAAGACCGGGGGGAAGACGCCGTGAACCTGCTTTATGCCAATGACCGGCCGGGGCACTACCCGGCAAGCTGGTACGCGGCAAGCACCGCGCCGCTGCCGCCCTTTGCCCCCCTGCGCGGCGAAACCCGGGCCGATGTCTGCGTGGTCGGGGCCGGCTATACCGGCCTGTCGGCGGCGCTGCATCTTGCCGAGCGCGGCTATGACGTGGTGCTGCTCGAGGCGCATCGGGTCGGCTTTGGCGCCTCGGGGCGCAATGGCGGGCAGCTCGGCTCGGGCCAGCGGCTGGAACAGCAAGGGCTGGAACGGCTGGTCGGGCGCGAGGATGCGCAGAAGCTCTGGCTGCTGGCGCAAGAGGCCAAATCCCTGACCAAGGCGCTGATTTCAAAACATGCGATCGACTGCCACCTGACTCCGGGCGTGGCCCATGCCTGTTTCAGCGCCCGCGAAGTACGCCACGAGCATGAGCATGTCGCCCATCTGCGCGAGCATTACGACTATCCGCATATCGAGGCGCTGGACCGCGAGCGGATGCAGGCGATCTGCCCCTCGCCGAAATATGTCGGCGGCTCGCTCGACATGGATGCGGCGCATCTGCACCCGCTGGCCTATGCGCTGGGGCTGGCGCGGGCGGCGGCGGCGGCGGGGGTGCGCATTCACGAAACCTCGCCGGTGCACGGGCTGATCCGGGGCGCGCGCAACACCGTGCAGACCGAGCGCGGCCGGGTCGATGCCGAGCATGTGGTGCTGGCCTGCAACGGCTATCTCGGCACGCTCGACATGAAGGTGGCGGCGCGGGTGATGCCGATCAACAATTTCATCGCCGCCACCCGCCCCCTGAGCAAGGCCGAGCTGGACGGGGTGCTGCGCCGCGACGTGGCGGTTGCCGACAGCAAGTTCGTCATCAACTATTTCCGCCTCAGCCATGACCGGCGGCTGCTGTTCGGCGGCGGCGAGAGCTATGGCTATCGGTTCCCGCGCGACATCGCGGCGCTGGTGCGCCGGCCGATGGTCGAGATCTTTCCGCAGCTGAAGGATGTCGAGATCGACCATGCCTGGGGCGGCACGCTGGGCATCACCATGAAGCGCATGCCCTTTTTCGCCCGGCTGGCGCCGGGGGTGCTGTCGGCCTCGGGCTATTCCGGCCACGGGGTCGGCACCGCCACCCATGCCGGGCAGCTGCTGGCGCAGGCGATCGCCGGTCAGAGCGAGGGGTTCGACACCATGGCGCGGGTGCCGGCGCCGGCCTTTCCCGGCGGGGCGGGCTTTCGCACCCCGCTCTTGGCGCTGGCGATGACCTGGTTCGCGCTGCGCGACCGGCTTGGCCTCTGAGCCGCCGCCGCGCTTTCTGTCATCGGAGTTTCATCTGCCGCCGCCCCCCCGAGGCTGGCCTTTGCCCGGCGCTTAATTTATCTTTCTCGAAGATTGCGTTAAGAAAAGTGAAAACTATGACCCTGCCCCCCAATGTCTATGACGCCGAACCGATCCCCGAGGCCGCCATGGCCGAGGTGGCGCGGCTGCTGCAATCGGGCGATCTGTTTCGCTATACCGCGCCCCAGGATGCGCCGGTGGCGCTGCTGGAGGCGGAATTCGCCGCCATGATGGGCAGCAAATACGCGCTGGCGGTCTCTTCCTGCTCGGCGGCGCTGTTCCTGTCGCTGAAGGCGCTGGACCTGCCGCGCGACGCCCGGGTGCTGATCCCCGGTTTCACCTTTGCCGCCGTGCCCTCGGCCGTGGTCCATGCCGACTGCGTGCCGGTGCTCTGCGAGGTCGGCGACAATTACCGGGTCGATCTCGGGGATTTCGAAGCCCGGCTCAAGGAGGACATCGCGGCGGTGATCATCAGCCACATGCGCGGCCACACCTCGGACATGGACGCGATCATGGCGCTCTGCGAGGCCCGCGGCATCCCGGTGATCGAGGATGCGGCGCATAGTCTCGGCACCACCTGGCACGGGCGCCGGATCGGCACCATCGGCCGCATCGGCTGCTTTTCCTTCCAGTCCTACAAGCTGGTCAACGCCGGCGAGGGCGGCATCCTTGTCACCGACGACGCCGACCTGCTGGCGCGGGCGGTCATCATGTCGGGCGCCTACGAGCACAACTGGCAGAAGCACAAGCCCTGCCCCGGCGACAACAGCGCCGCGCTGGAACAGGCCTTTGCCCGCTGGCAGAACCTGCTGCCGCTCTACAACCTGCGGCTCAGCAACCTGTCGGCGGCGATCATCCGCCCGCAGCTGGCCGAGGTGCCGCGCCGGGTGCGCGACGGGCGGGCCAACCACGACCATGTCGCCGGGCTGCTGAACGCATCACCGTGGTTGCAGGTGCCCGAGAAACTGCCCCCCGAGGAGCGCGCCCCGGATTCGATCCAGTTCAACCTCGTCGACATGGACCCGGCGCAGGTTCTCGCCTTTCAGAAGGCGGCCAATGCGCGCGGCGTCAAGGTGCAGGTCTTCGGCCGGTCCACCGACAATGCCCGCGCCTTCTGGAACTGGCAGTTCCTCGACCACCTGCCCGAGCTGCCGCGCACCCGCGCCATGCTGATGCGCGCCTGCGACGTGCGCCTGCCGGCACGGCTGAACCGCGACGAGCTGGAGGTGATCGCCGGCGCGCTGACCGGGGCCGCAGAGGAAGTGATGGGCGCCAGCCGCGCCGCCTAGGGTCTGTACTCAATAAGGGGTTCCACTGACGAGATTAGCGTGATTCACTTCTGCGAAAGAGCAGGAGGTGAGCATGGCACGATATGACCTGAGCGATGAGGAATGGCGGATCGTTGAGCCGCTTTTGCCGCGCC